>NZ_JBSHNE010000079.1:0-14449 GCF_053646035.1 Streptomyces sp. NPDC055287 | reverse complement strand
CTTCGGCTACCTCACCCCAGCCGAGACCAGGCAGCGGCAACAGCACGCCCTCGCGGCGTAGACATTGAGTGTCCGAGATCACGGGGAAACTTCAGTCATGCCTGTTCGGTAGCGCCATGCACGGTCGTTGTCTTTTGGGGTTACCCGTTGGTGCCTGCAGTGAGGGTCCGGGCCCGACATGGACATCGGGCACCGCCGCGCCCAGTTCATGCGTCACTTCGGCCTTCGCTTCGCAGTGAGGCTGCGTCGTTGAACAGGCCGACACCCGCCGCTACGGGAAGGCGGCAGGTGGGTCCGGCCAACTTGGTTTCTAGGCAGTGCCGCTTGGGCGCGGCCGTCGGGGTGTTGGCCCGACTCCAGCGGCAAGGGCACGGTCGCCCGTTGGGGTGATGCCTGCCGCGCGTCCGGTACATGGGGCTTCGCGGGCGATTCATAGTGGAGGGCCGAGGGCGACGGGAGGTGCTCGTCGGCGAGTCTGCGGAGGCGGTCCCGCCTGGGAGAACGCATCGGACTTCCCTTTCAAGCGCATCGATTCAGAGCGAGAGGTTGGGGAGACGCCATGGCCAATCGACCACGTCGCAGGCTGGCCGGCACCTGCATCGCCACGGTCACAGCGGGCCTGCTCGCCACCTGGGCGGCCCTCGCCTGGCTGCCGGAGAACGAGTCCGAGAGGGGCTCCGGGACCGGGGTCGCAATGGGGGCCTATCTCCATTACGGGCCACCTGGTGTGGAGCGGATGGAGGAGCTCTCTCGTTGGCTGGGTGGCACCGAACTGCGGGTCGGGCACACTTACTTGCCCGGCGACGCGTGGTCGAATATTGAGGGCGCCCCTGACTTCCTGCGCAGCTGGGCGCGGTGGCGCCGGGCCGAGCCCGACCGGTTGTTCGTGCTGAACGTGCCTATGCAGGAGCGTAACGAGGCCAGTGTCCCGGACGATGAGGTCGCCGAGCTGATCGGGTCGGGCGCCCAGGGTGAGTTCGACCATCATTTCCGGCGGCTGGCCGAGCGGCTGGTCGAGGTCGGGGTGCCGGACACGGTGATCGTGCTCGGCTGGGAGATGAACGGCACCACTTACACCCACCGCTGCGGGCCCGATCCGGAGAACTGGAAGGTGTACTGGCGGCGGATCGTGACCACCATGCGTTCGGTGGATGGCCAGCGCTTCGACTTCGACTTCGCGCCGAACCGGGGTGCCGACGCGGTCGGCTGGACGGAGTGCTACCCCGGTGACAACGAAGTCGACATCATCGGGATGGACTCCTACGACCAGGCGCCGGGACGCACCTTCGACGATCAGGTCAGCCAGCCGTACGGGCTCCAGGCGCACGTCGATTTCGCGAAGGAGCACGGCAAGCGGATCTCGTACCCGGAGTGGGGACTGTTCCGGCACGGCGACAATCCCGAGTACATGCGGCGCATGCTCGAGTGGATCGACGAGCACAAGCCGCTGTACCACACCATCACCGACTACTGCCCGCACGGCGTGTGGCAGTGTGGACAGAACCCGCGGTCGGCGCAGGTGTTCCGCCAGGCGCTCTCGGGGTCTTGAGCGAAGCGTGGATGAAAACTCGGCCACGATCTGCGAAGGATGGCGCGGCCGGGGGTGTGGAGGGCGGGGGAGGCGTCGGCGGGGCGGGCGCCAGGGGCGGGCGAGCGTACCACCCGAGTCTGCGCGGACGGCCTGTCGGCGGGGAGGGCGCGACCCGTTTCCGACCTTCCGCATGGGAGCGTTCCCGATGATTACCGAATGCTGCTGGGAAGGTCCCGGTCAAGCTGACAGCAATCGTGTCGAGGGAGCACAATTATGTGGAGCGGCGTAACAGAGCCGCCGCAGAGTTTCGCGATTATGAGGGCGGCACCGGGTTCACCTTCGTGCGTGCCTGGTGGTCGGAGCCAGGTGCCTTCCAGCGGGTGGTGGTCGCTGGTGAGGACGTAGCGGCGTACGGCCAGGATGGTCTTGGTGTCGCTGCCGACGTCGTTGTTGGCGAAGCGGGTGAGAACGGTGTCGACGGCTTCTTGTTTCGCAGAGGTACGGCGGAACGAGTTCGAGCGCGATCTGGTCCAACCTTCCGTCGGCGCGACCATCTCGTCGACCAGGCGCCGTACCGCGTCCGTGTCAGCGGGATGTCGCTCGGTGTCAGCGAGTGCCCGTTCCACAGCGCCGCCATCACCCCCGCCCGTACCGTCGGCGCCGGTGGTGGGGAGCGGTTCGCGGCGGAGCTCGTCGACGGCCTGGCCCACGACGGCGCGCACTTCGGGCCGTTCGACTTGTCCGGTCTGGGCGGCTGTGGTGAGCCGCTCGGTGACGAGGGTGGTGATGTTGTCGAGCCGGCCGTGGACAACGCGCAGTCCCGTTGCGACAGCGCCAGATCCACCAGCCCGGACGTGTCCGTGTCACCCCGCAGGTGACACGTCGGCAAGGACGCAGGCGGCGCCGATCACCCTGCTCAGTCCTTCGGTGGATTCTGCGATGTCGATCAGCCGGTACGCCTGCGCCCGGCTGATCCCCAGCTCGGCCTGCGCGTACTCACCCCACCCGCCATAGCCCAGGGCCACCCACACCCGCGCCCGGTGCGCGTCGCGCACCCGCTGCGCCAGCACCAAAGCCGCCCGCCGCGCCTCACTGATCGCCGCACGCAGCTGCTCGGTCAGCCGCAGGGCATGTGCCCGGCCCACCGGCTCCAGCCCCGCACCCTGATCCTGCTCGTCCGAGGAACCCACAGTTCCATGGTGCTCCCCTGCGCCCGGCCGGGCAGGGGGCCGCGAGGAGCACGCGCGCTGCCGGCCGGTAAGAGGGGTGAGGGCCCAGCACCGGGGCGATCTTCGAGTGTCAACGGACGTGAATGTTCCTGACCTCTTGCACACTCTCCTCATGCAGCCGCTGCCGGTTCCTTGCCCTGCCCAGCTCATCCCAGACGCCTCCGGCACCGGTGCTTTCCACAAGGCTTACAGGCAGGCCATGGCGCACCGCGCCGTGTTCGTTGCCATCGAATCCGAGGGTCCGCGGTGGACCGTGAAGGCGGACACGCTCACCGCCGGCCCCGGGTACTCCGTCGTCGACACCGTGAACGACGTGGTCCGGGCCGCGATCGTCCGCATGGTCCACAACGGCGAGGTCGGTGCGGACGCCTACGCAGGACCGATCTACTTCATGATGCACAGCGTGTCGAGCGAAGAGCGGGCCCGCGAACTCGCGGCCGCACTCCACGCCGCCCTGCACGGAGACCTGGAACCTCTGAACCGCGCCGTGCCTCCCACGTCCTGACCTGACGCGAGAGGCCACAAACACAAACCACGAACGAGGAGCGCAGCTGACCTCGGCTCCACGGCCGCCATCGCGGTGACGTGTCGGTGCCAGCGGAGACGGTTCGCGCTAGACCAGGTCCGCCGCGTTGTAGACCAGGCCGCGAACGAAGCCGGCCTGGCAGTCGTTGGTGCAGCCCTTCTTGTACTCGTAGTACTGCTGGATGAACTCGGCCGGGTCCTCGTAGCCGAAGATGTCGGTGGGGAACACCTCGTCGTTGCGGTCGCTTGAGGCGGAGATGCCGTTGCCGGGTTCGTTGTCGGCGGCCTGGGCAGGCAGCGTCAGCGTCCCGAGTACGGCACCGGCAAGGACAGCGGATGCGGCGATACGCCGCGCAATGATCTTCATGCCGGTCTAACGCTCTGCTCATCGAACGGTTGCGGCCCGCGCAGCGGTCGCCTCGGCGACAGGTGCTGACGGCATGTCTTATGGGACGGCACGTCGCCAGGGCGGTGTCACGCACCTGGTGTCACGCCAGCCCGAGCCTGTGAGGTCTATGAGGCTCACAGCCCATTCCCAGGTAGACGGGGTGAGCTGTGTGGGTGTGAGCCTGGTAGTTGCAGCTCGCGCCCGTGCTCCCGTACGCCCCGGCCCGTCGGCGCGGAGAGCGACGGCTGGGGCGTCGGTGTTGGCTCGCGGCTGAGGTGGCACGCACCGACCGAGGGCGGGGCGCGGTCGTCATCGGGGACGTGGTCGAGGATGCGGTGATAGGCGCGACCAAGGCCGAGTTCTCGATCCAGGTCGTGACTATGGGTGCGGGTGCGGGTGCGGGTGCGGGTGCGGATCGGTTCGGACGGCGGAGTCGTTGTGCAGGGCCGTTTGGCCACCTGGGCGTACGTCCACGCATGTCACGGATGGCGGGAGCGGGATGAGGGCGACGTCAGGTGGCAAGTAGCGCTATGCCCAAGCCAGAGACGGTCATGTCCAAAGTGTCAAACTTCGGAGCTGGCTTCTGTACACATACAGCTCATGACGGGCACCCAGGGGTGAACGGTAGGCTCGTTGGCACCGGTCACACGGCCTTAAGTGGTCTGTTTACAAGCCGCGTTGGGGCATATGGCTGGAAGGACCCCGCTCGTCTTGTATCGCGGGCGAGGATTCCTGATGCGGATGCGGAGTGCATCCGGTGACCTTTGAGGTGCGGTGCGGGGAGACCCGGGCGAGGCCCTTGCTTGGCGGCTGGCCTCCCCGGATCTCCCTCGCGCGCCGATGGGCCTTCATCCTGTTGTGAGGAGAGTGGTTCCCTTGGCGTCTTTCGAAGGTATCCCAGACAGGCCGCGCAGGGGCAGCGGTGCCCTGGCCTGGTTCACGGCCTGCGTGGGCTTGCTGGCGATGGTTGTCTCGGTCGTGTTGGCCGTGGGTGGTCATGTCGAGGCGGCCGTGGCGGTGGGCGCCGCAGGCGCAGCCGTTGCCGGCCGTGGCGGCCTGCAAGTGACGGTGAACGTCCGACGCTGACCGCGAGGGGTGTGGCAGTGCTCGCCACCACCACACCCCTCAAGACCGTCAGGGGCCCGGGTCGTCACGGACGACATGCCCTTCCTGGTGGACACCGTCAAGCCCCGACCCATAAGGCTGTCAGGCGGGATGCCCCGCCTCTGACCGACGCGAGTCCTGGGCGCGACGATCCGGGCTCCCCACCTCGTCGGAGTTGGCGAGCGTGAACTGCCGCAGCGGCCCGAAGTGAGCCTCGATCGGGTTGGCCCAGGAGGCGTTGGTCGGCGTGAAGCACAGCTCGACCTGGTTCTTCTCAGCCCAGGCGCGGATCTTGATGCCCTTATGCGCGGACAGGTTGTCCATGATCACGTAAATGGGTGCGCCGTCGGGACGGGCGGCACGGATGGATTTGAGCGCGGCCAGTGGCTGCGCGGCGCCTTTGTGGTGTCGATTGACGCCCCAGAGCCTGTCGTCACCCACCGAGTAGCAGCCATGGAAATACATGACGCCATGGGTGCGGTGGTAGGTGGCCGGGATCCGGTCGGGCCTACTCACCGTGGCCCAGCAGGCGCCTAAGGTGGGGCGGATGCCGAGCGGGCCGAACTCGTCGAACGCGAAGCTCCGGTCAGGTAAGTGCTCCAGGACGTGCTCGATGCGGTCGAGCTTGGCCTCCCGCTGAGGGTCGGTGGAACCAGCGCCAGGACCTGTGGGGACACGCGGCAACGAGTCCACCTGTCTCCGGGTAACTGATTGCCGCAGTACAACGGAGAGCCCCGAGCCGGATAAGGCCGCGCCGGACTCACCACAAAGATCGGGTATGCCGTGAGAATGAGGCACAGCACGTCTCCCCTCGGTGACCAAGATCACCCACCGCCGGTGGGGAATTGGACAAGTATGGCCACTCTCGGTGCGGCTGGAGTGGTCAAGCAACAACATCAGCTGTTCATAGAATCCCCTCACCTTGATCACCTTTTTGGCTGATCAGTGAAGTAGTTAAGGGGGAATATGAAGCGAAGGTTCACGGCGGCCGCCATGTCATTGGCGCTGTCGACCACACTCGCTGTCCATACAGCAGGCACTGCTCAAGCAGCCGAGGCATCGCCCTCAGGGAGCCAGGCACTCGCATCGACCGAAGCTCTCAAGCGGGTCACCGAGGCTCCCGATGTCGCGTCGGCTCAGCTGGCAGCCAAGCTGAGCGGCCGCCGGGTGGAAGCCGTATCGGAGCGCGCGGGGGATGCGACCACATTCGCCAACCCGGACGGCACTCTCACCACTGAAGTCTCCTCCGGGCCCGTGCGGGTGCAGGAGGAAGGAAAATGGAAGCGCCTCGACACCACGCTCGTCGACACCGGACAGCAGCTGGAGCCCAAGACAGCCGTGGCTGACGTCACGCTGTCCGACGGAGGCTCCGAGGACTTCGCTACGGTAGCCCGCGGTGCGCGCTCCTTTGGGCTGGACTGGGGCAAGGTTTCCGGCGCCTCGCCTGGACGGTGACACCGCCGTCTACTCCTCGGTGGTCCCGGATGGCGACCTGCATGTCACCGCGCTGCCCAACGGGTTCTCCGAATCGCTAATCCTCAAGAAGCGGCCCACCGAGCCGCTTGAGCTGCGCCTGCCGGTCACCATGGAGGGCCTCGAGCTGGAGAAGACCTTCCAGGGCCACCTGCGCCTGGAGGACAGCAAGGGCACACTCGTCGCCAGCGCGCCGGCACCCCGGATGTGGGGAACCGGAACGGACGCAAAGTCAGGCGAACCGCTGCGGTCCGCGGAAATCGCCACCACGGTGGAGCACACCGCCGAGGGCACCGTGCTCGTGCTCAAGCCCGGCCAGGCGTTCCTGTCGGACCCGAGCGTCACCTACCCGCTCACCATCGACCCGACGACGACTCTCGCCGCCTCCACGGACACCTGGGTCGCTACCAACTACCCGGACTCACAGCGCGGCTCCACCGAGCTGAAAGCCGGCACCTACGACGCGGGCACCACCAAAGCCCGCTCGTACGTGAAGTTCGACGTGTCCAAGTACACGGGCAAGCACGTTCTCAGTGCCGAGTTGCGCCTGCACTCGCACTGGTCCTCCACCTGCGCCACCACCGGATCAGGTGTCGAGGCCCGCCGGATCACCGGAAACTGGGACCCCAGCGGCGTGACGTGGGGCGCTCAGCCGGCGACCACGGCGACGGGCGCCGCCGTCGCCAAGAGCGCTTACGGGTACAGCTCCGCTTGTCCGGCGAACTTCATGCGCTGGGACGTCAGCAACGCCGCCCAGGCCTGGGCGGATGGGCAGCCCAACTACGGCTTCCAGATCAAGGCCGTGGACGAGAACGATTCGCTCAGCTGGCGCCGCTTCCGCTCCGCCAACTACGTCGACGGCTCGCAGGGCCCGACCGAGCCGGCCCTGTCCATCACGTACAACACCAAGCCGGGCGTCGCCGCCCCGGTCATCCCGGCTGACGGTGCTGTCATAGCCGACACCACCCCGACGCTTCAGGCCAAGGCTGCCGATGCAGACGGCAATACGGTGCGATTCACCTTCGAGCTGTGGAACGCAGACGGCACCACCAAGGTGGCCTCAGGTGTCTCCCCGTACGTCGCTCCGGGGGCGCCTGGAGCGTGGACGGCTCCAGGGCTGACTGCCGGATCGTACAAGTGGCGCGTCGCTACGTACGACGGCACCGACTGGAACGGCACATGGTCGCCGTGGCGCACCCTGACCGTTGACACCTCCGTTCCGGCTGCGCCGACGTTCACTTCCACCGACTACCCTGCCGACAGTCTGTGGCACGGAGACGCGGGCCAGCCCGGGACCTTCAAGATCACAGATCCCGTCGGCAAGGCCGTCTCCGTTGAGTACGCGTTCGACGGCGGAACTGCCGCGAGCGCATCCCTCGCCAACGGGGCCACCAGCATCAACTGGACACCTGCTGCTCGTGGCACGCATACGCTCAGCGCGCGGGTGAAGAACGCGGCGGGCACCTGGTCCGAGTGGGGCGAGCACACCTTCCACGCCGGCGCCATCACCGGAAAGCTCGCCACGTCGTTCATCAACGACATAGCCGAGACTCACTTCGCCGACACCCTCCACCCCGTCCACGAGGCCCAGGAGCCCGACGAGGAGTTCCCCGGGGAGGACATTCCCGAGGAAGGCGACGACGCCACGCCCGGATTCGTCGAACAGATCGACCCTGAGAAGCAGGAAACCGAAGAAACCGCGACGGCCGTCCCGGTCACGGAACTGCCGGACAACGCCAGCAGCACCCTCACCAGCACCAGCGCCGACGGCACCGCCCAGACTCTGCTGAACATGCCGGCAGCCGACGCCTCTGCCGCCGAACTGAGCAGCACCGGTCTGGTGATCTATCCCAATACTCAGACCGACGCCGACACCGTCGCGACCCGCTCCGGCACCAGCCAGGTCGAGATCTTCCACCTGTTGCGCAGCGCCGACGCTCCCCAGTCCTTCGCCTACAAGGTGAACCTCCAGGCCGGGCAGGAGCTCTCCGCCGTCTCGGAGAACACCCTGATGATCTCGGACAGTCAGGGCGGTCTCGCCACCTTCGTCTCTGCCCCGCTCGCACTTGACGCCAAGGGCAACTCCGTGCCGGTGTCGATGAAGACGTCCGGCACCGACATCGTGATCGCACTCGCCCCCGCAGCCGGCCAGAGCGTGCACTACCTGGTCCTGCTTGACCCGAGCGGAGGCGGTTACACCGTCACGCCCGCTGAGCGGTCCTACTGCTACTGGAACCCGTACGACTGCGCCAAGGCCCGCGACCAAGCCAACGTGGCGCTGTACTACGCCAAGAAGCTGTACGCCGATTCGACGCTCTTCCAAGGCACAGGCGACGCCTTCAGGCACTGCTATTGGAACGCCATGATGGAGATCCACACAAACCACGAAACGGCGTACGAGGTCGCCACTCGTCACGAGTCCCAGTCCCGAGGGGACGACAAGACGATGGACCTCAGAAACAACAAGAAGGGCCGCGAAATCGGCCGCTACTACGAGGGGAAAAGGAGCGCTTCGACGAAGGCCAAGAGTTCGTGCAAGAGTGCAGTTTCGAACAGGAAACTGTGGAAGATCAAGAGTGGCAACCTCGTGAGGAGCAACGCATGACGCACGTGCTCAGCCGACGCATCGCACCGATCCTGATCCTCGTTCAGGTCGCGTACATCGCGCTGCTCGAAATCGTGTTCACTCTCGGCCCCGACACCGCAGAGCTGGACCACACCAACCCTTCGGGCTCAAGTGGGATTTTGTACACCGCGGTCATCGTCGCAGTGGTACTCACCTTGGCCGGCGGAGCCGCACTCCTGGGACTGGACAAGGCACGGACAGGCACACCCCGTGCCGTACGCACCGCCTGGCTCGCGGTCCTCGCCCTGGGAGAACTCGCCATCGCCGCCACCTTCCTGGTCTCGATCACCGGACAGGAGTTCGGGCCGGACACGCTGATCGGCACAGCCGCCATCGCAATGTGCGCATGCATCGCTCTGGCATGCGCTACTGAGGTGCGCACCCTCGTTCGCCCCACTCCTGCCGACGCTCACAGCTGACGCAGGGGCGTGAGCGCACTGTGGCCCCCGGCGTTGCCGGGGGCCACAGCCACACCCCCACTACGTGACCACCACCAAGGCCTCCGTCCACGAAACACCAGGGCCTCCCCGGCCGGTGGTTCCAGCCTGATCTGCGGGGCCGGGAGGCTGCCGCGACGTATCGCCGTCTGGGATCGGATGGATTCGATCGCCCTGGCGAGCTGGTCCCGCAACAACAGGGCGTCACGGAGTCGGCTGCGGGCCCAACCGAGTCCTGATCGTTGGCTCTGGGTTGATTGCGCACCTTGGTCGCGTGCCCTCGGTTCGCCGCTTCCGAATGTCCCAACAGCGCCGGTGGCTGGCCGGCTGCTCAGTGGCCGTACGAGTCGGTGCAGAGTTTGGTGATAGAGCTCTGGGTGATGCCGGACGAAGCGGCACATACCATACGCATGTCGGGTGCTTGCCGCCTCGGCTGAGGCGCTTGGCGCCGCGGGTTCGGCTTCTGGGCCTGCCGCTTCGGGGGCTGCGGTGCCTTCCGCGCGAACGTGCGGGGCGGCGGCGCTTGGGGCGGGTCCGGCTGGGGTGGGGGCGCGCTTCTGCGGGGCCGCGCGGGTGCGGCCGGCACCGGGACCGGGGCGGCCTGCTCGACTCGCGGCTGGGCTGGGCGGCGGTGGGGAATCTGCGGCGTGGGGTCGTAGCGCACTACTCGTTCCCGGCGCACCTCGCGCTCGCGGGGCTTCTTGGGGTGCTTGCGCTTCTTCGGTTCGTCGTCCGGGCCGCTGGCTGCCAACTCGGTTCGGGGGGGGTCCTGTTGGGGGTCCGGCCATTGAGCGAGTGGAGAGGGTGGCCGGTCGTCGGCGGGGGCCAGTTGGGGGCGGGGTGCCGAGGGCTCGGTCGAGGTAGGGCGACGCATCCGGTCATAGCGAGGAGTGCGGTCAGGATGAGGGGGGTGTCGCGCCGGCGGGAGTGCATGGGGCCCACCGTGCCGGAGCCGAAGGGACGGTGTGGGGGGTGGCGCGCGGCGGCCACCGTGACGAGTGACTGTCGCCGACCACGCGCCTCACTGCGCGGCTCGTGCGGGAACTCGCCCCCACCGCAGTGTGGCGTGTGCCGCGGTGGTCGGCCCGTTTCCTGGGCGCTTGGCTTCGAACGGAGGGCCGGGGCGGGTTGCCCGTGGGGGTGATCGTCGGACGCGTCCCGTGACTGCCCGCAACCTGATGGGGGGGTTGGGAGGTATGCGAAAAATGATCACGACTGTGGCGGTGGCCGCTGCTCTCGTCCTGTCCGTTGCGGGCGCTCCGGCGGTCGCGGCGCCGTCGGCAGCCTTGTCGTCGACGGTGTATCCGTTCAACGACTGTGGTTACTACCCGAAGCGCTCCCGCTGCTCGGGGGACCTTCTGCTGCACTGGCACGGCCCGCTGATCACCGGCGAGTGGATGGAGCTGTGTCCGGCCTGCGACGCCGACCGGCCCGCCGCACGTGCCTTCATCCGCTGGTACCTCGCCCTGCAGAGGACGGCGGAGAAACTGCCGCAGCTCTTCGAAGACTGAACAGAAACGATGCAGGCCAAAGGATGGGTCCGCATTCCGTAGACCCGGCGCCGCCAGTCCTCGGCTCCTGCACTGACCCCCGCAGCGCATCACCGTCTGCGGGGGTGAACGCGCGCACAGGGCTGGCGGTGGGGTGGCGCGTGGTGGGGCCCCGGGCCGGGCGCGGCTGTCGGGGCCCCTGGAACGCGCACAAGCCCACGTGCTCGCTCCGCCGGGATCAACGGGCGCGGATGAACTTCGGTCACGTACCCGGTGGAGTGAAGAGGGAGGGTGACAGGCGCGGGCTACCGGACCGGACCCGCCGCTGCGCATACGTTCAACGGTGTGGCCCGGGTCCCCTCCCCCCAGGGCTCGGGCTATGCGCTGCCGGGCCCGAATGGTCTGCGTTTGGCCCGGCAGCCCCCGATCACCAGATCGAGAACGCGCCCGAGCGCCGCGTTTCTGCTCGGCGCAGGCCCGGTGTCAGTGGCGGCTGGGATGCTGCCCGGATGGACGAGCAGCTCATGCGCGGCCGGGTCTACGGAGCCGACCACGACGACCCCGATCCTGGCCCGCAGCCCGGGCGCACCTACACCGAGCTGGTCGGCGGCCCGCTGGACGGCCTACTCCTGGACGTCACCGGCTGGACGCCCGGGAGAACTGCGCGACGGCGCGGCGCTGCCCACCGAGATCGGCCGCCATGGGCCGGGCGGCCGATCCTTGTACGGCCCCAGGCCCACCGATGATCAACGGTGGGACTGGCAAGGCGACACCCCCTGACCCCCGTGGCAGCACGCGCGCAGCCACGGCCGAAACGACCGGCCCCACGCCGTGTCACGCCCACCCCACGCCCAGCTCAGAGAGCGCTGCCCGCTGCTCCTGGGTGAGCTTGTCTCGCCTCTTGGGCGTTCGAGACCCACACGCCCAGCTGCCGTAGGTCTGCGCGGGTGGAGTTGATCCGGGCCGCGATGCGCAAGGCGGTGTTGTTGTGCACGGCGATCTCGTGGGCGCGGCGGACGGCGGCGGCATCAAGGCCCTGGCGGCGGGCCTCCTGCTCAAGGCGCTCGATGTACGCGTCGGACGGCTGGGCGTAGGCCGGGGTGGTCATCGCGGCGCGGATGTGGATGTGGGAGCGCAGCGCGGTGTCGTTGTCCGAGGGCACGGCCAGGAGGGCGCCGAGGATGCAGTGCTGTCCGCGGGTGTCGCGAAGGACGCCGCGGCACCATCCGCCGGTGGCGAGTTCGGCGGCGGCGCGGCGGATGTGCACGCTGGCGCGGTCCGCGGGTCGCAGGTGGCGGCGGGTGATGCGGGCGAGCAGGCCGGGGCGGGCGAGCTGCTGGGCCGTGGCGGTGGCCTTCTGAGAGCGCTCGACTTCAGCGACGCCGGCGGCCACGAGGGCCTTGATGTCGAAGCCGTGCTCCGCGGCCGGGGCGGAAACCGGCGACGGGGAGAGGGGTTGGCCGGGCTGCTGATCGGGGTGATCTGCTTGAGCCACGCCTCCACCTCGTCTCCGAGAAGACGGGAGCTGGACTCGATCTGCTGGAGCGTTGCGGTCATGATGGGGGTCTCCGGTTTCTCTGTTAGGGGTTCCGGGGGCCCGGGGCGGCCGATCGCCCTTGTCCGGTACTGACGGCCGCCCCGGGGCTAATTCACAGGCAGCTGCAAGCAGCTCGGCTGAAGGTCACCGCCATCGGGTGGACCGGCACCCGCCACGGAACCATGGTCGCCGTCCGGGACAGACGTGAAATCTTCAACGAGTACCGGGCCGTGGTCGACGAGGCGATGAACGACAAGCTGCACGCGGCGCTCCACATGGTGTGGGGCGAACCGGGCGCGGCGCCCGTGCAGCGTGGCTCGGTCCCGCTGATGATGCAGGAGTTTCGCGCGGCCGTCGCCTCGCATGACACCTGAACCGGACGGCCCGGCGGGGCGGGATGGCGGCGGCGCTGTGGCTCGGTCTGGCCGGACTCCCACCTGACCGTGGCGGGCGCACCTTCAGCACCGAGGCCGCCGAATCGACCGTCAGGCCATAAGTTTTGCGCAGGCGCGTTGTCGGCGCGCGCTGAGGTCGCAGTCGTGGTGGGATCGACGGTCATGGACAGGGCAGAGCACGATCGCAGCGGGGGAGTGGGGCGGCGGGCGCAGCGCCGGCGGGCGCGGCTTGCCCTGGCAGGCCGGGCGAAAGACGCATCCGACCTCGCACTCCTTCTCGACATGCTCGCCCTGCGGCCAGAGCTGGACGGGGATGAGAATGCCAGCTGTGCGGGGACGGATCTGGCGGGGTTCAACGACGCTGTTTCAGGACCGTGGGGCCGCACCCGTGCCGCGTCATTGCGGCGGTGACGTCGGACGAAGGACGTGGCCCGTCAAGGGCCCCGCAGCCGTCCCTACGGGCGTTGCAGGACAGGAGGGGGATACCTGGCCACGGTCGTAACCGTGAGCTCCCCCATGGAAGTGACGCTGCGCCCGTACACCCAGGCTGATCAGACCGGTGTGCTGCGTCCGATCGAAGCCGACCGGCCCCCCCCGGCCAGCCCCACATCACCCCCGCCATGCTGAGCGAGGACGCTGGAAGGCCGCTCACCAGTGGACGCCGGTGGGTGGCAGGACGTGCGCGGCCGTACGACGGCGTGACTGTTCCAGCGGCCATGCCCAGGCCCGCGCGCTGCGGGCGCCGACGTCCGGAAGGAGGTCAGTCGCAGCAGCCGCCAGGGCCCCAAGGCAGAAGAGCCCCAGGGGTTGCGGCGTCAGTTGCGCTAACTGGTGCGCCAAGTTGCACTGGGTGTTGCGGTAGATGTTGCGCGTGCCTTCATAGCGTCCTGAAATTCGTGCAGGTCACCCCCGCGTAGGGGCGTGGTCGGGGCGCTGACATCCCCGTTGCGGCCGCACTCCCTCGGACGGCGCAGCAGCCAGCCCCGCTGCTCGCGGTCGCCCGCACTTGGATCTAGCGTCGTTCACATCTGTCTTCGCACGTGAAACGAGGAACCGAGATGGCGATTCTGGTGCTCAACCAGGCTGCGGGCTGGAACCAGGAGCTCTACCAGGCGACCTTCGACCGGGCGATCCCGGACCGTACGAATCCGCCCGCCGGGCTCATCGCCCACTTCGGGGCGCCCGGCGAGGCGGGCGGCTGGCAGGTCATTGACGTATGGGAGTCGGAAGACGCGTTCCGGCGCTTCATGGAAGAGCAGGTCAAGCCGGCCGCACAGGAACTCGGGGCACCACCGTTCGAGTCGAAAGTGGTTGAGGTCTACAACGCTCTTATCCCGTAACGGCCGCCTGGGCATGGGCCCGTGACGAATCAAGGCGTCGGAGGTGTAACCGCTGCACGGCCCCTCCCAGGGGGAAGGACCACGTTCAGAATCTGGCCGGCGCTCCAGCGCGCAGGCTCCCACTGCATGCGCCGCGCGGTCGGCGTCCGCGCGCCAGGGCGAGAGCGAGCACACGGAGCATGAGCGCGAGCGCCAAAGCTGGAGCCTGCCAGCGCCGACCGCGCACCCATGTTGCTCACCGAAGCCGACCGTCACGAGTTCTGCGTTTGACGACGGCCCGGCACGGGGCTGCACTGGATTCATGGACGCTGAGGCGACTCCGTCCCGGGGAGCAGCGATGACAACCATGGAAACGTTCAACCTTCTGCAGCCGT
>NZ_JBSHNE010000078.1:0-15835 GCF_053646035.1 Streptomyces sp. NPDC055287 | reverse complement strand
TAGCCCGCGAGATCTACCGTCACATCCAGCCGATGACGGCCATCCGCGTTCCTTCGCCGCTTGACGAAACATAGGGGCGTCTACGCCACCCACAACACCGCTGAGATCAGGACGTGGCTCGGTAAACACCCCCGCTTCCACGTCCACTTCACCCCCACCGGCTCCTCCTGGATGAACCAGGTCGAGCGGTGGTTCGGCCTCCTGACGGACAAACTCGTCCGCCGCGGCGTTCACACATCCGTCAAAGCCCTGGAGCGCGACATCCGAGCATGGATCGAGCGGTGGAACCAGGACCCCAGGCCGTTCACCTGGACCAAGACCGCCGACGAGATCCTCAACTCCCTGGCCGACTACCTCACCAAAATCAACCCACCAACCATCAATACCTGACAGCTAATTAGAGTCGCCATTTCAGGCGCATCACACTAGCGCAGCAGCCCCTCGACGACGCCAGCGGACACCCCCTGAGCTGCATCCGGTCCGTCAGGGGCAGGTCGGCCGGTAAGGAATTTGAGGTATCCGGCGCTTCCACTCGTTTCGTGTCAGTGTCTTGCCCATGGCCTGGCAGAGATCTTGCACTGCGTGCTGCGGCTGCAGGTTCCAGAGGCGCGTTCCGCCATCGGCTCCAGCGCTGTAGAGCGTGTTCGCGGCCGAATCGAAGGCCAAGGCGACCACCGCTCGGGCGTGACCTGTGAGTGGCTGCCCGAGGGGCTTTGGATGCGTCAGTGACGAGACATCCCATAGGCCAATGGTCTGGTTGTCGCCGGCGGTGGCGAGGACGCGCCCGTCACGGCTGGCCGTCACGGCAAGGACGCCGTCATTGTGGCCGATCAAAGGGTCCCCGATCGGGGTGAGACGGGCCGGATTGGAGGCATTCCAGAGCTATGCGGTGCCGTCGAGATCGGCCGTTACGAGGGTCTCCCTGTGCGGGAGGAAGAGGACTTCAGTCACGCCGCCCTTTGCCGCCCGGATCCTCTTGTGCTCCTTGGGTTGCGCAGGGTCTTCGGTGTCCCACAGCCTGAGGTATCCGGCGTCTGTGCCCACTAGTGTTTTCCCATCGGGGCTGAAGGACAGGGAGACGATGTGGTCCTCAGGGTCTGCGGAGGAGTAGTCGATAGGTCCGACGAGAGGATCGCCAAGTTGTTTAGGCCTGCTGGGGCGGGAGATGTCAAATCGCGGCTGCCAGTACACCAGTCAGCAATTCGCCACTCTGGCAACGGAGTCCGGCGTCCGCCTGTCCGTCGGTCGCACCGGGCAGTGCTGGGACAACGCGCTCGCCGAGTCGTTCTTCGCCACCATCAAACGGGAGTTGCTCAACACAAGCCCCTGGCCCAGCCGGGCCGCCGCCCGCACCGCGATCTTCGACTTCATCGAGGGCTGGTACAACTTGCACCGACTGCACAGCAGCCTCGGCTACCGCAGTCCCGCCGAATACGAGAACGCACTCGCAGCCTGACCACCACACCGACGGTGTCCGTCAAAGCGGAACAAGCTCAGTGCACGTCCGAGTCGACCGTCGCTTGGCTGGCTATGACCACTTGATCTTCACGATCGAGGGACCTGTGAAGTCCGGGACCAGGTTAGGACTAGGTTCGGTCCTCGCCCGGAAGAACCCCTTGCACCCGAGACCGTCCAAGGGGTTCCCCCCTTCACCGAGTGCCCACTGGTCGCCCGTGTTCAGGAGCAGATCCGGTCCGGGAGTCCGCCGGGCATCCCACGGCGTTCGTCCTGAGTGAGGTCACGGCCGACGACGTCGCACAGGTGGCGTTTCCACAGGTCGGGATCGAGGCGGATCAGGTCCCCGCTGCCGTCGACGACCCTGACCAACGCCTTGCCGTCCCTGCTCGCGGCGACGAAGTGCTGGTCCTCCGCGAAGTCGTAAGAGTCGAAGTGGCTGGGGTCGTCCGCCCGCTGGAAACGCACGGAGTTCCCGTTGGCCACGAAGAACTCGGTCCCGTGCCCGGTGAAGCCGAGCCGGAACCCATCCCCCCAGGACACGTCGTTCGCTCCCACTGGCCCTAGCGGACCCACCACTCTGTGGGCCTCTCGCCCCGGCCGCACCGACCACAGCTCCAGCATGGCCCCCTTCGTCTTCGCGGCCGCATATCGCCCACTGCTGTCGAGAAACGCGCGGTCGTTGTCCGGCGCGAGGCTGACACTCAGCGCCTTGTCCTCCTTGCCTGTGCGCAGATCGATGGCGTGCAGCGTCGGGTAACCCCGGACCATGATCTGTACGTATCCCGGCTCGGGGCGCCTGTTCACCGCGAAGCCGGAGTCAAGGGGCTTCTCCTCCGAGGTGTACAGCGGTGGGTTCTCCTTGGCGAGCCCGAGGTCACGCGAGTCCACAGGTTCTGAGAGCCGTCGACCCTCCCTGGTGTTCCATCGCTCGATCCGGCTGCCGGACTGCGTGATCAGTTCGTTTTCTCTCGCAAAGAAGAGCGACAGCGGCTCCGCCTTCCCGTCCTTACGGACAGGGGGCATGAGCGTGGTGATCTCCGCAACCTCGCGCAGGGACGGAAGGCTCCGGATAAGGATCTTGTTGCGTCCCACCACGTCGGCTACCAGAGTCTCGGCCTCGTTCACCGCCAGTACGTTGGCGGGATCCGGGTCCGTGGGCGCATCCGTCGTGGGCCGCTTCACCTCGGTCGTCACCTTGTCGGTCACCACGTCGTAGAGCACGAGCTTTTCAGCGGTGAGGCCGGAGGAGCCCCTGGTCCGGGTCACCTGGGCCACCTGGATACGACCTTCGTCGATCAGCACCGGGTTGCTGGCGACCATGTTGTACTCACTGCCGCTGATCGGTTGCAGGGACAGCCCCGTCACCGTCGTCTCGTCCCAGGTGGTGACTACGGGATGGGCCGAATCCCCGAGAAGCCGGTTGCCGAAGTTGGCCGGCTTCGGCCCCATCGCCTTCCTCTCTCCCCCGCCTTGTCGATTGTCACCGAGCACCCACTCGCCGCCGTACACCGCGAAACGCTGCCCCGACTCGTTCAGAGAGACACCGTCGCAGCCGTACGAATCGCTGCTGTAGCGGTTCAGCACCCGCCCGTCACCCACGCGCACGAAACGGTATACACCGTTGTTGTTGAAGTCGTCCTTGTCAGGCTCCACCCGGCACCACGCCAGCACCCCACCGTCGCCCGAGAGACTGACCGCGGGGGCGCTGTACACGCCGTCGGTGGGAGAGAAGGTCCCCACGCCGGTCGCCAGCTCGCGGATCCTGCCGGTACCGGTGTTCACCGCCACGAACGCGTCCTTGTCGGCTTTGCGCCGCTGGGCCACAAGCGTGTCGCCGTCGGATCCGAACCACACGGCCTCGAACGCGGGCAGCCGCGAGGGAAGTCCCTCATGCCGTCGCGTCTCCAGATCCCACAGCCGCAGCCGCCCGTCGGCTGCCACCGTGACCACTCGCCGGGCGTCCGGGGAAAAGTCCGCGGTATGGACCTGATCGCTGCTGTGCCCCTGTTCCTCAGCCCTGTCCATGAACTCGCCGTTACGGATCGTGTGTGCCGGCCCCAGCAGTTCCGCCGTACTGTCCGCCTCCGGATCGAGGTCGTGCCATACCAGCGCGCCTGCTCCCGACGTATAGGCGATCCGCCGCCCGTCCCTGCTGACCATCGGGCGGAAGGCCATCTCATTGAGACGAAGCCGCGTACTCATGATGCTCTTCCCGGCTCTGCGGACGAATAGTGACGCACGCCCGAGCTGGGTTGTCACCAGCGTTACCGTGCCGTCGGTGCTCATCGCCGTATCGACGATCTTCCCCTCGGTGCCGCTGAGCACCCAGTCGGCCCGCTTGAACCGGTCGTATCCGCGCAGCACGGCGTTGCGGGCCTCCTGCGTCGGCGCGATCTCGTACGCCGCCATGGCGACGAGTGCGGCCTGTCCCGGGTCACTCCTGTCTAACTGGCCCGCGAGGACGGACATCGCCCGGGAGCGTGCCTCCGCGTCCCGCCGTTCGCTGACCTTCCCCTGGTAGACGAGGAACGTGCCGAGCCCGGCGATCACCGCGAGCACCACGGCGGTCGCGATCCACGCGGCGCGCAGCCGGTTCCGTCGCGCGCGGCGGCGCTGCCGCGTGAGTTCGAGGAAATTCCGTTCGTCCGGGTCGAGTTCGGCCTCCCGGTTTTTCAAGTGTCGTTCCAGACCGGCGAGTTGGAGCCCCCCGGGTAACAGCCCTGCCGCCTTGTCCCCGTCGGCCCACCGCTCACGCTCATGGGCGAGTTCCCACCGCGCCGCCAGGAACTCGTTGTCGGATCGCACCTGCTCCTGGAGGGCCGGCCATTCGGTGACCAGCGCTTCATGGGCCAGTTCGACGGCCTCCGGTTCTCCCTGCCCGCCGTGGACGACGAGCAGTCGGCGCTCGGAGCTGGCGAGCCGGATCGCGATGTCCCATCGCTTGTCGCCCGCCTCCTGCCGGGTGAGCCTGCGGCGCAGCGGATGAGGGCTGCCGGGCAGCACCCGGACGAGCCCGGTGAGCAGTCGACTCGCCTCGCCGTCCTTCTGTTTCTCCTCGTCTGTGACACACTCGTCCCAGGCCTGCGTGGCATGGCCTGCCAGCGCGCCGGAGATACCACCAGCCTCCTCGTACGTCGCCTTCCGGAGCCGGCCGCCCTCCTTGCCCTCCCATAGCTTTTCCAGGACGAAGCCGAGGAGCGGCAGTGTCCCCGCTTCGGTGCTGGCATCGTCCAGGATCCGTTCGACGAGCCCTGGTTCGTAGGTCACGGCGACGCCCGGGAGGTCATTCAGCGGCTTGGTGATCACATCCGTGAGCTGCTTGCGGGACATCGGCGTCAGCGGCAGGGTGTCTCCGCGTTGCAGCGCGGCACCGAGGCTCGGGTGTCTGAGGGCGGCGTCGATGAAGTCGGCCCGGAGTGTGACCAGGACGCTGGGCGCGCCGACCGGCCGGTTCTCCGGGAAGAGCACATCGACCGCCTTGGCGACCTCGGTGTCCTTGCCGGCAAGCAGTGCTTCGGCCTGGTCGAGTACGACGAGGAGCTTGCCGCCCGACTTCCCACGCAGGCGATGGAGGGTGTCCACGAGCCCCAGCTCCGTGAGCCACTCCTGTACTTCACCGGCGTTCTGCGCCCCGTGCCGCCCAGTGCCGTAGGCCTCGTACAGCTCGGTGGCGAGCGCGGCCAGCGGCGAGGAGACTGGCCCGGCGTCCACCACCAGGACGTCGTACCCCTTCTCACGCATCTTGGGCACCACACCGGCCAGCGCGAGCGACGACTTGCCCGAGCCCGACGGCCCGTACACGGTGACGCTCGGGCGCCCGCCCAGCAGGGCTCTGGTCACCTTCGCCTTGTCGTCGTCACGGCCGAAGTAGACGTCCACGTCGCACTCTTGGAAGGTCTTGAGGCTCCGGAAGGGCGACGGCGGTTCCACGATCTTCTCAAGTTCGGGGATGAGCCTCAGCACCGTGCTCGCGCGGATCACGAACGTCTGTTGGGCCTCGTTGCGCCCCCGCTGGGTCACCGCGACGAGGCCCACGACCGCACGGCCGCGGGAATCCCAGACAGGGCTGCCGCTGAAGCCCTCCTCGATGTAGGGCCTGGTCTCATCGGTCCGAGAGAGCTGTCGCCAGCCCTCCTCCGTCGGCCCGCCGAGGACTCCCCAGTACCAGGATCCACCCGGCCGTCGTCCCGTGAATCCGACGATGCCGACTCTCTTGTCCCAGGCGGTCGCGGGCTCGGCCAGGGCCAGCGGACGGCCGCCCGGTATCGCGCCCCGTACGCGCAGGACCGCGACGTCCCCGGTGCGATCGTCCTTCTCCTCGACGCAGTGTTCGACCTCGGCGGTCCAAGACCGCCCCGCCAGGTCCACGTCCAGCGGCATGTCCAGCGTGACCGGGGTCCCGGCCGCCACCTTCGCCGTGCCGTGTTCCTCCCCCGAGGCGTACGCCACCACATGGGCGCAGGTCAGCACGACGTCCGGTGCCAGGAGGAAGCCCGTGCCCACGGGCTCACCGTTCTGTCCCTTGATCCGGACGACCGACGAGACCAGCGCCTCGTCAGGCTCCTGCGGCTCCGCCCCCGTCACATGGCCTCCGTTTCACCACGGCCCAACAATCCCCACCGGCTCAACTTCTCACGAGTTATTGACCGTTGTCTCAGGATCGTCTCTCCTGTTCCATGTGAGGGTCACAGAAAAGTTCGCCGCAGTGGCGGTGCTCGCGATGACCACATCGGCCTCGGCCGACAGCGACACCCCGAACTCCAGAGTGATCTCATCAGGCGCGTTGGCCAGTCCCCGGAACCGTCCGACGAAGCTCTCCGCGACGGGCCGTACGGTGTCCAGCATCTCGCCGAACGATCTCTGGGCCCGCGCCACGGAACGGCCACCGCGACCCACCCGCACCAGGGATTCGTCCACTTCGCGGATCTGCACCCGTATTGTCTCTTCGTCACCGTCACGGAGGGGCACCTCAACCGTGTGGACAGGGCGTTCACTCACTGCGTCCTCCAGCACTCGGAAGCTGGAGAGCATAACGAATCCCGTGCACGGTTCGCCGGTGGAGGTCGTCGGCACGGCCCGCTTCGCGTTCCAGTTACTCACTCATGACATTCGAACGTACAAGTGGTGAAGCCCCACCCGAGTCGGACTCGGTGGACGCGGCGCTTCCGGACGCCGGACCCCACCAACCCGAAAGGCACGTGCATGTCACGAGATGGCACGACGCAAACCGCACCGCACGGCTGAGCGCGCCCTGGCAGCGGTGGTGCTGCTGCCCGGAGGGTTCACCGCCTGGTCCCTCGGTCCGGTGACTTGTCCGCGAACGTCTCGGCTCCTCGTCGGAGTCACGGTAACGGTGGCGGTCCGGCCGGCGATCTCGCCGAAGGCCGGGATGCCAAGGTTGAAGGTGATGGCCCGGCGGCTGCGTTCGTCGAGTTGGACCAGCTTGTCATCTGCGGCGGCAAGACTGACGCGCAGGCCCTCGGCCTCGCCAAGCCA
The DNA here is from genome assembly GCF_053646035.1 of Streptomyces sp. NPDC055287. Classification (NCBI taxonomy): domain Bacteria; kingdom Bacillati; phylum Actinomycetota; class Actinomycetes; order Kitasatosporales; family Streptomycetaceae; genus Streptomyces; species Streptomyces sp. NPDC055287. Next base: position 8,881 of record NZ_JBSHNE010000078.1, on the reverse strand, counting down.
GCCTTCTCGCTCGGTTTCGGTGATCCAGTCGGTCAGGTTGTTGCGGATTTCCTCAAGCCGGGGCCGCTGAGCGGGGCCGACGCGAAGGACGGGGCATCGCACGCAGCTGTGACGATGGACGTGACTGCGGCCTGCATTGGTTCTCGTCGGTGCTTCCGACGTACGGCCGCTCCAGCAGGTGTTCAGGTGGCAGTGCAGTGCGGCGGCGATCTGGTTGATCAGTCCGGCGCTGTCGAGCTCGATCTTTCCCGCCTTGACCTTGGACCCCCAGTCCTGCGTCTTGCCGACCGCCGCTCCCAGATCGGCCTGTGGCATGCCGAGGTTGAGCCTCTGCCGCTTGATCCTGCGGCCGATGGCCTCCTGTTCCTCGAGCTCGTGCGGCATCCTCGACCCAACCCCCGGTCCGGCCGTGCTTACCGTGGCAGCTTCGCGGTGCGTTCGGGGCGGGCAGCGGTGATGTACCGCATCGCGGTCTGGGCGCCGATGCCGAACAGGCGCATCAGGTGCAGTGGGTCGTCGACCTCGAATGCCTCGTGGCGGATCCGGTCCTGACGCAGCGTCGCCATCGTGAGTGCGGTGGGTCGGAAGCCCGTACTGAACGTGTTTCCGCCGATGGCCGAGTGGGTGGTGTCCACCGCAGTCCATCGGTTGATCAGCAGATGCGGGGGAAATGGGGCCGACGACCGATCCGACAACATCGATCCCGACAACTGACTTTTGCGGCGTCGGGGTGCCGGAGGCCGAGCAGTACCTTGCCGTCCTGCTCCAGGTAGAGGTGCACGCCGACGACGTTCAGGCGTGCCTGACCGCCGGGGCGGGCCTGCGCCGGAACGGGGGGCCGGGCGGGGACCTGGGCCTGGTGGAGGTCGATGACCTCCTTCGTCCACGGGCACATCGTCAGGTACGGGATGGTGGCGGCGTCGAAATGGCGGAACATGATGCCCTCGGGGCACGGCAGTTCATCGGCGTTGCCGTCCCAGGTTCCGAGGTAGACGCGAATCCGGCCTGTGGTCCCGTCGGGGCCCAGGGAGTCGACCACCGTGAACTCCTCCAGCGGAACTACCAGGCCGGTCTCCTCCAGCAGTTCCCGCTCCACCGCCTGACGTGAGGACTCCGTTCCTTCGCGGTCGCCGCCCGGGATGCTCCACGTTCCCGGGTCGCAGATCTTCTTGTTGGCGTCGCGTAGGTGCAGCAGGTAGCGGCCACGGGAGTCGACCAGCAGCGCAGCAGTCCCTCGTGGGTCATTGGACAGGGTCATCTCAGGCTCCTTGAGGTGGGGATGCAAAGGGGGACAACCGGCTGGGACGGGTGGCGGTTCACCAGCCGAGGCGGCGGCAGGTTCACCACAGTCCGGCCTCTTCCAGCAGCACCGAGGCCCGCTGGAGCTCCGGCGTTGCCCGGCCGGTCCGCAGTCCGTTCGGGACCAGGGCCTGGTCATCCAGGCGCAGAGCCTTCCGCCCGGTCAGGACCTCTTCCCATTGCCCGCGTGCTCGGGCCAGGAGGGTCGCGACCTGCTCCCGGCCGGCCTTCAGTTCGAGTACAGACAGGGCGGGCAGCGCGACTGCATGCACCGACGTACCGAGCAGGCCGGCCGCCTCTCCCGACAGGCAGACGGTGGACGCACGATGGCCTCGCAAGGACGCCTTCCCACCATCGGTAGCAGAGGCGGGGCGGGGGCCGGGCAGGTTCACCACAGGTCCGCCGCCCCGCCGAGCCGGGCGTATGCGGAGCCTGCGGGTAAACCCTGGCCCGATACCCGGCAGCCCGCCCGGCGGCCAGCTACCGCTCCTGTTGCGCGCACCGATGCCCCCATCGCATCTGCCCAGAACGCCATGGCCAAGCCCGAGCACATGTCAGCACAACGCGTCACGCGGCACCTCCTCGGCCAGCAAGGCGGTGGTAAGGGTGATTTCGGTCTGTGGGGCCGCTCTCATGCGTGCTCCCCAGCCGGCTCGTCATCCACCGTCTTGTCGCGCTGAGCGGGGATCGTGTGGTCGTAGGCGCGCGACTGCAGCAGGTAGGAATTCCTGAACGCGCCCGTGCCTGTATCCGGATCCATGAGCTCCTCGAATGTGCCGGCTTCGGCGATCCGCCCCTGGTCGAGGACGTAGATCAGGTCCGCGTGACGCACCGAGTGCAGCCGGTGGGTGATCAAAATGATCGTCTGGCCCTCGGCGGCGAGGTTGCGGATCTGGTCGAACACCCGCTGCTCGGCGACCGCGTCCAGGGCGCTGGTCGGTTCGTCCACGATCAGCACCTGGGCACTGCGAAACCGCGCCCGCGCGATCCCAATTCTTTGCCACTGACCGCCGGAGATCTGGTGCCCGCCCTTGTAGCCGCGGGCCAGCAGCGTGGACAGGCCCCGCGGCAGCTTCGCCAGGACCTCGTCTGCCCCGGCGTAGGCGGCCGCCGCCTCGATCGCGGTGTCGTCCATCGGGCCGCTGGAGCGGCCGATGCCGATGTTGACCCGGTACAGGCCGCACAACAGCTTCACCAGGGTCGACTTGCCGCTGCCGTTGTTGCCCACCAGGGCGACGATCTTTCCGGCTGGAATGGTGACGTCGACCTCGCGCAGGGAGGGCTCCGGCGTGGTGCTGCCGGGGTAGGTGAAGGTGACCTTCTCGAAGCGGATCTCGTCCACCTGCTCGGGCAGGTCGACTCCGGTGGCGGGGATGGCCCGCTCGGCGGCTTCCCGGCACAGCTTCTCGAAGTCGGCGACGAACAGGGCTTCCTGGTGCAGGTCGGTGATCTGCAGAACGAGCTGGTCGAGACTGCCCGAGCCGGTGCGGATGGCCAGCACCGCGGTGCCGGCCACCGCCAGGTCCATCCCCCCAGTCCACAGCAGCACACCCAGCACCCCGTAGGTGATGACCGTGGCCAGCCCAGTGGCGCCGTCGGCGATCAGCCCCTTGCGCGCGGCCTCGCTCGCCAGGCGGGTCTGTTCCCGCTCACTGGTCTGCGCCATGCCGCGAAAGTGGGTGAGCAGGAATGGGCCGACGTCGTGGACGCGGACTTCGGCGGCGGCCTGCTGGTCGATCAGCAGCCGGCCCAACAACTGCCCGGCACGGGCATGCTGAACGAACTGATGAAAGGAGATGTAGCACATCTTGGCGATCGTCAGCGAACTCCACGCGCTCGGCAGTGTCATCGCGATCAGCAGCGGCAGAAGCGCCCAGTGCAGGACGGTCAGCACGCCGGCCGCGGCGACCAGCGAGATCAGTGAGTTGAGAACCGAGGTGCAGTACTTGACCATCCGCCGGGCCGAATCCGCCCCGTAACTGGCGGAGTCCAGTAGCCGGTGGAACTCATCGTCCTCGATCGCCGACAGCTCCACCCGGGCGACGAGCGACAGGTACCGCTCCGTCGCCACCCGCTGCACCTTCGGCTCCAGTGCCCCGGTGGCCGACGTCGACGCCGACTGCAGGACGGAGCCCAGCAGCGCGGTAGCGGCGACGGCCATGAGCGCGGGCATCGCCAATTCCAGCCGCTCGACCGTCGAACCGCCTACCAGTAGATGTCCCAGGACCGAGTTGACCGCGACCAGCCCGACCGCCTGCGCGATACCCCGGCCCAGCTCCGCGATCCACACAATGCGCAGTGCCCGCGCGTCGGCCTGGTGCGCCAGCCGGACCGCGATACCCACCAGCTTCGGCAGCGTGCGGGCCATCGCCCACAGGTCCAGGGCCAGCCATGCCCCCTGGTGCCGGTTCCACCCGATGTCGTACGCCAGCTCGCCGCCGAACAGCAGCCGCTCTGACTGCGAAACCTCCTGCTCGGACTCCGCCTTCGCAGCGCCTTCCCCGCTCATGCCCCGCACCTCGTATCCGGGTGTGATGAGCGGCGGGCACGGGCCACGGGGGCGTCAACACGGCGCCCGTACAGCATCCGGGGCGAGGCGGCGAGGCGCTGCTGCTCGAACACGGCAGGGCCGTTCACGGGAGCGGGCACAGGATTCATGGCGTCCTCCAGATGGGGGGTGCGAGCGGGGCCGGGCGTACTGGTGCTCTAAGAACGGCGCAGATCTGGGGCCGTAACGGCCCCAGAAGAGCGAAAGCCTCGAACGTGAATGCGGCCTTGGCGTGCAAGGCAGTCCCTGCTTGCCTGGGCGGTTTCGAACTCACACGTTCGAGTGGTTGTGGGCCCGGGGCACCCGATCAGGGGCTTGCGCGGTCGCCTCGAGAGGCCCCACACGGCTGGGGGTGGGAGATGTGGCGGTTGAGGAGGCTCAGGCCGTGGTCGAGGGTTGCCGGGTCTTCCGAGAGGTTGATCCGTAGCAGTTGGCGCTCTGGGTACAGTGCCTCCCACGCCGCGGAGGTACCGCCGTGGACGACGGTCGGGTTGAGCCGTAGCCCCGCTCGCCCGCACCGTACGACCCATTGGAGGAAGCCTTCCTGGGGGGGCGCGGAGTTCGGCGAACGCGGAGTAGCCCGCGGCCGGCTCTAGGCCCGTGATGCGTCCCAGCGGCGATGTGGGGGCTTCGAGTGCGCGAGCGTTGTGGCGGAAGCGCTCGCTCATGACGGTCAGGTGGTCGCGGGCACTGCGGTAGGTCTCCTCGTCGGGGAGTGCAGGCAGACCGGCTCGGCGGACGGTGTCCTGGACAATCTGAACGAGCTTGCCCGTCTGCTCGGCGGGGGCCTCCACCACGGTGAGCAGGGAGGCGTAGAAGAGCATGACGACCTCGCCGACGGGGTCGCCGCTCATGGCCATCCGCTCGAACCGGTCGCGGGCGAGGTGCTGTAGCAGTGCTTTTTTCCTGGTGACGACGACGGCCGCGCGCAGGCCGGGCAGGGAGAGGTCCTTCGAGGCGGTGAGGATCAGGGCGGCGTTGTCCAGGTCGATGCCGTGGACGCGGTCTCGGAGTATCGCGGCCGGCTGCGGGCCTTCGGCCCCGACCTGGAAAGGGACGTCGATGAGGGCGAAGTCCGGCTCGGCCTGATCCGGAAGGGCGTGGCGGGCGCCGGTGACGCCGTTGGGGAGGACCTCGACGAGACAGGTGTGCCGGGCGGGGGCCGCGCCGGTGGGATGGCAGAGGCCGTCGTGCCGGTAGTAACCAGTCACCGGTGCTCCCCAGCGGACGGCGCACTGGTCAAAGGCGTAGTAGTTCGGCAGCGGCAGGACGAGGCCGTATCCGGTCTCGGCGAGATGCGCGATGCTCAGGCTGATGGCCTCGGTGCCGCCGCGAGTGAAGAAGATGTCCGACGCGTCCACCCTCATGTTGAGGTGGCTGTCAAGGAGTTCAGCCATCGCCGCCCGAGCGTCGGCCGGGCGGGGTCCGGCATACGCGGAGAGGGTTCCGTCACGGATGAAGCGGTCCAGCAGCGTGGAGAGGTAGCGGGCGAGGTCCGGGGAGGGTGGGAAGCGATTGCAGCCCTCCCCGAGCTCGATCGACGTCTCGGCGGCTGGGTTGACGCCGTCGCGCAGCGCCCCGAAGGCGGTGAGGCAGTCGGCCTGCGCGGGGGCATGCGTGGTGTCGTGCACGGTGGCTCCGGTGCGCCATGGACCGGGGCGCTGCCGGGCTTCCGCGGTGCGGACGTCGGCGAGGTTACCGGATCGGCAGGGCTCCGGGGGCAGTTGCGCGGAGCGGGGGAACCTCGTGCAGGGTTGGGCGCCGCCGGTTTCGGACAGGGTCCGGGGCCAGAAGGATGTGGGCGGCGGCGTCGAGGTCGGGTGTGTCGGTGTGCTGGCTGCGGCGTACCCAGATGGCGTCGATGCCGGCGCGGCGGGCCCCGGCGGCGTCGGCCTCGGGGTTGTCGCCAATCATGACGAGCCGGTATGCGGGTCCTGCGGCCGTCCGGGCGAGGCGGAACGCTTCGGGGTGGGGCTTTTCGTAGCCGCTGGCCGCAGAGTTGATGACCACCTGAAGCCGGGTGTCCAAACCAAGGCCACTGAGGAGTGCAGGGAGTTCAGGGACGTGGTTTGAGAGAAGTACGTGCTGCCAGCCCTGCGCTGTGAGCTGATCAAGGACGCGCAGAGTCTGGGGGTAAAGGCTCCACGCGGCAGGGTCGGTGTAGGCGGCGCGGGTAGCGGTCGCCGCGGTGTGCGGGTGGAATACGCCGAGCTGGGCGAGGGCCGCGGTGATGACGGTGGTGACGTGGCTCCACCAGGCGTCGGGATCGCAGAGGTGCGGGTGTGGGGCGTGGGCGGCGTTCCAGGGGAACCCGGTGGCGAGAACCTCGAACACTTCGGGGAAGGCCCAGGGGTGGCCGGGCTGCTGCACGTCTAGGACCTCAAGGAGGCATTCGGCCCAGGTTCCATACCGGCGGTGGCCGAGGTTCCCGTCGAAGTCCCATATCGCGATCTTGGGCTCGTTCACCACAGGTCCAGCGCTTTCAAGACGTCCGCAGCCTTGGGCAGCGGCGCAGAGGGCAAAGTGGTGAGGACGTTGTCGGGAAGGTCCGTCTTCGTGTCGAGCTTGATCATCTCGCGCCAGCGCAGGACCTGTGGCCACTGCTCCGTCCAGGCCGGACGCAGTTCGTCGGCCGGAATGTTCTCGAGCCGGCGTCCGTCGGTCAGGAGGCGGGCGGCGGTCTTGGGGCCGATGCCGCGGATACCTACGATGTTGTCGGCGGGGTCGCCCGTCAGGGCGCGGAAGTCCGGCCACTGCTCGGCGAGGACGCCGTAGCGGGGGAGGATCTGCTCGCCGGGGGTGTAACGGCGGTCCTGGGCGAGGCCGGTGTTCAGGAGGCGCACGCTCGGGTCGCCCAGGAGCTGGATGTAGTCCTTGTCGGTGGTCATGATGTCGACCGCGCGGCCGTCGTCGCGGGCGCGGGTGGCCAGGGTGGCAATGACGTCGTCCGCCTCGCAGCCGTCCTGCTCGATCCAGCGGACGCCGCTGTGGTCGAGGGCGTTCTTGATCAGGGGGAGGGATTCGATCAGGCCGGGCTCCGGCGCGGGACGCTGGGCCTTGTAGTCGCTGTCTTGTCCGGCCCGGGTCTGCGATCCGTCCTCGGCGTCGAATACCACGAAGATCTCGAACCCGGTGGCGTGCTGGGCCTGGGCCTTGCGCAGAAGCGCGGTGAATCCGAAGACGCCGGTGCGGTCGATGGTCTTGTCATCGCTCCAGATGCGGGAGGCGAAGCCGAACCAGGCCCGGTGGAGGAGGTAATGGCCGTCGACGAGCAGCAGGGATGCGGTCATGGCGTGGCCTCCAGGGGGTGGTGCGCGCTGGTGGGTGCCTGTGACCGCGGCGTACGGGCCTCCGTTGCCGGATGGCCAAGGAGTCTAGCCACCGGGGCGGCACGGGGCTGCCAGAACGTGGTCAGCAGCGTGGCGAGATGTTCGGCGGCGTTGCGTTCGGCGAGGACCCGCCGGTGGGCGGCTGCGCGCAGGCGGGCACGCTGCTCGGCGGTCAGCGAGAGCGCCCGTCGCAGGCCGTCGGTCAGGGCGCCGGAAACGGATGGGTCGTAGAGCAGGCCATTGTCGCCGTCGGTGATCTGTTCGGGGAAGCCGTCGATGTGCGGCCCCAGGACGACGGCTCCGGCGTTGCTGGGCCCACAGTCCGGTCTCGAAGACCACATTGGCCAGGGTCTCGCCGGCTTGGTACGGCCATGGCGCGGGTCTGTGGCCAGGCTGCGAGGGCGCGGGGTACGTCGCGGTCGTAGCGGCCGATGATGGTGGCGCTCAGCCGGAGCTCCGTGCAGCGGTTGCGGTAGTCACCCAGGAGGGTGGCGCGTTCGTCGTCGGTCGGGACGGCGACCATCGCGAGATGGACGTGGTCGTGGACGGGGGCGAGAGCCTCGATGAGGAGGTCGAGGCCCTTGGTGTGGTCGGTGCGGCCGATCGCGGCGACGACCGGGCGGTCGATGGGGATGGCGAGCCCGCGCACGATGCGTTCGGCTTCGTTCGTGGTCGGTGGGGTGAGGTCGGCGGCGGTGAGGTGGAGACCGGACGTCCAGGGCCGGAGCTTGGCCGGATTCAGGCCGTACTGCTGCTGGACGTGGCGGGTGAGGAAGTCGCCGATGTCCGCTACCCAGGCGCGGGTGTGGAGGTTGGCGGCGGCGATGGCCTCTTCCTCCCAGGCGATGCGGCCGGGGTCGGGGTGGGGGCGTTCGGTGATGCGGGCGGTGGAGAACAGGGCCAGCAGGACGTCGACCTTGGCGCGGCCGCCAGCGTGGTGGGCGAGTCCTGCGAAGGGGGTGTCGACGCCGATGGCCAGTACCTTCTCGTGCCGGTCGGCGAGATCCCCGGCGGCGGGCGGCTTCGCTGGACAGACGCCGCCAGGTGTCCGGGTGCCAGAAGGGACGGCTGGTGTCGTAGGGCGATCACCTCGCCGCCGAGCGGTCCGACGACGCGGCGGGCGTAGAGGAGGTCGGCTTCGTTGTAGCCCCAGGTGGCCGGGCCCGGCTCGGGGACGGCGAGGTAGGGCGTGAAGGCGCCAGCGTGTGCGCTCAGGCGCTTGTGGTGGCGGGCGAGGGTGGCCAGGGCGTGGTCTGGCGGCCGATGCCGTTGGTGTTGTTGGGGATGCCGTTCACGGCGCAGTACAGCAGCGCCTTGGTCGTGGGCACGGGGCGTCTCCTTGGGGTCAGCCGGCGGCGTAGAGGTCTTCCGGGTTCGGGCGCCAGATCTTCGACTTCGCCGGAGCCGGCTTCATCCCGTGTGCGGTGAGCAGGCGGGTCAGGTGCCGGTAGGCGGTCTCGGCCTCGGGCTTGGTGGCGGCGAACAGCGTGTAGTTGTCTGTCATCCGTACGGCGGTCCACCCGGCTAGGGCCTGTGTGATGTCGTGATCATTGGGTGGTCTTGAGCAGGTCGTCGATCCAGATCATTGCGGCGCGGAGGTGGAGGCCTGTGAGGTAGCTGTCCGGGGTCTTGTCGTACCGGGTGGCGATGCCGCGCCAGGCCTTCAGCTTGTTGATCAGTCGTTCGACGGTGTTCCGTTCCTTGT
>NZ_JBSHNE010000077.1:1480-15937 GCF_053646035.1 Streptomyces sp. NPDC055287 | reverse complement strand
AAGGTCTTCTTCCAGGTCGCGGTGGCGTCCTGCTTCTCGGAGTGCGCGAGGACCAGCACGCCGTCGATGTCCACGATCACGCTGCCGTCAGCGGCCGGACTGTCTTCACCGGCCAACTCCCAGACCCGCGTCCGTACTTCGGCTCGCGCCGTGCGGATCGCGGTGAGCGCCTTCGGCCCGGCTGCGGCGAGGACGTCGATGAGCCGGGAGACCGTGGGGTCTGATGCCACCGGGCCGAACACGTCGGCCTCGGCCCGCAGCATGGCCACATCGCGAGGCAGTCCCCGCCCAGAGCCGTCGCGAGCGCGACATCCAGCAGGACTTTGCCCGGGTCGTGCACCGTCCGCGGCTTGCGCCATGGCGCAAGCGCTGCCGATATCGCGGTGTCCAGGCCGGACTTGCGGACCGTCTCGACCAGCAGCACCGCCCCGGCCTGCGAGACCGCCCCTCTGCCACGGCCCTCGACGCGGACGCGCGGGTACAACCCGATACGCTTGCTCACCTGGAGAGTGCTTCTTTCCGTGCAGCCAACAGGACCCTAGACAAGTCCCATCGTTGCAGGTCAGCGATCCAGCGCACCTTCGGTGCGCGCCGGGGGCGTGGTAAATCCCGTGGCGCGCGCCGGGGGTGCTTCTGTCTGCCCTGACGTGGGCTGACCCCGGTTCGGGATCGTGGTGGGGTTCGTTCCGGCCGAAACCGATGTTTCTGTGATGCCTGTGAGCTCGCAGGTCAGCGTGGTGCTGGGGGCGGTCCACGGGAACCGTGGAGTGTTGCTGTGAAGCACGTGCGTCAGAATTCCTGATTCACCCTGGCCCTCCCGGAACGGCATACGACGGGTCCGTCCGCCAGGGAGGGAGCAAGGCCGTGGATGTGCTGCACGAGTGTTGTGCCGGCCTCGATATCAGCAAGAAAGACGCCAAGGTGTGTGTCCGTACGCCGAGTACGAAGCGGCGGGGGTCCTTCACAACGGAGACCACGACGTGGGGATCGACGACGAACGCGGTCCTGGACCTGCGGGACCATCTGCTCGCCGCACGGGTGACGCTGGTGGTGATCGAGGCGACCTCGGACTACTGGAAGCCGTTCTACTACGTGCTGGCCGAGGGCTTGAACGTGATCCTGGTCAACGCGCGGCAGGTCAAGAACCTGCCCGGCCGCAAGACGGACGTCTCGGATGCGGCCTGGCTGGCCCAGCTCGGCGCCCACGGCCTGGTGAGGCCCTCCTTCGTGCCGCCCGAACCGGTCCGTGAACTACGGGACCTCACCCGGGCCCGGACCACCGCCACCCGGGAACGCTCCCGTGTGGTCCAGCGGCTGGAGAAACTGCTGGAGGACACCGGCATCAAACTCTCCGCGGTCGCCTCCGACATCATGGGCGTCTCCGAACGGGCCATGCTCGAAGCCCTCATCCGCGGCGAAGCCGACCCGCAGGTCCTCGCGGACCTGGCCAAACGCAAGCTCCGCAACAAGATCCCCGAACTCACCGAGGCCCTGACCGGACGCTTCCGCGAGCACCACGCGTTCCTGACCCGCCTGCATCTGGAACAGTACGACCAGCTCACCACGATGATCGACCAGCTCTCCGGACGGGTCGAGGAGGCGATGGCACCCTTTCGTGGCGCCCTTGACCTGCTCGACACCATCCCCGGAATCAACCAGCACGTCGCCGAAGTGATCATCGCGGAGACCGGCGGCGACATGACCCGCTTCGCGACGGCCAAGCACCTCGCGTCCTGGGCCGGGGTCTGCCCCGGCCACCACGAGTCCGCCGGCCGTACCAAAAACACCAAGGTCCGGCCCGGAAACCCGTATCTCAAAGGAGCTCTCGGGCTGGCCGCCTTCGGCGCGGCGAGAACCAAGGACACCTACCTCGCCACCCGTTACAAGCGGCTGACCGCCCGCCGCGGCCCGCTCAGGGCCCTGGTCGCCGTCGAGCACTCGATCATCACCGCGATCTGGCACATGCTCACCGGCAGCGTCGCCTACCAGGAGCTCGGCGGCGACTACTTCACCCGACGCGACCCCGAACGCGCCACCCGCCGGGCCATCACCCAGCTCAACCAGCTCGGCTACACCGTCACCCTCAACCCCAGGGAGACCGCAGCCTGACCGGCACACCCGGACACCCGCCAGCCCTCAACGGCCAGCGGGCACCCAGTCCTGCCCACACCCATCCTGAGCTGCTGCTATTTACGCGTCAGAAGCACTCTCTGCTTATTTGATCAAGGCATGGACGAGGACGCTCATGAAAGCGCGAGGTTAGACAGGTGCGGTGACGGACCACGCTGGCGACCGGGGCGGCGTGCGGAACGTCGAGGTCGTCGACGGTCAGGACCTGCACCACCCGGGTCTCTCTTTGCGGCCGTGGCCTCGGGTGCGGTCGTAGAACTTCGCGGTGACCTTTTTCCCAGGGCCGGGTCCGCATCCGCTCGTACAGGCCGGTTTGGTTCCTTCTTCACGGTCGGCGCGTAGTGGGCATGCTTGTCCTCGACTACGAACGTCGCGTGATCGCGCTGGGTGTGCAGAGCATCAGTGGTGACGGTCACCCCGCTCAGGTCGAAGGACGCGGGCGTCGGCGAAGCAGGTGATTTCGTTGGTCTTGTCCGGCACTCTCAGCTGGGTGACGGTCATGCCGGTGTCGGTACTGGCGGCGAGCAGATGCGCGGCCGGGAGGTCCTCGTGGTGTGAGCCGCGGGCGCTTTTGCTGTCCACGGCCAGGGTGTCGGCTCCGACTGGGTCGCATCCGAGCAGGTCAGCCGGGCCACCGGGCAGACCCGGTTGCTGATCCGGCGGCTTCGTCGCCGCGCTGGGGGCGACGCGCACAGGGAACGCCGAGATGGTGCGGGCGCCGAGCCGGGCCAGGGTGTTCTGCGGGGCGTTTCACGCCTATTGGCCGATCGCGGCGAAGGTGCGGGACCCGGATACCGCTGCCGAGCAAGCGACCAGCAGCGCACTCGCGAACGGGTGACGTCGTCCACGCCGGTCACGAGGATCAGGCAAAGTCGCCGGCAGGCCGGCGATCACGCGGTGCTGACGTGAGGGCGATTTGATCAGGCATCCAGTTGCAGACTTGCGGCACATCGAAACTCCGGGCGATACAGGCGACTTGACGGGTCACTGGCATCAACCGGGGCTTCGTCGCCTAGGTGGCGGCCCGTCGGCGCATTGTCCCCTGTGCGGCAGAACATCTGGCGCTTGAGCATCTTGATCCGGTTGCCATGGCCTTCGACGACACCCGAGCTCCAAGGCAGGGTGTGGCCGGCGATGACGGCGCCGCGGTCGCATTCGATGCCGGCGGCGAGAGTGCGGAGGCTGGGCCGGTCGTCCTGCCGGACGGCGTCGAGCCAGTCCGGCAGGCGCTTACCTCGGCGGCCCGTGAGCATGGCCGCGAAGGCCCGGACCTGGCGGGTGTGGCGGGTTAAGGCGTCGAGTTCGAGGCGGTACGTCGGGGCGGCCTTGAGCAGGAGCTGCTCAGACGGCTTCGAACATCTCCCCCGGCACCGCCCACCCCCACGCGCCAAAACGATTGGCCTGCTCGGCGACCGCACCCGCCGCGGGAGCCTCACGCGTTGCGGACACCCGGTCCGGCCACCCGGTCAGTGGCCCTCACGTGTGACGGCAGTGAGGTTGTACTGACTGGATGGTCTGTGCGGGTGGTGGCGGGGGTGGGTCAGAACGCCTGGCTGTTGCAGCCCATGTCTGAACCGAGGTGGTTCTTCTGTGCGCCCGGGGATCCTTCGCCGTTCAGCAGATTGCCTGCCAGGCCGGTGAGGGCACCGACACTGCCGATCAGCTCGATGTTCATGTCGTGCGAGCGGCACTCGATGCCCTGCGTGATGTCGAAATCGTTGCCCCGCTCGTTGGCGAAGGCGGTGGCGCCACTGAGGGATCCGACGCTGCCGATGATGGCGCCTACGAGGACTACCGACTGAAAGGTACGCATTGGTTCTCCGTTAATCGAGATTGAGTCTTTGGCAGATGGAGTGGGGATTGCGGGGGGCCGTCAGCCGAGTCGGGGAAGCCCCAGTTGGCCGACGGGGGGTGCCGCGATCTGTCCGAGGCCGACCGGTGACAGCTGCGGTGCGTTCGCCGGCGAGATGACCGGGTTGAAGTTCGGGTTCACCTGTGGGTTGAACTGCGGGTTCACCTGCGGGGCGATCTGCATCGGGGGCTCCGGGCCGAACGCCTGGGGTACGGCTACCTGCGGGGCGACTTGTGGCATGACCTGCGGCATGACCTGCGGCACGACCTGCGGCTGCCCGGGGGCGGCCTGGGCGGGCTGCATCGGGGCGGCCTGGGCCGGCTGCATCGCCTGGGCGGGCTGCATCGGGGCGGCCTGCTGTTGGTACGGCGTGGCGGTGGCTTGTGCCGTTCCCCTCGACGAGGCCGTGGCGACGGCACCGTTGTGCTGTGGCGCCGGCGGGGCGGCCTGCGGGGTCGGGTAATCGGGAGCCGACGCCGGAGTGGCACCGCCCTGTGCGACGGGAGCGTCGCCATGGCTGGCGCTGGCGCCGACGGCGGTCAGACCGCTGGCCGCTGCTACCACGAGCGCGACCTTATGAAGCTTGCGCATTAAACCCTCGGCCCTTCGATACCTGAAAATGGATCCATTGCATTCAGTGCGGTCACGCGTGCCGTCGGCGCGATAACTCGCACCGCACCGCCAGCAGCGGTCAATCTTCAGCAGCACGCGGACTTCGCATCGGAGCCGGCAGTGAATTCCCTCGCCCCTTCTTCAGGTTGACGGTCGCTGCCCTCCTCCCGTGGAACGAGGTTTTCCTCGCTGTGGTCACGGCACGCAACAGTCCATCACCCATTTGCCTCTGCCTGATGGGGTGTTGGGGCGGGCCGTACGCGCTTGTGGCAAATGGGTGACCACGGCCCGCCACCCGTATCTGAGTCCGCGCTGCCCTCGTTCCGCACGGGGCAACAACGATGGTCTGTCGTAGCCGCACGAGTCGGCAGAGCAGCGACACTGCACTGCCTCATCTGCATTTCACCAGGTTCCGTGCACAGGGATTTTCGTGCACAGGTCAATGAAGGGCCGAGTATTTCAATGCGCAAGTTTCAGCACATCGCGCTCGTCGTCGCAGCAGCCGGTGGCCTGTCCGCCGTCGGGGCCGGAGCAAGCTCCGCCGTGACTCCGGCCGCCTACAACGGGGGGCCGCCTCCGGTTTCGCAGCCGGACGCCCAGGCCGCTTCGGCGTCCTCCGCGCAGGCGTCCACGCAGACATACGGCTCGCCTGCTGCGCAGCAAGCGGCCCCGCAGCAGGCAGCCCCGCAGCGGGGCACCCAGGTCAACCCGCAGGTCAACCCTCAGCTGAACCCGCGGATCAGCCCGCAGCTCACTCCGCAGGCCCCGCAGGCCGGGCAGAACGGGCAGAACGGGCAGGGCGCCCCGGTGAGCCAGGCCAACCTGTTCCGTCCGTCCCAGGAGTGCAGCCCGCAGAACCTGATCGGCGCGAATGTCCCCGTCGCTCTGCTTGCCGCTTCCCAGACCCACGGGGTGGAGTGCACCCAGGCCAACAGCCAGGCGAACTCCTTCTCCAGCGCGCAAGCGCGGTAGCGCTACGGGGCGGCCACGCGTCGACGCCCACGGGCCCTTCGAGGATGTGCGGCGGATGGGCCCGGCCGCTTGCGATTCGGCATTCGGGTGCTTCTGCTGCCCGATCACAAGATCGGCGCGCCACTGCCCGTTTTGCGGCATTTCGCACTAGTCTCCCGTAACGGTAGAAGTGCGATCCGCCATGGATCGCGCCCCACTAACTCCACCGGAGAAGACATGCGCAAGCTTCGCAAGGCTGCAGTCCTGGTCGCCGCAATCGGCAGCATCGGACTCATGGGCGCCGGCACTGCCCACGCCGGCCAGGGCGGCGGCGACGACAGGTTCAACATCACCCAGAGCTCGCAGTGCAAGTCGCACGACCTGAACCTGGACATCCTCGGCCAGGTCGGCGTCCTCAACGGCCTGCTGGGCAACGGGCTCAACGGTGAGGGCAACCCGGGCGCCCAGTCCAACCACATCGGTTCCACCATGGGCTGCAACAACAGCGCCTTCTGACATTTTGGCCGGCGCCAAGTCGCCGGCCTGTAAATGGTCCCGGCCCCCGGGGGCGCCGGGACCATTTGCGTGCCCGCAGGTCTGCGAAAGCAGCCAGAACCACCCGAAACCGAGGCGGTACTGGTTGGCTTTCGGGTGGTTCGCATCCACCTTAGCTACTGCACCAAATGTCGATCGTTCTCTATCTCACTTCACGGAGATGGCATGCGCAAGCTCCGCACGGGCGCTGTCCTCGTCGCCGCATTCGGGTGCGCGGGACTCCTGGGCGCCGGCACTGCCCACGCCGGCCAGGGCGGCGACGGCGGCATCATCCAGAGCAGCACCTGCGGGTCGCACGACAGCAACGTCGACATCCTCGGCGAGGTCGGCATCGGCAACGGCCTGGGCGGCAACGCGTCGAACGGCGAGGGCAATTCGGGTGTGCAGAGCTCGTCCCTGGGCTCGACCGCGGGCTGCAACAACAAGGTCGGCGGCTAGAAGACTGCGGAAATCTCGTTGAGGGGCTTTCCGGGGCCGGGAGGCCCCTTTCTTCGTCATGGGGTGGCCGGGGCGTGCCAGGTGTTGTTGGTGCGGGTGAGTCCGAGTGGCGCCAGATGTTGTTGGCCATGACGCCTGGGTCGGGAACTCGGGTGCCGTGGGCGACGAGCCGGCCGATGGCGCGTTCGGCTGGGGGCCGCCATCGGCGGTATGCGTCCTGCCAGGCGGTGTGGGTGGCGGCCTGGACGCGGGCTGCGGTCAGCAGTCGGTGCCGGGGGGACGTTGCTGGCCCGTGCGGTTTTCGAGGTGGTGCGGCGTTCACGCGGTGGGCAGTTGGTGCACAGCCGTTCGAACGGGGCGGTGCGGCCCTGTCGGCCTTGGGGCGGCCCGGATTCACGGTCTGTCCAGCCGGGCGGGTCACGGTGGCGGCGTCGGTGTCGACGTGGAAGTCATCGATGGTGAAGCCTGACGGGACGGTCTGCCGCAACGGCGGTGGCTTGACCGCCAGGACGTGTCCCTGGGCGGTGAGTTGTGCGCGCGCATCGCCGGTGCCGTAGGCGCAATCGTCGTCACGGCCGGACAGCAGCGAGGACCGCTCGGCTGTCAGAGGCTGCCGAGGGCGTCGGTCACCACCTTCTCGGGGCCCGGTTCCGGGCGTGGCCGGCGCGCTTGCCCCGGCCACGCCTCTTGGTGGCCGATTGGAGCGCGAAGCCCTTCGTCTACAGCATCGGCAAGGATGAGGTGCAGCGTGCCGTGCCAGGTCTGCATACGGGACGCGGCGTAGAGCGCCCGTTCCTTGTTCTCTCACGCGCCGACGTCCGTGGGTTGCATGTCGGCGATGGCCTTCTCCTCGACATCGGGGAGGAGGTGCTCCTCGATGTGCCGCTTCTCTGCTTGGTGGACGCTGCCAACTCCTGTGCCGCTTACCGGCGGTTCACGTACTCACCGAAGGTTTCTTTGCCGGTTTCGGGTCGCGATAGGGACCTCTCTGGCCTTGGCCTGCGCCTCGTTCGCTGTCTTCGCCGCCTCGTACTTGGTGCGAATCGGATCGTGGCGCCATTGGCGTCCACCACGGCGGCCGCTGCCTTGACCGCCGCGCGCATGGCTGAGCCGTACCCGAGTTGCTCGCCGCCAGTTCGCATTTGCTCGCGGTGGGGCGGGTGCCTGGCGGCAGCGCCTGACGGGCGGCGTGTGGCCGACCTGTGGTCAAGCGCCATGCCGCTCCCAAGCGGGACGTGGTGAACTCCTAGGTCATGAGGGCTTCTCATCCTGCCCAGCATCGGTCTTGAAAACGGGCGGGCTTGGATACGCCGTCGCAGCATGGGTCCTCGAGCAGGAGTGGCCCGCAGCCAACTCATAGCGTCAGTGGCGTGCGTGTGGGGCGTACCCCGCCCCACACGCATGATGTCTTCAGGCCTTGCTCATGGGGTCGCCCTGCCGCCGGTGACAGGCCCTGCCGGCTCGGGTGCGTGCGGCCCCTGTACGTAGGCGTCGAAGAATTGGTCCACCCGCGGGTCGTCGGCAGAGGTGACGGCCAGCTGGCGGGCCCAGGCGGTCAGCTTGACCGGCGCGCCCTGGCCGGGGACCGGACTCATCATCCGATAGGGCACGCCCTCGACCTTCTTCCTGAACGCGTTCACGACACTGCGCGGTGCGTTCTCGGCGTATGTCACCCACACGACGCCGTGCTCCAGGGAGTGCACCGCGTGTTCGTTGCGCAGCGGCCGGTCGTAGACGTCGCCGTTGGCGTTCTGCCAGGTCGGATGATGCGGGCCGCCCACGGGCGGGGTCGGGCTGCCGGAGTAGTCGACCGGACCGAGCACATGGTGGCGCTGCAGGTTGCCGTAGGCCTGCTCACCGGGGACGTGGGCCTTGTCGGAGTCGGTGCTGCTCGCGGCCACGCGGGCGGTGTGGGGCCCGTCGTGGGCCGAGGCGATCGCCGTGGCGCCGACGACCAGGGCGCCGGCGACCACCACGGCCGTGGTCACCGCCCACGGCCGCCGCTTGAGCCGGGCGTAGCGGGCCTCACGGTCCCCCGGCCTACCGCTCGAAGACTCGTACTGCTGCTGGTCCTGTGTCATAGCCGGAATGTACGGGGGAGAAAAGAGCGGTGTTGGGCATTTTGGGTCCGATGCGCGTGTCCGATGGGACCGGGAAGTCGCCGCGAGATGCCACACGGCCCGGGAATGACACCGTCCGGTGGACAGGCGGTGACGTCGTGCACGGAGTCGGCCTCACTCGCCGCTCGAGCGCAGGGCGCGGTCATGATCCCGGCGAACCGCATCCGTCTCTTGTGAGCGTTGACTCACTCGCGCCCCTGCTCGCGTGCCGCTGCGTGCCCGACCGGTGGTGAATCACGGTCGGTCAGGGGGCTTTGACGAGTCGCGCATGGCCCTGCCAGCCACCCGTTCCAGCACGCCAGGTCCGGTTCATACCGTGCCAAGGCCCACGCGTCCGTACCATCTCATCCGCAGCCGTTTTGCGCGTATGCCCAGGCCGTTTGTTTAAGGACTCGACGGCTTTTGCGTCGGTCATCTTGGTTCACTGCCTGACAACGTGTGTACAGCGGCGGGCGGATGGCGGCGCGGGGGCCCTGTCACGGATCGGTACGAAAAGACCGCTAGGGAGTGTCCGGCGGACCATGACCGTATCGGCGCCGGGAGTCCGTCCGGTGCTGGTGATCGGCCCCTGATGATCCGCCGGACACGGCCTTAGAAGGCGCTGTTGTTGCAGCCCATGGTCGAACCGATGTGGTTTTTCTGCGCGCCCGGGTTGCCCTCGCCGTTGAGCAGGTTGCCGCCCAGGCCGTTGAGGACGCCGACCTGGCCGAGGACGTCAAGGTTCAGGTCGTGCGACGTGCACTTGGTGCTCTGCTTGATCTGGAAGCGGTCGCCATCGCCGCCGGCGTGGGCAGTGCCGGCGCCCATGAGTCCGACGCTGGCGATGGCGGCGACCAGGACGGCAGCCTTGCGAAGCTTGTACATGTCATCTCCGGTGGAGTGAGGGGGTGCGATCTGTGATAGATCGACTTCGTACAGTTACGGGAGATTAGTGCGAAATACCCCAAAACGCCCTGCGACGCGCGGATCATGTGATCTTGTTGCGGAAGCATCCTGACCCCGCATCGCCTGCGAGCGGCCCCTTCCGTGGGGCGATCCCCGAAGGGCCCGCACCGGGGGTCGATGTCCGGCCGTACGGCGGCCCTGGCGGACGCTCGCGACGGCGTTCGCCCGGCTGTCGGCCTGGGTGCAGTTGATGCCCCGGGTCCCGGCGCCGGCGAGTAGGGCAGCCGGGGCATTCGCGTTGAGGCAGGGACGCGGGCCGCACTCCTGGTCCGGATGGATGAGGTTGTTCTGGTTCGGCGGGGTACCACCCTGCGCCGGGGCCGGCTGGGGGCTCAGCTGGGGGCTGGCCTGCGGGCTGACGTCGGCGCCCTGCTGTGGTGCCGCCTGCCGCTGCCGGTCCGGCGAGCTGTTGGTGTGCGCGGTGGCCTGCGGATTGGTCCACGAGGCGGCCTGGGCGTCCCGCTCCGCCCTCCCGTTCCGCACAAGCCCACTGCCGTTGGGGCACTCAGGGAGTATCGCTGCCTGTGGTAGGGGCAGGGGCGGTGGCATCCGGGCAGAAGGTGGCGTGGTCGGCCCATGCGTCGGTGTCGGCTTCGGGTTCGCAGAGGCGTATTTCACCGCACATGGTGCACCGCTGGGCTCCGGTTGTTGGCGGCAGGCAGAGGAAAACACCTTCGTCAACAGACAGTGCGTATGGCTCGATCACGAGCTTCTCCGTTCCACGCCGACGAGAATGAAGTGCACCTCTGCGCCCCTCCTTCGGGTGCCCCCTGACCTGCACACCGGATAGAACGATGAACCGAGCACCGCGTCACTGGATCAGCGGCAGAGCGCATTGAGGTGTACGCCGACACGTGCGAAGGCGCCGCCCCGCCCGTTGTGGACGAGAGCGGCGCCTAGATGATCGATTCCAAGGGGTGGCGGTGTGGATTGAGCAGAGCTCTGAGTGTCACCGCTCTGCTGGGGGAAAGACGGGTAGGCAGGATCGGCCCGGGGCCTATGCACCGGGCGCACAGAGAACACCAGTCGTCGTTGGCGGTGGTCAATGCGGGGACTACAGCCCACAGCGCGGAGGCGGTTCGGTCAAGAGCGTTACCGTCCAGGGCGAAGCAGCGCACGATCCAGGTGTCGCACCGCGTTCGCGGCGTCCACCAGCTGCGAAGTTGCAGGTTGAAGGCGACTGCATCGAGCCAACCACGGCTCCGCCATCGGCACGCTGGTCGAGCGGACCACCCGCTTCACCATGCTGGTGCACCTGCCCAACGGCCACCGGGCAGAACACTTCCACCAGGCTCTCACCGCCACCATCAGCGCACTTCCGCCCCGTCTGAGACGGTCACCGACCTGGGACCAGGGCAACGAGATGGCGGGCCACCACCTCTTCTCCACCGCCACGAACATGCCGGTCCACTTCTGCGATCCCGCCAGCCCCTGGCAGCGCGGCTCGAACGAGAACACGAACGGCCTGCTCCGGCAGTACTTCCCCAAGGGGACCAACCTCTCCCGCTACAGCCGCGAGGACCTCGACGCCGCGGCTGCCGAACTCAACATCCGTCCGCGCAAAACGCTCGGCTGGGAAACCCCAGCCGAGCGTCTGTCTAAACTGCTCGCCACCACACGTCAGTGATCACGTGTTGCGACCACCTCTGGAATTCACCCTTGCTTTATGGGGCACCTCGCCCACAGATGGGCGAATTGGGCTTCAATTTCACGATTGAGGATGATATAGACCTGTCCAATGTTCCGCGCTCGAACGGAGAACGCCCCACATGCGCATCCGCAAGCTCCTGGCCGTAACCGCCGTGGCTGCCGCAGCAGTCCTCGGCAGCATTGGCCCAGCCACCGCCGAGGACGAAGAGAACAGAAGCAGCATCGTCCAATCCGCTTCCGGGAATGACCAGCCAGAGCATCCCGTCGGACATGCAATGCCGGGCTCGTTGCCTGACCAAAACGCGAAGAGTTCCAACCCAGGCGTGAATCGAGTCGGAGACAGTTCCGACCAAAGCGAGAATCCGGTCGCAGAGAGTCCTGACCAAGGCGAGAAAGCAGACGGAGAGAGCCCTGACCAAGGCGCAGTCGTAGACCTCCTTGGCAGGCTGATGGGCTGAGCCAAGGACGCGGAGCTCTGACCGGCGCCCGGCAAAGGACCGCCTTCGATCGGGCGAAGGCGAGGCCGCTCCGTACCGGGCAGCCCGCGCGGCTCCTAGTCTCCGCACCTCTCCCAAGGGTCCGGAGTGCCATAGGAGAGGACCAGGCCGTACGACTCCATTACCTCGCAGTCGTTTTGCTCAGTCCACTGGTAGGCCAGGAGGGTCCAGATCGCGACCGCGATCACCGCCGCCACACCCGGCAGGCTCCAACTCGACCGCCCTCCGGGGGCGCCTCCGTTGTTCCGGGGCGGACCGTTGGGTGGGTCCTTAGGTGGTTCCCAACCCGGCCCCTTGTACCCCCGAGGCCGCCACCCTTCCTCGCTGTTTGGCATGCCCACCAGTATCCGAGGTAAGCGCTGAACTGCACCGAGTGCGCACGAAGTTGCCGACTTTGCTCCCGCCGTAGCCGGTGGCCGGCCTTACACTGGGCTGCGAGAGCACGCACCGCTTCCCGGACGGGCAGCCTTATGTGAACCCGCGACGCGGTTTCTGAACCGGCTCGTCGAGTTTCATCCGCACACCGCCGACGCGGCAAACCGGCTCCCCGACGGCCCGAAACAGGCATGTCTGCTCACCGCGCAGTACGTCGCCCTGGCCACCAACTGCCTGCCCGCGCACTGCTTCAGGGCCGCCGAACGGCCACGGCGGCCCTCCCGCCCCCAAGCCCCTGCAGCGTCCGTCATGGTCGAATCCGCGCACCATGCAGTTCTCAGCTGATGCCCCTGCTGGATGCGATACCCCGCATCCGCGGGCCGAGGCGCCGGCCAGGCAGGCTGTTCGCCGACCGCGGCTACGACAGATAGCGCCACCTTCTCCGGGCCCGCGGCATCACACCGAAGATCGCCCGCAAAGGCACAGCCCACGGCTCCGGCGTGGGAAAGACCCGCTGGGTCGTCGAGCGGACCGTCGCCTGGCTCCCACCAGTTCAAGCGACTCCACATCCGCTACGAGATACGCGCCGACCTCCACCTGGGTCTCCTCCAACTCACCTGCAGCAGCATCTGCTCAAGACGACTCCGAATCTCATTCTGAGACCAGCATGTCGCGCTAGAACGTACAAACAGAGGCGGACGTTAGAATCGCCTACGGGACGCGAGCCCTATGGCGACGTAGGCCCCACAGCAGTCGCCGGAGTAACGCACGTCCGCCTGCCACGTCTGAAGGCATGTCGGGGCCCGTCGTCGCCGTGGGCCCCGTCCAGCTCGACTTCTCACCGGCCCACTCACTGCCGGGGCGCGAAGGCAGTCCAGGCCGTTGCCCTGTGTTGTGACGCTGAAGACGCCCACCGGGCCACGCATGCTCTCCTCGCCCTCATGTACCGGGACCGGGACGGGGATCAGTGCCCGTAACGCCTGCAGAGCAGGAGCGTGGGTGAGGACGTCATGGAGCCGTCGTCGAGGCAGACCCGCACGACTGCAGCTCCGCCGGGAACGTCCGTCGGCACGGTGAAACTATGTGTCGCTGGCGCCGCATACTGCGTTGAGAGGCTGTAGTGGACCCTCAATTGCTTGCCGTTCGTGTCGAGAGGGAACGCCGTGGTCCCCCGGCGATTCGCCGTCTCGACCCACTTGTGCTCCCCCGCCACGGTGACCGACCGGTTGAACAGGGCACCGTGCCCCTCGGGTACGTGTTCTTGACGGTTATGCCGAAGTTGCTGACCAGGTGTCAAAGGTGCGGGCGCTGGCCGCAGGGGCGCTCTTCCCCGGTGCCCCGGCCGGCGGCCGGGGCACCGGGCATTGTGCCCCGGCATGCCTGCCGGGGCACACAAGAAATGCCGGGCCGGGAACGGCCCCGGTCCGGCATGTACAGAACAGCGCTCAGATGTCGATTTTCGGCCTCTTGAAGCCCTTCGGCAGCTTTACCGTGTTGGAGCAGTCCATGACCGAACCGGCGGCGGCGGACCCGCCGTCGCCCAGCAGCCGGTGCTCCTCGAGCACCACGTTCGGCCGCTCGGGCGTCGAGCAGTGCTGCTCCTGCCTGACCATCTGCTTGCCGTCCTTGTCGACGTGGGTCTCGCTCTTGCGGATACAGACGTTGCCACTGCTCTCGCAGTCACCCGCGCGTCCGTCTGCGTATGCGTGCCCGGCGCCGACACAGATCGCGGCGAGACTTCCGACGATCCCCGAGATGGCGGCGATCTTCTGCGGAGTGAACATGTGCTGCATTCCTTTACAACGTCGGGCCCGGGCGCCTGTGTCATTGACCGGTGTGCGCCCGGGCCCGAAAAGGTGTCGGAACCGATCATTTCGCGTCTGGACGCGCTGCCAGCTACGCCCGACGGCAGAATTACCGCAGCCCGGCCGCACAACGTGATGAGCCGCCGCGCGTCAGGGCTGCCTTTGCCACGGGTGCCGCCCGGCACACCGCCGAACAGGCGCGCCGGTAGCGCGACCAGGCCGTTTGCGGTAGTGCGAGGTGCATCAGCCGTCCCGAGAAGGCCGATGCGCCCGTGGCAGCGCCGAGAAGATGAGCCCTCGGGTGATCTTTACTCGCCCTCGCCGTGCTGGCCGTGCTGGCCGTAGGCCTGCTCGGGCCCGGCCTCCGGCGCCTTCTCCGGCCCGGCCTCCGGCCCGTTCTCCGGCCCGTACTGCGGCCCGGCCTCCGGCGCCTTCTCCGGCCCGTTCTCCGGCCCGTTCTCCGGCCCGTTCTCCGGCCCGTACTGCGGCCCGGCCTCCGGCGCCTTCTCCGGCCCGTTCTCCGGCCC
>NZ_JBSHNE010000077.1:0-1381 GCF_053646035.1 Streptomyces sp. NPDC055287 | reverse complement strand
GTTCTCCGGCCCGTTCTCCGGCCCGTTCTCCGGCCCGTTCTCCGGCCCGTACTGCGGCCCGGCCTCCGGCGCCTTCTCCGGCCCGTTCTCCGGCCCGGCCTCCGGCGCCTTCTCCGGCCCGGCCTCCGGCCCGGCCTCCGGCGCCTTCTGCGGCCCGGCCTGCTCGGCCTGCGGCTGAGCGTAGTAACCGCCCCCGAAGGCCACGGCGTTGGCCGACGAGTAGGCCACGGCGGTGACCGGCGTCGGCTCGCCCTCGCCGGCGAAGCTGACCCCGGCCCCGAAAGCGGACAGCCCGGCGACCGCCACGGCTACGACTGCAGCGCGCTGAAACTTACGCATGTTTGACCCTTTCTTACCCAGGCACGGCGCCTGGCTTGACTACTCAGTGTATTTATTCCACACATTTCGTCACATGTCGGGATCTGCACTGCGTCGTGTCGGCTTTGTTCGCCGTATCGCGTGTCAGGCGTCGCGCGGCCGGAAGGATCTGCCGCGCCCGGCCTCAGAGCAGGCCGAACGGCTGCCGCTCTCCGTCGGCCTCATCGGGCGCACCCGATGTGGTGGGGGAACAGGTCACCTGGGGCCCGAGCCGGATCGTCCCGCCCCCCGGGGAGCGATACGTCACGGGCTTCACCGGCATGCAGGTCTCCGTGTGGGGCATGACACCGCCCTCGGGGATCCGACCCTCGATCCGCTGCTGGCAGGTGACGTTGCCCAGGAGGTCGCGAGTGCAGGGTTGCGGGCCTTGCCCGGCATAGGCATGGGTGATGCTGGTACAGGCCATGGCGAGGACACCGGCGAGCACCGAGACAGCCGCGATCTTCTTCCTGCTGAACATGTGATGCACCTTCCTTGCGTTGGGGTGCCCGGCGCGCCCGGAACACCGGGCGCGCCGGGTTTCGTCTTCGACACTCAGGCAACCGG
This sequence comes from Streptomyces sp. NPDC055287, assembly GCF_053646035.1. Taxonomy (NCBI): domain Bacteria; kingdom Bacillati; phylum Actinomycetota; class Actinomycetes; order Kitasatosporales; family Streptomycetaceae; genus Streptomyces; species Streptomyces sp. NPDC055287. The sequence goes on along the minus strand of NZ_JBSHNE010000077.1, from coordinate 457 downwards.
CCCGAGGAAGGGGCCCTTCGAGGCCGGCCCCGAAAGGTCCTGCGCCGGGCACCGGGCACGAATGACGCCGCAGGGCTCAGCGGGTGACCTTGCTGTTGTACTGGCCGCAGGCCGTGTCCAGGGTGCCGGCGAGACCGAGCACACCGATCGGGACATCGTTCTCGGCCACCGTCTGCGGACTGCACTCCTGGTAGGGGCGGTAGAGGTCATACACCCTCGGCCCGCGGTCGGAGGTGTCGGCGGCAGCGGTGCCCGCGCCGACGGCGGACAGACCGCCCGCCGCCGCCACTGCTGCGATCACGACCTGCTGAAGCTTGCGCATAAGACCCTCGGATTTTCGCTCGTACGTCGAGGCTGATTGCCTACCGTGACTGAACGAACACTAGCAGTAACCAGATTCGGTCTTCCACACCGACCACCCCCGCCAGGAACATCGACTCAACATCAAGCGGATGGA
>NZ_JBSHNE010000076.1:0-15949 GCF_053646035.1 Streptomyces sp. NPDC055287 | reverse complement strand
CTTCGGCTACCTCACCCCAGCCGAGACCAGGCAGCGGCAACAGCACGCCCTCGCGGCGTAGACATTGAGTGTCCGAGATCACGGGGAAACTTCAGATCGACGTCGACCAGGTCCTCGTCCTGGTCGGCCATCACTTACTCCCGGAGCAGGGCAGGACGGTGCGGGTAGCGGGGGCCGGGCGCATGGGGCGGGGCCGACCGATCCCGCGGCTCGGGCGAGGGATGAGCACGTGCGATCTCCTCCAGACGGGGTCGGCGCTGCGGCGCGCTTCGTCATAGATCTGTTCGTCTTCACGGACGACGCCGCGAGGAGCTGCTTTGAGACGGCGCGTGGCGTTCATCAGCGGGTTCCGGTGTGCGGACAGCCTCGGGCTCACCCTGCACTTCGATCCTGTTCAGACGCTGACAGGGAGGCCGATGTGAACCGCCGCCGTTTCCTGGCCGCCTCCGCATACTCCATGGCCGCCGCGCCTCTTCCGCTTCAGATGGTGCAGGAGGCCGCCGCCCGCACCCGGTCCCTCACCGCTGGCACGGTCGCCGGGCACGCCGAATGTCGCCGCCGTGCGCGACCTGGTGCGCCTGTGCATGGACATGGACATGGACGAGCGCCACGGGCGACAACACGGCCGTTCCGCCTTCGTGCAGTACCTGGTCACCGACGTCGCCGGGCTGTGCCGCAGCCGCTTCGCCAGCGATCAGGCACGCGCCGAGGCGCTCTCGGTCGCCTCCACAGGAACCCACCTCGCGGGCTGGAAGGCGTACGACAGCGGGGAGCAGGGGCCTGGCGCAGCGGTACTGCCTTCAGTCCCTGTCGCGGGCGAGGGCATCGGGTATGCCTGGGCGAGGACGGGTTCGTGATGCGCACGATGGCGCAGCAGGGGTTGAAGCTGCATCGGCCGGAGCACTGCCTGGCCCTGGCCGGCTGGGGCCGGGCCAAGGGCCGCGTCGACGCACGAGGCGAGGCGTTGTTCGCCGTGACCCACACGCACGCGCTCGCCAAGACCGGGCGGCGCCGGCAGGCCGTGGCGGACGTCGGCCGCGCCCACACCGCACTCGCCGTTGTGGGTTCTGGTGTGGTGGCCGCCGGCGGCCGCCGTCCGCTGCCGAACGGCCAAGGGCTTCGAGACCCTCGGAGACTGCGGTAACGCGGTCCGCCAGCAGGCCGGGCACGACGTATGCGCGGTCGTCGCACTCGACCTGGTCGCCCGGGCTGAGCAGCAGGCCAAGCAAGGGCGGCATCGGGCAGGCGTGCACCACCTGGAGCCGGGCGATCGAACATGATGGCCGGGGGGAAGTCCGCCCGCACACGCTGACCGTCAGGGCCGACGGCGCGGCACCGGGAATCCGTCCGGCTCCCTGCGGCGCCTGGACCGCTGAGGGGCCCCACGGGGGCTGCCCCACCAGCCCCACCAGCCCCACGTGTTCAACGCTCCCCTACTGTTGGCTGCCGACAACGGTCAACAGACAAACGCGCAGCCGCGCGAACGGGGTGAGGGCGGCCATGGAGCCACTGCAGTCGGACGATCCGCGGGAACTTGGAACCTACCGGCTGCTGGCAAGACTCGGCGCCGGTGGCATGGGCCGGGTGTATCTGGCGCGGTCGCCCGGCGGTCGTACGGTCGCGGTGAAGGTCGTACGTCAGGACCTCGCCACCGACCGGGCGTTCAGGCAGCGGTTCCGGCACGAGGTCGACATAGCCAGGGCCGTCTCCGGCCGCTACACCGCGCCCGTGGTCGACGCCGCGCCCGACGCCCCGCTGCCGTGGCTCGCGACGGCGTACGTCCTGGGCCCCGACCTCACCGACGTCGTCGCCTCGCACGGCGCCCTGCCCGAGCAGACGGTGCGCGCGCTGGGCGCGGGGCTCGCGGCCGCGCTGCAGGAGATCCACGCGGCCGGGCTGATCCACCGCGATCTGAAGCCGTCGAACGTCCTGCTCGCGGCCGACGGCCCCAGGGTCATCGACTTCGGCATCGCGCGGGCGGTCGACGGAAGCCGTATGACCCAGACGGGAGTTGTGGTCGGGTCGCCCGGCTACATGCCGCCGGAACAGGCGCTCGGCAAGGACGTCGGTACGGCGGGCGACGTGTTCTCGCTCGGCGCGGTGCTGGCCTTCGCCGCGACCGGCCGCAGTGCCTTCGGTGACCTTGCCCCGGCCGCGATGCTCTACCAGGTCGTCCACGAGGAGCCCGACCTCGCCGGTGTGCCGCCGCTGCTCACGGGCCTGATCCGTGCCTGCCTGGCCAAGGACCCGGCGGGCCGGCCGAGCCCGGCGGAGATCCTCCAGTCGCTGGCACCGGACGGTACGGGCGAGGTCCTCGCCGACTGGCTCCCCTCGGCGGTCTCTTCGACGATCGCGACGCACGCCTCCCGCATCCTCGACCTGGACACCCCGGCGCACGGCACCACCCCCGCGACGTACGGCCCGCCCCCGACGGTCCTGGACGCCTCGTCCCAGAACCAACCGGCCCAGCAGCCGACATCCGCCCAGGCCCCCGCATCCCCTCAGCCCGCCACATCCGCGCAGGCCCCCACGTCCGCCGGGTCCCCCGCCCCCTCACGCCGTCGCTTCCTCGGCCTGGCCGCAGGCGGCGTCGCGGGCGTGGCCGTCGCCGGGACGGGCGGTGCGTGGTGGCTCACCCGCGACGGGAGCAAGGACAAGCTGAAGGTTGACGGCAAGGACGGCAAGGCCACGAACAACGCCGAGCCCGAGGTCTTCAAGACCCCGCCGAACGGCGTCGCCCCGCAGCCCCTGTGGCACTCCCAGGCGGCGAGCCTCTCCCGCAACTACGACGTGCCGCCCCGGGTGTTCGGCGACTACTTCCTGGTGCTTGGCGACACCACGGCGGCGTACGACGTCAGGACGGGCAAGCGGAAGTGGGCCCGCAAGGAGATCAGCGGGCCCGCCGACACGCTCACCGTCTCCGGCAACACGCTCTTCCTGCCCGGCCCCGACTACGACGGCACGGTCCTCGGCTACGACATCCGCACCGGCAAGGAATCCTGGCGCACCGGGCTCGGCGGCAAAATGGACGGGGAGGTCCAGGTCGCCGCGGTGGACGACGAGCGGGTGTACGTCGTCGCCGTGCTCGCGGACGACGACATCGAGAAGCGCCTCAACGCCATCGCGGCCATCGACATCCGCACCCGCAAGATCGTCTGGCAGGAGCAACGCGACGAGGGGACGCAGGACGACATCGCGCTCACGGTCGGCGACGGCCACCTCATTTACACCCACGGCGCGATCGACGACGACCTGAAGAACCTCACCGTCCGCGACGCGCGCACGGGCACACAGCGCTGGAACCGCAGGATCGCCGACGACGAGGTCCAGCCCACCATCTTCGGCGGCATGGTCTTCCTCGGCGGCGACAGCCTCCTGCGCGCCGTCGACCTGAAGACCGGCCGCGATGTGTGGAAGCTCTCTCCCAACGGCCGTCGCGGCTTCCACCGGCCGTCCGTCCTGCGGGGTGTGCTGTACGTCATGGACTACGACCGGGGTGTCTGGGCGATCGAGCCGAAGACGAGCAAGAGGATCTGGATGAGCGAGGAGCTGGGGAGCCGGGAGTTCGGCGAGTGGATGGTCCGTACGGACGACTCCCTCTACATCGCCTCGTTCTTCGAGCAGGGCGGCGTCTACGCGCTGTCGGCCAAGGACGGCTCGTACCGCTGGAACTACAACGACGGCGTCAAGGACGACGGCGAATGGCAGATCACCGAGGCGGGCAGCCGCCTCCTGGTCTCCCACGCCGACCACCTGTACACGCTTCCAGCGGTCTGATGTGCCTGTGAACTGGCCTGCGCGTCCCGTGGGTTGGGACTGAAGCGATCACACCGCAAGGCTCGGTCCGCGCCGTCCTGGGATGGGGCGCGACCGAGGTGGCCAGGGTGGCGTCGACATCTCGCTCGCACGATCAACCGGCTCAAGAATTTCCGAGCCGTCGCCACCCGGCCCGCATGCAGCTGAACGCGGGCCGAAGGGCAGCCGAGGCCGGGGACTGGGTGGCCGCGGGGCACGCCTTCGTCCGGGCCGCCATGGAGGGCAGTGCGGAGGGTGCCGAGCTGGCAACCCAGGTGGCCGTCGAGCTCGTACCGCTGGCGTACGGCGGGGCGATGGAGGCCGCCGCGCTGCTCGCCGGGATCAATCTGGAGTATTTCGACGCGTCGGCCCTGCCCATGGCCGTGTCGTACGCCGCGTGGCGGCCGAGGCGGGCCTCCCCGCCGGACAGCGCACCTACGGTCACATGTTGGTGATGGGCCTCGGCGTCGAGGAGGACAGCGGAGCGTGCCGCCGAGCTGTTTCGGGCGGGCCGCCGAGGGCGGCGACGCCTACGGCGCGTTCAACCTGGCCCAGTTGATTGACGAACCCGAAGAGTCCCTGCGGCTGTTCGAGGCTGCCGCGCGCGAGGGGATCGTCGTTGCCGGTGCCGTACTCGCCGACAGGCTGTCGGCGCTGGACCGGGACGCGGAGGCACTGCGCTGGTACGCCTGGGCGGCCGAGCGCGGGCTACGGGGGCGATGAACGCGGCCGCCTGCTGGTACCGCGACGGCTTCGGCACCGCGCCGGACCCGGTGCAGGCGGTGCGCTGGTTCTTCGTCATGCTCGCGCACGGCGACGGAGACGGCATCCACGAGGCGATCCAGCTTGCGAGGGCCGGGGCCCTGGACGAGGAGCAGATCCGCGAGGCCGGGCGGCTCGCCGGCGATCCTGGGGCAGCGGAGGCCCTGATAGGCACGGTCCTGGGCGGCAGCCGACCCTGAGGGCCGCGAAACGCTCGGGGAGCCATCGCTCTCCCCAGACGTACAGATGTCGGCGGCGGCAGCCATGCGCGGAGCTCTGAAGCAGGCCGCCCGTGAGCAGACCACGAGCAGTTGGGATCGCCTGAGTCACCAGCTCGGCTCAGCAGTGCCGCGGGTGGAGAGCGCCGACCGGATCCAGGTGTTGATCCTGGTCGACCGGGCAACCGCATCTAGCGAGCCCCCAATGTCCTCACTGCTGGCCGCAGGCGACCCGGGGATCGCAAAGCAATACCGCAGTGTCACGGCCGCCCTGAGCCTGGAAGTACCAATCGACGCAAGGATCTCCGAGACGTCATCCAAGCCGACGTCCAGAGGTGTTCGACACCTGGCGCAACCGCTGACAACCGGCCACAGTGCGGCCCATCCCGACTGACGGGCGCCGGCCGTTGGTCGGCCAGGACGTCGTGTTGCCGGTGCTGGACGGTCTGGATGAGATGGACCCCACCGCCCGACAGCGCCCAAGCCCGGACGCCCGCGCCCAGGCCGCTGAACGCCCACCAAGACGGCCGCGCGGCGGGCCCGGTGATCCTGACCTGCCGCAGCGCTCGCTACGAAGCCCTGGTTGAGCGGCTGCTCGACGCCACGCGCATCGAGGCGGCGCGCTGTCCTCTGAGGAGCATGGACGGGAGGCGCCCAAACCACCCCGAAAGGTGAGTTCGCGGTCCACTTGGCTGGGAATTGATCCACTTGTCTGCTCAGAATTCTTCGTCCCGAGGACGCCGTCGCCACAGGACCGCCCACCCGCGGTCGCCGAGAGGAAAAGCGTGATCACGCTGCCCGCCATGCCGCGACACGCACGTGAACAATTCCTCGCCGAACCGCGCATCGGCGTCCTGGGCGTCGCCGACTCCAGAGGCGTCGGACGAGTGCCCCTCCTCGTCCCTGTCTGGTACAGCTACGAACCATGCGGGGAAGTCGTCTTCCAGAACGGTCGGGCAACCGTCAAGGCTCAGCTACTGCGCGTCGCGGAGAGGTCCAGCCTCTGCATGCAGGACGCCCCCCGCCCGTACCGGTACGTGAGAGTCGAACGCACGGTCACCGCCATCGAGGGCCCAGACGACATTCTTTCCGCATGCGCCCGCAGCACTGACGCACCGCCGACTTCGCCGACTTCACGACCGACTTCGCCGTATCCGGCGCCGAGGTGAGCGGGAGTGGCCCCCCGGGCTGAATCCTGTCCTGCCGACACCGCACGGCATCGCATCGAAGGAAGCCGCCCGAGCGAGAAGGACTCGATGACAGACCTCGACGTTTCGTCATGCCCTGCATTCCCGGCGGCCGGCAGGCCCGCGCTCGCCTGCCCCCGGGACAGTCGCCTGTCCGAGCTGTTCGAGGCGCAGGCCGCGGCGCGGCCGCACGCGCCGCCGGCCGCCCGGCACCGGGAGCGCGCCTTGACCTACGGGCAACTCGACGCCCACGCCGCTGCCTTGGCGGCACGCCTGCTCGGACGCGGCGTTGTACCCGGCGACCTGGTCGGTGTTTGCGGCTGCCGTTCGCTGGAGGCGCTGGTCGCCATGTTGGGCATTCTCAAGGCCGGCTGCGCGTACGTACCGCTCGACGAGGACCTGCCGCTGGCCCGGCTGCGGGCCATGGCTGAAGACGCCGGACTGCGCGCCGCCGTCGCCTTGCCGGGCAGCGCGCGCCGCGTGCGGGGCCTACGGGTGTCAGTCGAACTCGCCCCTCTCGGGATACGTCACCGCCTCGGTGCCCGGCCGTCCGCATGTCGCCGAGAACCCGACGAGAGCCACTGCACCGTTCGTGTCCCTTGCGTCGACCGCAGCCGCGCCGCCGACATGTCAGTCAAAGAAATGTACCTGAAGGGCACGTTCCCGGTCCTGGGGCGGCGCCCCGCGGACGAGACGTCGGCGGGCAGCGAGCTGCACTGCCCGCCGGTCGACTCCACCCTGCTGGACCGGTACCTGGAGTACTTGTTCACCTCCGGCTACATCCCGCCTCCCCAGCAGGCGCCACCGAACCCGGCGCGCCGCCCACACCCGCAGCGGAAACGGAGCTCGTCGCATGAGCCACCCCGAACCCCCCTGCCAACCGCAGGTCCTGAGCCGCTGCGAGGACAGCAGCAGCCCCGAGGACAGCGGTCCTACCCGGCCCCTCGTCCCCGTACCGGACGTCGAGCCCGCCACTGCTGGTGCGCCGTGCGCGTACGCACGGCTACGCGCCGAACAGCCCGTCGTCAAGGCACGGCTGCCCAACGGCGAGACGGGCTGGCTGATCAGCCGCTATGAGGACGTGCGTGCCGCGTTCGCCGACCCCCGGCTGGTGCGGCCGCTGCTGTCCGCCTGGCCGCCCCGCGAGGGCGAGGACGCCCCGCCGCCGTGCCTGCCGACCTTCCTGGAAATGACCGGCGAGCACCACGAACGAGTGCGCCGCACCGTCCTGCCGCTGTTCGGCCGGCGGCGGCTGGAGTTCATGGCGCCCCACATCCGGGCGACGGCGGAGGAACTGATCGACACCATGGTGGCCACCGCTCAGGGCGGCACGGCAGACCTTGTCGCCTCGTACGTGGAGCCGCTGCCCCTGCGGGTGCTGTGCGAGACCATCGGACTGCCGTACGAGGACCGCGACGTCTACCAGCCGCATACCCTCACCCTCCTCGGCGCATCCGGACTTCCGATGGAGCAGGTCCTGGAAGCCCTCTACGCACTCCAGGACTACGCGTCCGAGCTCATCGCCCGCAAGAGAGGGAGCGGCAAGGACTACATCCGCCTGCTCCTCGCGGAGAGCCGCCGGCCGGGCAGCGAGCTGACCGAGGACGACGTCGTCAGCTTCGTCGTCACCATGCTCATGGCCGGCTACAAGACCAATATGCAGCACACCGGCAACGCCCTCTTCACGCTGCTCACCCACCCCGAGCAGCTGCGGAGGTTGCGCGAGGCGCCGGAGCGGATCGGTGCCGCTGTGGAGGAGTTGCTGCGGTACGTCCCGCTCATGAACGCCATCAACATCCTGGTCGCGACACAGGACTTCACGCTGCGCGGGCAGCACATCCGCGCCGGCGACGCGGTCGTTCCGGTACCGGCCTCCGCCAACCGCGACCCGGAGGCATTCACCGAGCCCGACCGCCTGGAGCTCACACGGACGCCCAACGCGCACGTCGCCTTCGGACACGGGCCGCACGCGTGCACCGGAGGGCACTTGACCCGTCTCCAGCTCGCCACTGTGATCCAGGTACTCCTGGAGCGCCTGCCCGGTATCGAACTCGCAGTCCCGGCCGACTCCATCCCCTGGGACGAGACCACACCGCTGCGCGCACCGGCACGGCTGCCCGTGCGCTGGTGAGGCCCCCCACCCAACCGACGCTCCGCACACGACGCACACGACCCCACCAGAGAGGCGCTCACGCCGTGACCGCACCGCAGGCTCCCGCATCCGAGGAAACCCCGAACGAGCCGCTTCCGCACTACCCCTTCAGTACCCGGGGCGACCGCCTCGCCCCGGAGCTCGGCACGCTGCGCGACCGCTGCCCCGTGGCCCGGGTCAGCACGAACGCCGGCGAGGAAGCATGGCTGGTCACCGGCTACGAGCTGACCCGGCACGTGCTGCGGGACCGCTCCTTCGCGCGCTCCGTGCTGGCCGAGGCCGACACCCCGAAACAGGACGCCCCGATCCTGGCCCCCGAGCTGCTCGACGCGATGAACCACCTGCAACAGGCCGGACTGCGCGACGAAGTACTCAAGGCGCTCGGCCGCGACCAGCCCGCACTGCCCGCCGACTGGGTCGCCGACGTCACTCGCGAGGGCCTGGACACGATGGTCCGGGAAGGCAGCACCGGCGACCTGCAGTGCCACTTCGCCGAGTGGGTGGCCGCCCAGTGCATGTGCCGGCTGCTCGGCCTGCCCTTCACGGACCGCGAGTGGCTCGCCGTACGGGCCGACCTGGACCTGACCATGGTGACACCCACCGACGAGGAGCTCGCCCGCAACTGGGAGGAGATCCGTGCGTACATGGCCCACCACATGGCTGCCCGCCGCCCCGGCGCACCGCGCGGCCTCGCGGACCGCCTCGCCGACCTCAACACCCACCGGCAGGCCCTCTCCGACCGGCAGCTGTCGAACATCGTCTCGGTCCTCTTCGTCAGCGGTTACGAGGACTTCGCGAGCTTCCTCGGCGTCGCGGCACTGAACCTCCTGCAACACCCCGCGACGATGAGCGCGGTGCGCACCCGCCCGCAGACCATGCCGCAGTGCGTGGAGGAACTGCTGCGGTGCAGCGTCGTCCTGGGCAACGCGATCCCGCGCTACGTCACCCAGGACGCAGAGCTCGGCTCCTCCTCCGTCAAACAGGGCGACCTTGTCCTGCTCTCCCTGGACGCGGTCAACTACGACCCCGCCGCGTTCTGCGACCCCGACACCTTCGACCCCAACCGCTCCCCGAACCCGCACCTGCGCTTCGGGCACGGCCGCCACCATTGCCCCGGCGCCCACCTGGTCCGCCGCCAGTCCGACACCGCCTTCCGCGTCCTCCTCGACCACGTCCCCGGCCTCCGCCTCGCCGTCCCGGCGGCCGAGATCCCCTGGCACCCCAACCGCATGGCGATCATGCCGGCCGGAATCCCCGTCACCTGGTGAGCGACGGATGCAGTTCACAGGCACGTGCGAGCCGCGCCCACCTCCATACTCAGGCGACGAGGTTCCGGTACAGGGAATCGGGAGATCCGGCCGTACGCCGCAGGGCACTCCATCACATGGCCGCCCAGGCACAATGACGTTGTGTACCCAACTGCCCTCGACGTGCGGGCCAACACCATGAGTTCCCGGCTCCTGGCCCAGTTCGGCGACGTCGCCAGGCGCCTCGAAGCCTACGCCGAGCACAGGTCGCAGTGTCGGCCCGGCCGGGCGGAGGTGCACGGCGGAGGCACGGTCCGCGAGGACGATGGCAGGCGAGGTGCCCGACTTCGCGAGTCTGTGGAGCGTGGTCTGCTCCCTCGGCATTTCCAGCCCAGTCCAGCCGGGGACACGGACGCTCGAGTTGGCAATCTGAAAGGGCGAGATAGAAGGCCCGGTCTTTAGGGCCCCACTCGGTATCCACACGTCGGACTACGCGAGGTGCTCTGCGCCCGGGTGTGCGAGCACTGCACGGCAAGTGCCGCGATGTCGTCGTCGAGCGTTCCGCCGCTGTAGTGGAGCAGGTCCCGGTGCAGCCGGTCGAGCACCTCCCGGGGCGGCGTCGGGCCTTGGCGCCGCATCCAGTCCGGCAGTGGGAAGAACTCGCCGGTGCGGTCCCGGGTCTCTGTGACACCGTCCGTGTAGAGCAGCAGCTGGTCGCCCGGGGCGAAGTCGACGGTATCCACGCAGTATTGGTTCCCGAGGAGTGTCGCGAGGTTGAGGGGCGGCGAGACGGTGGTGGGTTCCAAGATGCGGATCTCCCCGCCGTGCACGATCAGCGGTGGGGGGTGGCCGCAGTTGAGGAGCCTGACGTGGCCGCCGCCATGGGGGATTTCAGCGAGTACAGCGGTGGCAAAGCGCTCGGGCAGGTCCTGGGCGGGGAAAGCTGCGCTGTAGCGGGTGATGCTGATCTCCAGTCGATGGATGATGCCCCTCAGGTTCGCTTCGTCGTACGCCGCCTCCCTGAAAGAGTTGATCACCGCCGAGGCCGCCCCCACCGCGGACAGGCCCTTGCCGCGTACGTCGCCGATGAGCAGCCGGACTCCGTACGGTGTGTCGGCCGCCTCATAGAAGTCGCCACCGATCCGGGCCTGCTCTTGGGCCGCCAGATACAGCGACCCGATCTCGACGCCCCCGATGCGGTTTGGCAGGGGACGCAGCAACACCTTCTGGGCCGCGTCGGCGACGAGCCGGATGTGGAAGAGAGCCTCCTCACGCTGGAGCCGGACATGGCTTGCGTATGCGGCCGCCAAGGTGACCGTGATGATCGCAGCCGCCGTGTACGGCGTCCCCAGGTCGGTGTAGGCGAAGCTGAGGCCAATCATGACCAGCAGGCAGAACGCCCCCAGCAGGATCGTGGGGAGCACGGGCCACATCGAGGCGGCGAGGGCGGGCGCGGCGGGCAGGAGGCGGCTGAAGGCGATCTCCCTCGGGGTGGAGAACGCCAGGCCGGCGATGAGGACGGTAAGGATCACCGGTGACAGCCAGGCAGCTTCCCACCGGCCGCCGTAGGGAGGACGACGGCGCCGCAGCCGCCCGGACATGATCACAAAATGCATCATATCCGTCGTAGATGGAAGATCTAGCACCTTAATGGGTCATACGGTAGCCCGTCCGCGATCACCGAGCTCATGTCACTCAGGTGCCGGGTGTCCAGGTCAGCATCGACCTGATCTCGCGAATCCAGCCCCCCGGCGGCACTCCAGACATCGCAGATGTCCGTACGGCGATGCTGGGCTTCGCGGCCTCTGCCGTCGACCGAGGCGGCGAAAGCATCGGGTTCTCGGCGTACGCGATCGAACCGTCGGCACGGTGATGGAATTAGGCCGGATGACGTGCTCAGAGCGCTGCGGCTGTGGATGAGCCTGGCGCGCGGACCTTCCGCTGGTCTTGTGGGAGCAGGGCATCGCGGACACCAACCGCACCACCCCGACATGACCTTCCTCACCGAGGCCTTCACGACCCCCGCATCTGCGCCCTGACCCGGAAGCCACTTTTGCACCTGCAGGAACCCGAGTTCGTACGTCCGCTGAAGGTCACGGTTCGAGGGCCGCTGACGCGAGTCACGGCGGGTCGCCGCGTACAGATCGAACTTGGACATTGGCAGCAGCCGGGCCCCTCGGACCGACCGGTCGGAGGCATGGGACTTCACCCGGGCCATCGCGGCTGAGTGGTACACACCCTTGACCGACGGCGACGGCGAGGAAGGGCTCCAGCAGGTCGAAGGCCGGCGGATGCTGTCGCTTCCTACCGCTCTGCGTGAGGCATACCTGCTCTTGGGTCGACGTTCGGAGTTGTTCGAGCACCAGGACTCAGGCCGGATTTGAGGCAACATGCGCCGACCGCACCGTTACCACCGTCGGCTCTTGCGAGAGTTCTATCTCTCCGCCCAGATTGCGGCGCGCCCCTGCCCCACGTCGAAGACGTTCTACGACCGCGAGAGGAGCGAGGCAAGACCCACAAACAGGCAATCCTTGCCCTCGCCCGCGGCCGGCTCGAAGTCCTATGGGCCCTCATCCGCCACCACCCACCTTCACCACCGAGCGGCCCCACCCCGACCTCGCTACGGCATAACGCCGCTTACTCTGTGTCACTCGCGCCCTTGACAAACCTGATTGGGAATCAGTCACACCGATGGATGGCCCTCTCGATCCGTAGTTGGCCATCGCCCCGTTCGGCTGCCCAAGACAGGCCCAAGCGTCTGCCGGAGGCTCAGCGGCTCGTGCAAATTCGGTGACCCGCGTCACACCCGGCTCCTGTCAGCAATCGGGGCGCCGTCTCGTTCAAAGGGCACACGAACGAGACAGGAGCAACGCCATGAAGCACCGCATCGTCGTACTCGGTGCCGGATACGCCGGGGCCTTCGCCGCCGGAAACCTGGCCCGGCGGCTCTCCCCCGCCGACACCGAGATCACCGTCGTCAACGCCGCGCCCGACTTCGTCGAGCGGATGCGGCTCCACCAGCTCGCGATCGGCCAGGACCTCGCGTTCCGCAAGCTCGCCGACGTATTCGCGGGCACCGAGGTGCGGCTGCGCTTGGCGCGCGTCACCGGCGTGGACCCCGAGCGCAGGACCGTCGCCGTGACCGGCGAGGACGGCGACGGCGCGCTCGCGTACGACACGCTTCTCTACGCGCTCGGCAGCTCCGTAGCCCACCATGGCGTCCCCGGCGTGGCCGAGTACGCCTTCGATGTGACCGGCCGGTCTTCGGCGCTGCGTCTGCGCGAGCGCCTGACCGGCCTGGGCGAGGGCGGCACCGTGCTGGTCGTCGGTGAGGGGCTGACCGGCATCGAGACCGCCACCGAGTTCGCCGAGTCCCGGCCCGACCTCTCGGTCGCGCTCGCCGCCCGCGGCGAACTGGGCGCCTGGCTCTCCCCTAAGGCCCGCCGTCACCTGCGCCAGGCATTCGACCGGCTCGCCATCACCGTCCACGAGCACACCGGCATCGAAGCCGTCGAGCCGACACGGGCCATCGCCGCCGACGGTACGTCCATCCCGGCCGACGTGACCGTGTGGTCGGCCGGGTTCGCCGTGCACCCCATCGCGGCCGCCAGCGGCCTGGAGGTCGCCGAGACCGGCCAGATCATCGTCGACCGCACCATGCGCTCGGTCTCGCACCCGGACGTCTACGCCGCCGGTGACTGCGCCTACGCAATCGGCGAGAACGGCCGGCCGCTGCCGATGTCCTGCGCCTCGGCCGGCTTCACCAACATGCAGGCGACCGCCGCGATCATCGCGCGCCTGACGGGCAGCGAGGTCCCGACCACCGGGCTGAAGTACCACGGCAACCACATCAGCCTCGGGCGGCGGGACGCGATCTTCCAGATGGTGGACGGGGACGTCCGGTCGAAGTCCTGGTACCTGGGCGGCCGGACCGCCGCGCGGCTCAAGTCGGGCGTGCTCAAGGGGGCCGGGTGGGGCATCGCCCACCCGACCTTCGGCATGCCGAAGCGCAAGCGCCGCCTGGCCACCGCGCCTGACCGGGCCGGTGTGAGGGTCGCCGCATAGGCTGTTGCGCATGGACAGCGAAGCCATCGATCGGTTCGAGGCCAGCCGGGGCCGGCTGGCCTCGCTCGCGTACCGTCTGCTCGGCTCGGCCGCCGACGCCGAGGACGCCGTGCAGGACACGTTCCTGCGCTGGCAGGCCGCAGACCGCGAACGGGTCGAGGTGCCGGAAGCGTGGCTGACCAAGGTCGTCACCAATCTCTGCCTCGACCGGCTCCGCTCGGCACAGGCGCGCCACGAGCGAGCGGCCGGTGTCTGGCTGCCCGAGCCGCTCCTCGAGGGCGACCCGATGCTCGACCCGGCCGACACCTTCGAGCAGCGCGAATCGGTGTCCTTGGCCGTACTGACCCTCTTGGAGCGCCTGTCGCCGGTCGAGCGGGGCGTCTACGTCCTGCGTGAGGCCTTCTCCTTCAGCCACGCCGAGATCGCCGGGATCCTCGACATCACCGAGTCCGCGAGCCAGCAGCATGTCCACCGGGCCCGGATCCGGGTCGCCGCCGAGCGCCGCCGCGGCGGCGAGGCCGACCCCGCGTCCGCGCGCCGGGTCGTCGAGGAGTTCCTCGCGGCCGCCACGTCGGGGCGCACCGAACGGTTGGTCGCGCTGCTCACCGACGACGTGACAGCGGTCTCGGACGGCGCCGGACTGGCCAAGCGGCTGTTGCGGTACAAGACGCGCGAGCGGGTCGCCTCCTACGTACGGGCCGGTTTCAAGCCCACGCCGGCGAAGCGGCGGCTGGCCGGCGGCTCGCCCGCGTTCCATATCGCGCTGGTCAACGGCTCCCCGGCCGTCCTCGCCGTGGTCGACGACCGCGTCGTGGGCGCCGTGGCGTTCGAAGTCAGCGACGGCAAGGTCGCGTCTCTGCGCGGCATCGCCGCCGCGGACCGGCTCGCGCGCCTCAACGAGGCCTGGCGGCAGCACGAACCCGACGCGCCGGTCATCAAGGCATGGTGACCAGAGCCACCGGAATCCAGTGACCTGAGTCGGAGCGAGGACGGCACCCCTTCGGCCCCCACGTTGCACAGAAACGAGCGCCGTCGGCTCGTGTCCGTTGGTGCAGAGAAGGCCGCACGTCCGGGCCGTCGATCCGCCGAACCTACGCCACCGATAGCCTGCGTCATCATGACGCGCGCTTGGATCTTGGCGATGTTGCTTGTGGTCTGCGGCTCACTCGTTGCGACCACGATGGTCGTCAGGGGGTTCCCCGGCGCCGCCGTTGCACTACTGCTGATGATTGTCCTGCTCGCAGAGCTGAACTCGCCGCTGGCATTCCCACGGTCGACCGGGCGGTGGAGGCACGACGCCGCAGCGCGGTCGACGGCCGACCGATCGTCTACTGGCGGGCGGGCTGCAAGTACTGCCTACGCCTGCGGATCCGGTTGTGCCGCAGCGCCCGCCTGCTGCATTGGGTCGACATCTGGCGCGACCCGGCTGGGGCGAAGGCGGTGAGGGCAGCCAACGATGGCGACGAGACCGTGCCGACCGTCGTGGTGGCGGGCCAGCCGCACGTCAACCCCGACCCCGAATGAGTGCGAGGACAGCTCCCCCATCCTCGTGATGGGGAGCGGTTCGCCAATCCCCGGGCCTAAGTTCTGTCCGGCCGATCTTGGTTGTGGGAGGATGGGTCCATGATTGATATTCGAAGGGGCCGTGCCGCGTAGAACGCCATCTTCACTTCGGCCGCAGGAATGTGGCTTGGGGAGGCCCTGGGTGCGTTATCGCGATGTTCCTGGCCTGTCGGGGGCGGCGAATGCAGCACTCCGCGTACTCGAACGGGAGCGACTGACGCCGGGCATTGTGTCTGTCGCGCTGAGCGTGTGATCTGTGCGCGTCCACGGCACCAAACGCCGGTGGCGGCTGTGCGAGGCAGAGTTCACCTGCCAGTGCTGCGGCGAGGGCTGGGCCCGGGACAAGCTGCAGGAGGCTCTATCCATGCTGCCGCCGAGGGCCGCCGCCGAACTCCAGGTGCAGATCGAGCGCCTGGACGAGGTGCTGCTGAGACGAACGCACCATGAGCCCACAGCAGATTCAGAGTTGGCGTGGTGGCATCGCCGGTGCTGACCGTGCCCATGCCGTCCACTGAATCGTTGGCTCTCGTATGACTGGTCGGGGGGATCTGACAGAGGCGGAGTGGCGACGTCTGGAGCCGTTCCTGCCAGTGGGCAACAACCGCTGCGGGCGGTGGCGCAACCACCGCCAGGTGGTCAACGGCATCCTGCACCGGGTCCGGACCGGGGTGCAGTGGCGGGCCTGCCCGAACGCTATGGGCCGTGGAAGACCGTCTATGAGCGCCATCGGCGCTGGTCAGCCGACGGGACCTGGGAGCGGCTGCTCCAGCAGGTGCAGGCCCGGGCCGATGCTGCCGGCGGGATCGACTGGGACGTTTCGATCGACTCCACCTCGATCCGTGCCCACCAGCAATGGGCAAGCAGCCACTTTTTGATGGCAGGTGTCTTGTGGGTGGCGTAGACGCCCCTATGTTTCGTCAAGCGGCGAAGGAACGCGGATGGCCGTCATCGGCTGGATGT
>NZ_JBSHNE010000075.1:0-17231 GCF_053646035.1 Streptomyces sp. NPDC055287 | reverse complement strand
GGGACGGTGCCCTCACTGAGGCGCTGCAAAGCTGACGCCAACGGCATGACGGCGCGCTTGAACTCCAGGAGTTCGCGCTTGAGCTGGTAGATGCGTCCGGCGTCGACGGGCCGGTCCGGGGAGAAGACCTCGCTCTCCAGGGTGTCGACATCACCGGCGAAGGCATCAGCCACCTCGAGGTAGCGGTCGACGACCATGTCCGCGACCGCGTGCAGGACGGCCGCGGGGCCGCAGCCCAGCTGCCGCGGGTCGTCCTGGAGCTGCTGGCGTACGCCGTCCAGTGACGGGGCGCTGCCGTGGCGGACAGTGATCGCGTAGCCGGGGCCGGCGAAGACCATGATCTCGCCGGTGTCGACGATCTCACTGGTCGCGGTGACCTTCTCGTGGTCGACGTAGACGATCGACTTCAGCACTAGGAACAGCATGTCGCCGTAGCGCTCCAGCTTGGGCCGCGGCGGTGGAGCATGAGCCAGCCGTAGGTCCGCTCGACCGCCCACCGCTTCGGGATCGGGGTGAAGCCCCCTGGTCCCAGGCCTGCGGGCGGTGATCTCCATGTCGATGCCTAGGGCGGCTGCGTGCTCGACGAGGTGCTGGCGGAGGCGCCGGTGACATTTCGCGTGACGCTGCGGTTCTCGCCGCCTCCGAGCCCGTCTGTTTCGGGGGTGTGGGAGAGCGGCGAGATCGCTGAGCACAAGTTTCGGTCGTGGGTGGGAACCCATGGCAGCCACCCCAGCGCCGTCATCGAACTTGCCGAGGAGACGGCGAGCGGCCGTCGGCCCGTGGTGACCTGGACGAGGGACGGTGGCGAGGTCAGGGTCCGGACTGGCCAAGGCGGCCCACCTGCCAGTGCCCCCGGCCCGTGACGTTCACGAACATCGCGTGGGCGGTCAGCACGTCCCGGACAGCCGCCATCCGCTCGGCGTGCCCGGCACCGGGGACAGCCTGGCCCAGGCGCTCCACGATCACCGTACGGGTCAGAGGCTCCCGGGACCCGACCAATGTCCGGGCGACCCGGTGCAGCAGCGTGTCGCTGGGCGTCCCCAGCTCCGCCTGCCGCCACCGGTCCTCACCGCGGGTGTGCCGCTCGGCGTGTGCGGCTATCCGCGTCGAGACGTGCTCCAGCATCACCGGCCACACCGGCTGCCGCTGCGAGGGGACTCGCGGGCGCTTCTGCTGCCGCCAATACAGTGCCCCGGCCACCGCCGTGCCCACCAGCGCTGCGGTCGCTAGCCGTTTCGGGCTGCTCTGCTGGATCATCCCTTTGATCAGGTGTTCCGTGATGTTCAGGAAGACGCTGGCCTGCCGTTCCAGGTCGATCATCTTGCCCTCCGTCACCCCCACGTCCCCCAGGGCCGAGCGCAGCTCCCGCCACTCCTTGACCGCGAGCCCGCTGTCGACCAGGTCCGCATCGGTCCCGATGATGACCACCGGGGCGATCACCCCGGCCAACAGCAGCATCGGCACATCGGAGGCATCCCGTCCGGCGAGAACCTCTGCCTCGGGGGTCATCGGCAGGCCGGCGGTGTCCACGACGTACAGGACAGGGGCGTACCGGGACTGCCACAGCTCCAGTGCCCGCCCCAGGTCGAACCGCCCGCCCTCGCGGTGCCGGTCGGCCAGCACCCGCGGCACCTCCTCCCACACGTGAACAGGGATCAGGCACCGCACCGTCCCTGCCCGCGCCCCGGCGACGAACGATGACGGGTCCCGCCGACGGGTGGCCGCGATGATGTCCGTGGTCAGTACAGAGGTGTCCAGCAGCGCACGGCGCAGCGGCCCGCGTTGGTACAGGGTGCGCCGTGCGGCCGGCGCCAACTCGTTCATCCGCGCATCGTAGTGCGGGCGTTGACCGGCCTGTGCGGAATTGCGGCACCGTACGCAAGCTGCACCGACCGCACCGGGAAGCGCTGGAGCCCTACCGCTAAGACCGGTTGGCACGCGCTCAACCTTCCCTACGTTGTTCTGCGGGACCGGGCGAGCCCTTCGTATGGTTGGCCCACCCAGGGACGTCGGGTGTGGCTTTCAACCTTCTGCCGCTTGTGGCTTGCATTGATTGGCCGCCCGACGCCCCACGACGACTCGGCTGCCAATTAGGAATTGCGAATGATCGCTCCGTAGGGAATCGACAGCGAGGTCGTCCGTCGGGAGGCACCAGCAACCCCACCGCACGGAGGCACCACATGGCCGCGATCTGGGCCGGCATCGACGCAGGCAAGACCCACCACCACTGCGTCGCGATCGACGAGAGCGGCCACCGGCTGCTGTCACGACGCGTCGCCAACGACGAGCCCGAACTCCTCGAACTCCTCACCGACGTCCTGGCCCTGGGCGACGAGGTGAACTGGGGAATCGACCTGGCCGACGGCGGAGCCGCCCTGGCCATCGGCATCCTCCTCAACCACGACCAGCCGGTGCACTACATCTCCGGCCGGGCCATCCACCGCGCCTCCGAGAGCTACCGCGGCGAAGGCAAGACCGACGCCAAAGACGCCGCCGTCATCGCCGACCAGGTCCGCATCCGCCGCGACCTGCACCCCTTGCACACGCTCGCGAAGGAGGTGATGGCCCTCAACGAGCAGGTCGCCGAGCTCGACAAGCTCATCGAGGCCCGGTTTCGCGACCACCAGCACTTCGAAGTGATCACCAGCATGCCCGGCCTCGGCATCATCCTCGGCGCCGAGTTCCTGGCCGCCACCGGCGGCGACATGGCCGTCTTCGGCACCCCCGACCGCCTCGCCGGCTTCGGCGGCGTCGCACCGGTCCCACACGACTCCGGCAAGATCAGCGGGAACCTGCGACGCCCGCAGCGATACAACCGACGGCTCCAGCGCGTGCTCTACACCTCCGCGCTGTTCAGCATCCGAAGGTCCGAGGAATCTCGCCGGTTCTACGACCGCAAACGCGCCGAGGGCAAGCGCCACACCCAAGCCGTCCTTGCCCTCGCCCGCCGCCGCGTCAACGTCCTCTGGGCCCTCCTCCGTGACGGACGGTGCTACGAGCTCACGCCACCGACCGCCCTCGCGGCTTGACAGACGGCATTAGGAATCGCTGCGAGGGGGCAAGAGGCGATCCGGTGGATCGGCGACGGCGTCGAGGCCTGTGCCCTTTGCCGCCCGGACTCGGAGCTGCGGATCTTCGAGTGAGCGCGGCCGCGCTTCTCGGCCGCGCCCGCGTCGGAACGCCCCGTCGAGACGGTTAGGCGCTGGTCCTGCGCCCCGTCGTCTTCTTCGCCGCCGACTTCTTGCCCGGCGGGTGCCGCCCGCCGCCGCGTTCGCGCGTCAGCGCCGCCGCCACCACCGGGAGCGCTGCTCGTCCCCCTCCGGTCCGGCTACCGACTGCCGGTGGGTCTGCTCCGGCACAGATGCGGCCGCGGATTCGAGGGCGGCCCGGTCCGGGGCCGGAGTCAACGGGAGCAGCGCCCGCTGAAGGTCGGCGATGTGTTCCATGCGCGCGACGAGCTTCGCCCCCGCCAGCTCCCGGGCATGCCGCTCCTGTACCGGCCCGACCACGGCAGGTCAGCACTACAACGCCTCGCCGGGGGCTGTGTGCTGAGCTTTTGGCGCACGTCCAGGCAGCGCAGCCGGACACTGAGCTGCCCCGGATCCCGTGTCGTAGGGTCTGATGTCGCGGCCGCCCACCGTCCGCAACGGATCTCACCGAAACCGGCGGTGCCGCCGGTACGGCCGAAAGATCTGAACCAATACCGGGAATCAGGCCGCGACGAGCTCCTGCTCGCGGTCCGGCGTCTTGACCTTGGGCTTCTTGTTCGGCAGCGAGAGCCGGAAGACCTTGCGCCACGCGGAGAACACCTGCTTGGGCAGCGGCCCGGTGACGTACTCCAGCTCATACTTTTCGAACAGCGCGCGCACCTTCACCGCGACCTCGGCGTACCGGTTGCTCGGCAGGTCCGGGAACAGGTGGTGCTCGATCTGGTGCGACAGGTTGCCGGTCATGAAGTGCATGGCCCTGCTGCCGCTGATGTTCGCCGAGCCCATCATCTGGCGCAGGTACCACTGGCCGCGCGTCTCGCCCTTGATCGACCGGCGCTCGAAGACCTGCACGCCCTCGGGGAAGTGCCCGCACATGATCACCGAGTGGGACCAGATGTTGCGGACCAGGTTCGCGGTGAACGTGGCGGCGAGCGTGGTGAGGAACGACGGGCCCGACAGCAGCGGGTGGATCACGTAGTCCTTGAGCACCTGCTTGCGGATCTTGCGGCCCACGGCCTTGGCCCGCGCGCGGAACTCCGGGTTCTTGCGGCGGCGCTTGTGCAGGTTCTTGCCGAGCTCCAGGTCGTACGCTGCGATGCCGTACTCGAAGAAGCAGGCGTTG
Source organism: Streptomyces sp. NPDC055287 (assembly GCF_053646035.1). Lineage (NCBI taxonomy): Bacteria > Bacillati > Actinomycetota > Actinomycetes > Kitasatosporales > Streptomycetaceae > Streptomyces > Streptomyces sp. NPDC055287. The sequence continues at coordinate 12,899 of NZ_JBSHNE010000075.1, read as the reverse complement.
ATGAAGTTCCACAGCGGCTGGCCGAGGTGGAACGGGTGCCACTTCTGGTCCTCGTCGACGCGCATGATGCCGTAGCCGAGGTCGTTGTCCTTGCCGATCACGTTGGTGTACGTGTGGTGCAGCTCGTTGTGCGAGTGCTTCCACTGCTCGGACGGCGAGACGTGATCCCACTCCCAAGTGGTGGAGTGAATCTTCGGGTCTCGCATCCAGTCCCACTGGCCGTGCAGGACGTTGTGGCCGATCTCCATGTTGTCCATGATCTTCGCCACGGACAGACCGGCGGTGCCGAGCAGCCACGCGGGCGGAAAGATCGAGAACAGCAGCACGCCCCTGCTGACCAGCTCGAGCTTGCGCTGCGCCGAGATGACCTTACGGATGTAGGCGGCGTCTTTCTCGCCGCGGCCGGCGATCACCTCGTCGCGGATCGCGTCCAGCTCGCGGCCAAGCTCCTCGATCTGCTCCGCGCTCAGGTGGGCGGTGGGGTCGATGGCGGTCAAGGTGCTCCTACCGTTCGATGTCGCAGGGGCCCGCCGCGGCGGACACGCAGGTCTGGATGAGGACGCCCGGCTCGGCCTCGGTGATCTCGCCGGTGCGCAGGTCGCGGACGGCGCCCGCCTTGAGCGGCGTGACGCAGCCGAAGCAGATGCCCATGCGGCACCCGGAGGGCATGAGCACGCCGGCCTCTTCGCCGATGTCCAGCAACGGCGTGGCGCCGTTCGCGTCGACGGTCTTGCCGGTGGCGCTGAACGTGACCTCGCCGCCGTCGCCGGCGACGACGACGCTGGGGCGGAAGCGTTCGGTGTGCAGGCGCTCTTGTGCGCCGTGCTCGGTCCAGTGCTCTTCGGCGGCGTCGAGCAGGCCCGCGGGCCCGCAAGCCCAGGTCTCGCGCTCGGCCCAGTCGGGCACGAGTTCGTCGAGACGGGCGATGTCGAGCATGCCGTCTGTGTCGGTGTGCACCTCGGTGAGCCGCAGCTTCTTGTCCGCGACCAGCTCGTGCAGTTCGTTGCGGAAGATCACGTCTTGCGGCTGTGGCGCGCAGTGGACCATGACGACATCGTCGAACTCGATGTCGCGCAGCATGCCCATCACGGGCGTGATGCCGCTGCCGGCCGTCAGGTAGAGCACCTTGGCGGGCTTGGCCTGCGGCAGCACGAAGTCACCGGCCGGCTGGTCGAGCTGGATCAGCGTGCCCGGTTTCGCCCTGAAGACAAGGTGGTTGCTGACCTTGCCGTCCAAGATCGCCTTCACGGTGATCGTGACGCGGCCGTCCTGGCGGTTTGTCGGCGAGGTGAGGGAGTAGGCACGCCACAGGCGCACCCCGTCGACGTCGACCCCGATCCGCACGTACTGACCGGCTGTGTGGCTGCGCCAGCCCCGTCCCGGCCTGATCACGATAGTCGCGGCGTCACCCGTCTCGGGGTGCACGGCCTCGATGCGCCCACACAGGTCAGCACCCGCACGCAGCGGGCTGACCAGGTCGAGGTAGTCCGACGGCAGCAGCGGCGTCGTGACCATCTCCAGCAGTTTCCACGCCCTGCTGCGGAGGGCTGCACTCGTCATGACTCCAGCTTGCTGCGCCTCAAGGCGTAAAGTCCTGACCGCAGGACGTAAATCTGGCTGGCTGAATTGTTCGCAGGGAATAGAAACGTGAGCCATGCAATCCGGAGGGCCAGCGAACTGGCCCTGGATGAGACGACGGTCACCGCACTTCGGGCCGCGCTGAAGACCACCGCCGACGAGGTCGTCCAGGCGATCATCGACGAGGTCCCTCCCTACGCCAACGCCCTTTCGGGCCACATGGGCGCCACCATCCGCCGAGCCGTCCGCACCGCCCTGGGGCACTACCTGGACCTCGCGAGCGGGAACGCCACAGGCGGCGACGCCGGTGACGCAGCCTACGAGCTGGGCCGCGGCGAGGTGCGCGACGGCCGTTCGATGGACGCCCTACTCAGCGCCTACCGCGTCGGCGCCCGCGTGGCCTGGCGATGCCTGGCAGCGGGTGCCGTACCCGCAGGTCTGCCCGCCGCCGGGGTCGCCAAGTTCGCCGAGCTGACCTTCGCCTACATCGACGAGCTCTCCGCCGCGAGCGCCGCGGGCCACGCCGACGAACTGGCCGCCCGGGGCAGGGACCAGGAGCGCCACCTGGAACACCTGGCTCGCGACCTTCTCGCCGGCGCGAGCCCGGACGTGCTGCTGGCCTCTGTTCAACGGGCCGGGTGGCAGCCTCCGGGTTCGCTGACCGCGGTCCTGCTGCCCGCCGCCCAGGCCCGGCCTGTCTACCGCGCGCTCGACCCGAGCACCCTCGTCCTCGACGATCTGCCGGACGCCACCGGTGTGCTGCTCGTTCCCGATGCCGACCGATCACATCTCTTGCGGCAGCTGACCGACCGCACCGCAGTGGTCGGCCCGGCCCGGCCATGGACTCGTGCGTCCGCCTCGTACGCACGAGCCGTACGCGCGCGCTCCCTCTCCTCGGATATTCGCGACACCGAGGACCACCTGCCCGAGCTGGTGCTGAGCGCCGACGTGGACGCGTTCGCAGACCTGCGTGCCCGAGCCCTCGCGCCGTTGCGGACCTTGCCTGTCGCGACGGCACGGCGGCTGGAGGAGACGTTGCGGGCGTGGCTGCTGCACCAGGGCAGGCGGGACGAGGTGGCGGCGGCGTTGTTCGTCCATCCCCAGACAGTCCGCTACCGGATGTCGCAGCTGCGGGAGCTGTTTCCGGATCTCGCATCGCCACACCGGGTCCTTGAACTGACGCTGGCGGTCGGTCTTCGGGTTAGCTGACGCGTACTTCGACCGTCCACGACTGCGTCCGCGAGCGGTCCAAGAATCGTGCCTCGTTCTCGGTGCCATTCAGCTGGCTCATGCGGCCCCGGGGAAGAGCGGTATTAGCCAGCTGAGACCGGGGGTTGACGTGAAGATTAGACAAGGCCTCGGGAAGCCCGTCGGGGTTTCGCTGTCTCTGAGAAGCGCGGTAGCGGATACGGCTCGACTGGATCCGGTGGACGATGCGCACCGGCCCGCTCATCGACGCGCTCATCGAGCAGCTGATCGGTGATCTGGTCGGCTATGCCTTGGAAAACGGCTTTCATGTCGTCGTGGAGGGCGCTGTCCTGGCACGAGCTGACGCACGGGCGCGCGGCGGGCTGCAGCTGGGCGACCGGCGGCGCGGCCAGGCCGGGTCACCAGGGGCGGGGGCCGGGCCGCTCGCGCCGGGGACCACCGTGGTTCTGCGACGGCCCCGTGCCTCCCTTCCGACAGGTCAACCGGACGACCGACCGGGCCGGCCTGACACACCGCGCGAGGGATGATGGGGATGGAATAACGGACGTGAGGTCAGGAGCACAATGGCGAAGCGGGTTCACCGACCCCGTGAGGACACGGAGTTCAATTTCATCCTCGGGATGAGCGAAGTTCCGGTCCTCGCATACTTCACCGGGACATGGCCCAAGGCAATCGAGCCCTGCCGGGTGATGGACCTCGTCGTGGGTGGAATCGCCGACGACTACACGGGCCGCCTGACGGTCGTCCGCGCCGACATCACGCGTTGTCCGGCCGCAACCGAGCGATACGGGATCACCGGAGCCCCGTCCTACGTCCTGCTGAAGAGGGGAGAGGCGGTGGCGCACGGCACGGGACCTATGACCATCGCCGAGGTACGGAAGTTCCTGGACGGCAACCTCTGAGCGGCCGCTGCGGCACGTGGCCGCGACGCCCGTCACGTCTCGTCTATGGGAGCGGCGCCGCCTGAGACACCTCGGGGGCTGAGACACCCCCACAGGTCACATAACGCCGTCCAGCCCGGTGTCCGACGGCAGCTGCGCAAGGGCAGCCGCCCGGCTCTCGGGAAACGATGCCGTCATGTCTGTTCCCTGCCGGGAGCGCAGCAGCACCCGCTCGTCCGCGTGGACGGCAAGCTGGGCGCGGTATTCAGCGGATGCAGAGTCGAATGCGACGAAGTTCTCGGCCCAGCCGCATGCGCGGGTGCTCTTCAGCTTGCGCAAGCGTCCGGGGTTGCGCAGGTCGAATGGGAGCAACTGCCAGCCGCTGCCCCTGGTTCCGGGCATCGTGAACTGCCTGAGCAGGACCTGGGAGATGAGGTGCTGCCGCGATGTCTGCTGTGCCGTTGCAACACGCCGAAGTCTGCCAAGCGCCCCTCTTCAGCCGCTAAGGGTTCCCGGACCACAGCCCGACGTTGCCACCGGCCAGCACAGCCTCACTCCCCGACGCCCCCGGGCTGACTCGCCCAGCGAACCGGCCCGGGGGCACGCTGGAAGGCGTGACCAGCGCGCCGATCGTCGTGCACCGACCCTCGCTCTCGGGCGGCCGGAGAGTCACCGTGCACAGCAGCGGCCGGGACGAGATCCTCGGCACCGCCCACAGCGACCACGACCTGGTCGTGTTCCTCGAGGGTGTCGGCGTCGCCAAACCCGAGGCCATCTTGGACGACCTCCAGTGGGTGGAGTGGCGCGGCGGCCCCGCCCCACAAGTTCAGCGACGCCTGACGTCCGAGAGGCGGTGGGGCCGGGCGCAGCGGGTGCACCCGGCGTCCGCCGCCGGTCAGCCGATCAGCTTGTGCAGCACGGGAACGCTGCCTGCAGCGGTCACCGGGCCCGTCGCCACGGCCGCGGGCACGGACTTGTCGTGGAGGAACATGAGGCCACCCATGACGAGGCCGATGATGACGGCCGCCAGGAACACCACGGCGGCGTGCACCGACAGCAGCGGGGCCTCTGACGGCAGCCCTGCGTTGGGCGGGCCGGGCGGTTCGGGTCGGGCGGGTACGGGGGAGTGCGGGTGCGGGTCCCGAGCCATCGGGAGTCTCCTACGAGGCGGAGGAACAGAGACGGCGGACACCTGTGGTGGTGTCGTCCGCGTGGGGGTGGCGCGCGCCTCGCGGTCGGCGGTCCTGCTGCTCTCTGCCTGAGAGCGTCCCTGCGGGGCTTCTGCCCGAGCCCAGGGTGGCGTGTTCAGCGTAGCGGCGATCGGCGCGTCCGTTGCCCTGGGTGTCTGGTGGGTGGCTCTCCCGCTTCCGCCCCGGGCAAGCCCCCTGACAGCTGGGTAAGCCCCCTGTAGATGGCAGCTGTTGTTGAGTTCAAGCCGACGGAGTACGGGAGCCGCCCTCGGGGTGGCTGAGGAGGGGACCTGGGCCAGCGGCTCGGCGGCCTGGGACGGCGGGGGAGAGGTAGCCGCGTTCGCGGCCTGCTTTGATCCAGTCCTTGATGATCGGCTCCGGGCGGCCGAACAGGTCAGCCAGGCGCCGAGTGAGGCCGGGGCTGAGGCCTCCTCTGGACCAGCGCCGATGAGATGGCGTTGTGGGCAGAGGTGAAGCCGGCCCGCTTTTGAGTCTCTTCTGTCACGGATGGCCGGCTCGGTCTGCAAATTGCCTGCTCCGCGGGACTGCAGCTGTGAAGCCCCCGAGTCCACCTCACTCGGTGGGTCGAGCGGGTGGTTTTGTACGTGTCAGCGGGAGGCATTTATCGGTGACTTCGGGCAGCGGTTTCCAGGGTGATGGCTGCCGAATGTCGGTGAGATTTGCCGTCGCTCAGGCGTCGAGCCGGGCCGTCAGGCCATCGAGGACCCGGTCGAGCCCGTACGTGAAGTCGTCGTCGCGGATCTGCTGCGGGTGCAGGTCCTGCCGGGCGGAGCTTCCCTCCCGCAGCCGCGGGTGTTGCTGTGCGGCCTCGTCGAAGGCCGGGCGCAGGCCCGCCACCCACTCCTGCTCGGTTCTGCCGCTGCGAGCGATCAGTGAGAGGTATGCGGCCTCGGAGGTCGCAATCCCGACAACGTATGCCGTGAGCGTCCCCATGGCCCGGTCCTTCTCGTCTGGGGGGAAGCCCGCGGCCTCGAACTGCGCGAGCAGCCCCGCCGCCATCCGCATGGCGTTCGGGCCGATGTGGATGAGGCCGACCTGGCCCAGCTCGGGGGCGATCCAGGGGTGGCGCAGGGTCATCGCCCGCAGATCGGTGGCGGTGCGGGTGACTGCCGCGCGCCACTGGGTGCGGTCGGCGGCGGCCTGTACCTGAAGCTCTCCGTAGACGTCGTCCACGACCAGCTCGATCAGCTCGTCTTTGTTGGCCACGTGCCGGTAGAGGGAGGTGGCCGCGGCGTCCAAGCGGGTGCCGAGCTTGCGCATGCTGAGCGCCTCGATGCCCTCCGCATCCAGCAGCTCGATCGCCGCGGCGACGATCTGCTCGCGGGTCAGCTGCTCCCGCTGTGGGCGGCGCGGACGGGTCCACACCGATGCGGTCGGCTTCTTGTCGGCTGGCATACGCCCCTCGTCTCTGCTTGTCCGGCTTCCTCCTCCGGACTCTAGCGCACACTGTACGCACCTTGCGTACATCGTTCTACGTGCGTACGGTGTTCGCACTGGAGAACGCCGTACGCATCGAGTGGGGGCCGACATGTCGAAGAATGCCGTGAACTGGAACAAGCAGGGCAGCTGGAACGTCAACGGCGAGTGGGGGAGCCGGAATTCGGCGGGCCGGAAGCTGGACCTCGCCCACTGGCAGGCCCGCCTCGACACGTTGCGCGCTGAGCACCACGTCCCGGCTGCGTCGCTGGCAATCCTCGTCGACGGGACCGTCCACGAGCTGGCCAGTGGCGTGCTCCACCGAGGCACGGGCGTGGAGGCGACGACCGACTCCGTCTTCCAGATGGGCTCGATCGCCAAGATCTACACGGCCACCCTGATCATGCGGCTCGCCGAATCAGGTGAACTGGACCTGGACGCACCGGTCGTCGACGTGCTGCCGGAGTTCTCTGTCGCCGACCCCGACGCGACCAGGGCGATCACCACGCGCCGACTGCTCAGCCACACCAGCGGCCTCACCTGCGATTTCACCCACGACAGCGGGCGCGGCGACGACTGCCTCGCCAAGTACGTCGAGGCCGCGAAGGACGTGGCGCTCGACTGCCCGCCCGGCACCGCGCTCTCCTACAGCAGCGTCGGGTACAACGTGCTCGGCCGGGTCATCGAGGTCGTGACCGGCAAGGTCTGGGACGAGGCCCTCAAGGACCTGCTCCTCACACCGCTCGGCGTCTCACACACCATGACGCTTCCCGAGGAGGCGCTGCGGTTCCGTGCGGCAATGGGACACCTGGGCGAGGCGGGACAAGATCCGGACCCGGCGCCCGCCTGGGACCTGATGCCGCGCTCGGCGGGACCGTACGGCAGAGTCATCGCCACGGCCGGAGACGTCGCGCGGCTCGCCGGGATGCACCTCAACGGCGGCGTGGCGCAGGACGGCACGCGCGTGCTGTCCAAGGAAACCGTCGCGCTGATGCAGCGGCGCGTGGTCGACTCCCCCGACAAGTGGACGGTCAGCGCGGACGGCTGGGGGCTGGGCTGGACCCTGTACGACTGGGACGGCGTCCACGGCTACGGCCACGACGGCGCCTCCATCGGGCAGTACGGCTACCTGCGCGTCGTGCCCTCGGCAGGCGTCGCGGTTGCGCTGCTCACCAACGGCGGCGGGGCGCGCGAGCTGTACGCGGCGCTCTACCGGGAACTCCTCGCCGAGCTGGCCGGGGTGACGATGCCGGAGCCCTTCGCCCCGCCGGCCGAGCCGCCCGTGGTCGACCTCGCGCCTCTCGTCGGCACGTACCGGCGCGAGGGCGTGGTCATCACCGTGACTGAACGAAACGGCGCCGGACACGCGGTGTACGAGTTCGTCGACGGCATGAAGAACTTCTCCGAGCCCTTGGAGATCGATTTGGTGCCGGTCACCGGGACGGTCTTCGCCGGCACGGGAGTGGGCGCGGCATTCAGCGAGGACTACATGCCCGTGGTCTTCTCCACGCTGGAGGACGGCACGGGCTGCGTCTACATCGGCATGCGCTGCGGTCCTAAGACCGCGTAATACAGCTGCGCCGCGCGGAGCCCGGGTTTCGTCCCCGGCTCCGGCCAGGACGAATCCAACTCCTTCCACCGTTCGCCAGGTCACGCTGTGCGTGCGCTCAAGCTCCCGCATTGACATGCCGCCACGATGATCACACCGGATCGCCGTACACCTCGGCCATCGACATCTGCGGCATGAGCAGCACCTTCCACCCGAGCATCCCGGTGCTGTCCTGGCAAAGAGCCCTCGTGCCTCCCAAACTCATCAACATCACCCGACCGTGGATCCGGGTGCCTCCCAAACCCATCGACAAGTGACGTCACCACTACTGCTCGATAAAGCCAAGGGGGTGTTCCCATGGTGACGATGTCCCTGGGCGTCTCCTCGAAGAGAGCGGTGATCACTGTCGCCACTTGATGGAGCAGCCCATGCTCGGTCGGTGGGGTTCGGGGACCGGCTGACCGGCCAGGATGTGAGTGATCGCGGCGTCCAGCAGTTCACCGGTGACCGGCTTGCCGCTTCCCGGTGTGGACTTGTCCATCGCTCCCCGGTAGGCCAACCGGCGCTGGGCGTCGTAGAGGAAGAAGTCCGGCGTGCAGGCGGCCTGGTAAGCCCGGGCGACGGTCTGGTCGGCATCTACCAGGTACGGGAAGGTCCAGCCGGCCCGCCCGGCCTGCTCGGCCAGGCGTTCGGGCCGGTCGTCCGGATAGGCGTCGGCGTCATTGGTGCAGACGCCCACCACTGCCAGGTTCGGGTACCGGGCGAGCAGCCTGCCGAGCCCGGCCTCGACATGGCGCACGTAGGGGCAGTGGTTGCACAAAAATGCGACCAACAGCCCAGGAGCGGTGGCAAAGTCGTCACGGCGGACAGTCCGGCCGGCCAGATCGGGAAGCGCGAAGCCCGGCGCGGGCGTACCCAGGGGAATCATCTGTGACAAGACAGCCATACTGCCATGCTGCGAACTTCGCACCGCGTATCCGAGTCGGCTCACCCTGGACCCGCGCAACTCGCCAGGGATCGGCCCGGCGCTGACCGCGGGCCGGCGCCTGCCGCGGCACGTGGAACAGGGGAACTCGGTGACCACCCATCCGAGCACAGGCACACCGGCGCGGGCTTCCTTCCCGCGCCGCTACGCTCCGCATCCCGGGGGGAACCTCAGACCTGAGTAGCGGTCCGGTCCAGGGCGAACCAGTCAAGGGCAGCCTCAAGCAACGGGTCGATGAGGTCGGGCCGTTCTCCCGGCGGGCCTGGGCGAGCAGCCAAGCTGCGGCGGCCGCCGCTAATGCCTTCCCAGGCCCCTGCTGAGCAGAGACTGGGCCGGCAGATGGGAACCGGCTCCCCTGCCGTTGGCAGGACGGCTGAGGGCGGCTCAAGCGCCGCCCCTGGCCTCCCTAACTCGCTTTGCGCTGTGAGTAGTCACGCGGCAGGCATGGGATGAGGGGGCCTTGAAGCGTGATGGTGAACCCATGGGCCCGCATCAGCTGGCGATGTTGAGGGCTCGCCGTGCCGCAAGCAGGAAATCCTGTTCAGCTGGCCACAGCTCTTCCTCGTGGAAGACTTTCGGGGCCGGTGCAGCGCGGACACGCTGGCGCGTGCCGCATCTCGGCTGCTGCGGCGTGACCCCGCGATCCGCTACCGGTATCACCGCCTGCGGCCAGGCCTGGCCGCTGCCCAGAACCCCGTCGACGAGTCCGCTGCAGGCCGCGCCGCCGCGCGCTGTCTCCTTGCGGGCACGTCCGTGACCACCTGGGCGACGGCCAGGAAGTACGCACACACCCCTCCGGAGCTGCTGCCGGTTGTGTTCGCAGAGTTCCACCGCGTGCTGGCTCCAGGCGGCCATCTGCTGATTGCCTTCAAGGCCGGCGACAGGCTCCGGCACCTGGAGAATGCATACGGGCACGAGCTGTCCCTCGACGTCTACTGGGTCTCTCCCGACCGCATCGCAGAGCTGCTGAGCCAGACAGGGCTGACGGTGGACGCCCGGCTGATCCGCGAGCCAAATGAGCAGGAGAAACCCCGGCAAGGTCAGCAGGCGTACCTCCTGGCCCGAAAACCGGTGAAGCCGGGAACAAGGGCTGCCGACACCATCACGTAACACGGCCCAGTAGTGCGTCGGGGGTAGAAACCCGCGGCGCGTTCTGGAGGTTCATCGACGGTGGCGGGCGGCGGGGTCACGCTCGGCGACGTGCGGGGCGACCGCGTCGACGCCAGGGCGCGCCGGACGGCGGCCTGTTCGGCCTCGGACAGGACCTGGTGCTCACCCACGCGACGGCCTCGTGGACGGGACAGCAGTGCGTCCCGGCCGCCGGCCGTTGTCCACAGCCCTGGCCGACACCTTGAACAGGGCGGCAACCTCTACCCGGTCCCGGCCCTCCACCAGCGCGGACACTGCCAGCAACCGCACGGCCTCCTGCGCGTCCGGCGACCAAGCCCGCGCATCCCCCACCAGATCACTCACACACCGTCAACGAGCCTGAAACCAAAGCGTTTCGGATCAATATGTGGGGAACTCGTTGACCCAGCCGCCGTCGAGGAGGTACTTGGGCAGGTACTCGGATTCGACGGTGATGTTGAAGCCCTTGTCGCGGGCGAGGCATGAGACGGCGAGCGGGCCCAGGGCAGTGAGGCCTTCGGCGTCCAGAGCGCGATCCTCGTCGCGGGTCCAGTAGTCCTTGTGCCATTCGAGGGCGTTGGCGAGCTCGCGGTTGAAGCTTTCCTCGTCGCCGCGGGCCAACTGGGTCAGAAGGTTCATGGGTGGATACATGATCTTGAGGACGCTGTCGCGCGGCGCGTGCCGCAACACATCGGGGTCCGTGCCCTCTACCGCGGCCACGAGCTTGTCTCCGAACTCCGGGCTGTTGAGCCAGTACGCCTGGAGGGCTTCCACCCAGTCGTAGATGTACGCGTCGAAGGTGGCGCCGGACTCTCGCAGCAGGGCGACCGGGAACTGACACAGCTCGGTCATGCGCGTCGCCTCACGGCAGACGGCGGCCAGCCAGAAGGCGGTCAGCCAGTTCCCCGCGTGGGCCCGGGACAGTGCGCCTGCGCGGATCGTGCGCATCTCGTGGCCGATGCGGCATTCGATGGTGTCGGCGGTGGCGCGGGCCGAGGTAAACAGGGCGGACCCGACCTGCATCGCGGTGACGCAGGCCTCCCAGGTCTCCACCTTGTCCTCCTCGGCGTCCACCGAGCAGCGCAGGTTCAACAGCTGCACGGCCCCTGCCAGCGCATTCGAGAACCAGGACGGACTCTTCTTGAGGAAACCGACCTTCTGCCAGAATCCGCTGTTCGCAATTTCCAGCTGGAGCTCTACGTGGCTTGTGGAGCGCGCGTCATGCCTCGGAATCCTGGTCATTGTTTCGTTCTCTGTCTTTCTCTGCTTGCGGCCGGGTGTCGAACTGCTTCATCTCGTAGCCGTTGTGGTTGCCCTCCTTGTCGGCGTTGCCCTTGACGAGTATGTACTTGACCCGGCACGGGTCGTCCTCGAGAGCGTCGGCGAGAGCGTGTGCCAGCTTTGCCTCTTCCACAGCGGCCAGCTTCTCCGCTTCGCTCTTCTTGGGGTCGGCGAGGATCCTCTGCGACCGCTGCTCCATCTCGTGCAGGATCGTCTCGAAGTACTCGCGCGTACCCTGACGGTCATTGGGCACACCAGGACGTGGATCGTCCTGAACGTCCTGGCCGTCGTTCTGCTCGCCATCGGTCTGATCCGGTTCGGGGCTGTTGGGCGACGAGTCCGGGTCGGAGCCTTCCGGCGGCAGGCCGCGTCGCTGGCCGAGCTCGGCCTCCAGAGATCCCTTGGCCTCCACGACGACGAACTTGGGCGGATCGCTGTCCGGGATCGTCCAGATCTGGTCGAACCGGTTGTTACCCGTGGCCCGGTCGTCGATGCGGGCGGAGTACTCCCTGAAGTGCTCGGGCATCGCGTGGAACTCGGCCACCTGCTCGCCGTAGTCCTCACTGGCCCGCGTCATCTTCCCGTGCAGGTCAATGGGCTGGTGTGACCCGTGCTCGGGGGACTCACCCTGGTCGTGGGCGGCAGTCCGCAGAGAAGATCGTTCGTCAGGAGCCGCTCTCGTACCGAGACGGTGCGCAAGTGGCGCTCCCGGTTCGCGGGCCGGAGACTGGCGGGTCTGGCGGATGCGCCGCGGCCGGGTCGGCGCAAGCCGGAGCTGGTGCTGTCCGTCGAGGAGTGTGCAGAGCTGACCCGCTGGGCGCGACGGGCGAAGACCGCGCAGTACCTGGCGCTGCGCGCGAAGATCGTGCTGCGGTGCGCGGAAGGCGGGACGAACAAGGAGATCGCTGCCGAACTCGGTGTCGCCCATGGGACGGTCAACCGATGGCGGTCGAGGTTCATCCGCTTCCGGCTGGACGGGCTGACCGATGAGCCGCGTCCCGGCCGGCCGCCCTCGATCCTCCTCGACCAGGTCGAAGACGTGCTCACCTCGACCTTGGAATCCAACCCGGGCAAGGACACGCACTGGTCGCGGGCCTCGATGGCCAAGCACTCCGGCCTGTCGAAATCGACAGTCGGGCGGATCTGGAAGAAGTTCGACCTCAAGCCGCACCTCCAGGACGCGTTTAAGCTCTCCACCGACCCGCAGTTCGTCGCCAAGGTCGTCGACGTTGTCGGCCTGTACCACCACCCGCCCGAGAAGGCCGTCGTGCTGTGCGTGGATGAGAAGAGCCAGATACAGGCGCTGGACCGCTCCCAGCCGGTGCTGCCGATGATGCCCGGCATGCCCGAGCGGCGCACCCACGACTACTACCGGCACGGCATCACCAGCCTGTTCGCCGCCTTCAACATCGCTGATGGCACCGTCATATCGGCACTGCACCGTCGCCACCGGGCGATCGAGTTCAAGAAGTTCCTGATCCGCATCGACAAGGCGGTGCCCGCTGGCCTCGACGTGCATTTGGTCTGCGACAACTGTGAGACTCATGGCGTGCCGTCGGGGGCCGGGGGGCTTCACCCTTGATCGTGGACACCGGTTGTTATGCGGCGGTGGCCAGCGTAGTTGATCGCTGTTCGTAGGTGATCGGGCTGATCTGGCCGAG
>NZ_JBSHNE010000074.1:0-18103 GCF_053646035.1 Streptomyces sp. NPDC055287 | reverse complement strand
GGAGCGAGTAACTCCCACTCCTGATCGTTGAGTTCATGGCGGCGTATCACCCCACCATGATCCACCACCCGACGATCTTTGAAGACGGACCCTAGTGCTGGATTCCGCTTTAGTTGGGTATATGTCCTGGTGGCGGGGCAGTTGCATGTCGGCGAGCTCATGCCCTACGAGGGCGATGGATGGATGCTCCCGCGGTCCGGCGACAGGCTGTGGAGCGAGCACAGAGGCGTGCCAGGTGTTCCAGGACGGGAAGTCGTGCGGAAGGTAGCGTCACTGGACTCCCGTGCGGTCCACGTACAAGGTCGACAGTGAGTGAGGTGATGTTCTGGCTGGTGGTCGGTCGTTCGTCGGCGGCGTGCTTGTTGTCCGCCCCTGACGCCCGAGCATCGAAGTGACCAGCATGCTCTCAGGCTTCCTCGCACAAGCAGATGAAACGGCCGCAGGCTTCGGACCGCCCAGGAACCACCCAGACCTGCGTGACATGGCCCCGTAGACGAGATACAGCCCTCGGGTCACGGAGAAGGGCGCGTTCACCCTTCAATGTCCAGCCACCAGATGAGGTTCGAACAAGGGCGTCGCCACGACCGTGCCGTTCTCGTCGACAGCCGCCAGCCGGTGATCACCAACTGCCTCCCGAACCGATCGACAAAGTCTGTTCCTAGAACATCAACGAAGCCAGCAGGGCCATTTTCGTGCGCCTGGGGTCAGTGCAGCGCCTCGATCGCTTTCACGATCAGTGCGCGGGCCGACGCTCCGTAGACGGCCATGCAGCGCAGTTCCTCGAACGCCTTGAGGTAAATGGCGATTTCTGAGGGCTGCGTTACCGTGACACGCGCGGAGAGCAACTCCACCGAAATAAGAGTGTCGTCGTACATATGGAACGTCACCATCGGCCAGATGCGCCGTTGTCCCGTCGCGGGGACCACGCCCAGCGACACCGCGGGGAGTGCCCCGGCCGTCAGCAGGTATCCGAGCTGGGCGGCCATGGCGTCAGTGTCGCCGATCTGGTGGTGCAGCGCCGTCTCCTCCACCAGGAGAACGAAGCGGTGGCCCGACTCGTGCAGGATTCTGTTGCGCTCAAGGCGCGCGGCGACGGCCCCCGCCACATCGTCGGGGATCTCGCGGAACGCGGTGATCAAGGACATCAAACCGGTGGCGTATCCCTCGGTCTGCAGGACGCCGGGGACGAGGGTGCCGGAGTAGACGCGGAAGACCTTGGCTGCCACGGCGCCAGGCGTCGGGCATCGCGCTGCCAGGCAACGACTTCTGGCTCATCGACGGCCGTTCTCGCATGCATTGCCCCGACTTTGTAGCCAAGGAGGAACTGAGAACCTGGATGGATCTGCCCGTTGTGTCATCCAGGGCGTGGTGACCGGATCGCGGTGAGCAGCAGGGCGATGTCGTCGGCCCTGTAGGAGGAGCCACGGGCGTTGTGCAGAAGCCGGTCGGCGAGTTCGTCCAGTGAGTCCGCACGGGCGTGGGCCAGGGATGCTCGCAGGCGGTCGATGCCCACGTCGATGTCGGTTCCGGGTTCCTCGATCAGGCCGTCGGTGTAGAGGGCGAGGACGGAGCCCGGCGGGAGGGCGATCCGGGTTTCGGGATAGGTGCTCGCGCGCTCCACGCCGAGGACCGGTCCGATGTCCAGGTCAAGGGCATCGGTCGTCCCGTCGGGACGGCGGAGCAGGGGTGGGGGGTGGCCGGCGGTGACGGCGTAGGCGTGGTGGCTGTGTGCTTCGAGGTGGATGTAGCAGCAGCTGGCCAGCAGCCCGGGGTCGAGGTCGAACAGGGTTCGGTTGACGCCCGCCATCGCATCGCCGGGCGTATGCCCTACGGCCGCGAAGGCCCTTACCGCGCTGCGCAATTGGGCCATGGTTGCCGCGGCGGCGATGCTGTGCCCCTCCACGTCTCCGATGACGAGACAGACTCCGCTGTCGGTGGGGATGACGTCGTACCAGTCGCCGCCGATGTCCATTCCGCTGGTGCCGGGCAGATAGCGCACCACGGTATGGATGCCCGGGATTGTCGGGAGCCGGTGCGGCAGGAGCGCCTGCTGCAGGCCGCGCGCGAGGGCGAACTCCGAGTCGTAGAGCCGCGCTCGTTCCAGAGCCTGGGCGATCAGTCCGGCGAGGGCGGTCAGGACGCCGCGGTCCTTCTCGGTGAACGGATGGGTCTCGTCAAAGCCGAGGACGCAGGTGCCGACAGGGTGGCTGGAGGCGATCAGTGGCAGATACGCCCAGGAACTCACCTCGCCCGTGGGGATGCCCGGGTAGCCCCGGGAAAGAGCCTGTTGCGACTCGATGAAGAGCGGAGTGCCGGACGTCAGGGTCTCCGTACCGGGCAGGCGGGCGTGCAGCGGTACGCCCTCCAGCCATTCGAGGAAGTCTTCGTGGCCGCCGGTGTGAAAGAGCAGGTGCATCGTTCCGTCGCGGACCACATAGATTGCCAGCCTCTGGCCTCCGAAGGCAGGCAGGAGCTGGTCGGCGACGACTTCACAGACTTGGTGGGCGGTGACCGCCTCGGTCAGCGCGCTGCCCAGCTGCAGGACGTGATACATGACGCCCAGACGCGCCGGTGCGGTGGCGGTCGCTGTCTCGGGCGGGGAGGCGGATGGTGTCGATGCCGGGGGCGGCTGACCGACAGGCACGACCTGGGCGGTCACCCCGTCCGCCTCCGGGTGGAGGGAGAAGGCGAGCCACCGGTCGGGTGAGCGGCAGGCCACGAAGGAGGCCGGCGCCTGGGAGATCATCGCGGACCGGTGCCGGTACTCGATGTCGGGATCGGACAGCCACGGGAGTGCGTCCCAGAGGATATGGCCCAGCAATTCGTCGGCGGAAACCCCCAACAGCTGCAGGGCGCTGTGGTTGACGTAGGTGACCCGCCCGTCGGGGGCGAGGGAGAACAGTCCGTCCCGCAGCCGCTCGACCGCTGCGACGGCTACCTGGCCGGCGCGGGCGTCCACGACCGCGCCGACCAGGTGGGTACGTGCCCGCGTGTCGTCGGCCTTTGGTACGCGGCCCCACAATTCGACGGTGCGGTACCCCTCGCCGCCGTGCTCGTAGTCCCGCAACCGCAGGCGTCTGCTGGTCCGGCCTTCCACGGCTGCCTCTCGGGCGCAGGACCGGAAAGCGGCAAGATCGCCGGGGTGGAGGCGGGAAGCGAGCGTTTCGGCTCGTCCGTCGAAAGCACTCGGGTCGAGACCGAAGATCGCGCAGAGCTCGTCGTCCGCGATGAAGGCGCCAGAGGCAAAGTCGTATTGGAACAAGCCGACCCGCACGGCCGCTGCCGAGGGAGCCGGGGTTTCGACGGCAATCGTTCCCGGGTCGCATTCCACAGGCTTGCCGGTTCGGGCGCGGAGTGCGGACAGGGAGTCACCAAGTCGGTTGGCGACGCTCCGCAGGTGGCGGCGCTGGGCCTTGGACAGCCCTTCGCTGCCGGGGGATGCCGCCCAGACGATCGCCAGGGATCCGAAGGTCTCCCTGCCTGTGCGCACCGGCACGGAGCAGGAGCCGAAGGCGTACGGGAGAGCCACCGCGAGCTGGGGATACCGGCGCATCGTCTCCTCTGCGTCGGCCAGGTGGACAGTGCGCCCGGAGCTGTACGCCGCGGCAATCGGGATGGGACTGTTCACCGGAATGAGGCGCCAGCCACCGAGCAGGGAGGGCGGTACCCCACACGTCGCGGCGAGCACGACTGACCGGCGATCGCGGGAGCGGAGAAAGATGCTCCCTGCGTAGGCGCTGGTTCCTTCGACGGCTTCGACGACGGCTGCAGCGAGTAGATCCTCACGCTCCGCCGTGTCGCCGACGGTCATTCCGTGCATGTTTCCAGTGTGCGCAGGTCCAGCGCAGGTCGGCCCGGCCGCAGCGGCGACCCAGGGTGACGCACCGCTCGCAGATCGCAGCTCCCCCACGTGAACACCAAGCGGGGAAGCCCAGGTATCCCCCGCCCTCACTGGGGCCTGGGGGCCACAGTGTCTCTGTTTCGGCGGGCATCTGGTGACGTCTGGCGCGTCCCGGCAGGTGTCGTAGGTGGGGTGGAAGCGCGGCGTTCAGCCGCGCCGCGGAGCACTTGGTGGCGTGGCGGGTTATGCGGGCAAGCGGCCGGCGGCTGTTGTCCGGCGAGGGTGGCAGGGGCGGGAACGCGGCGGGCCCGGCACCGTGTCGCGGGTGTCGGGGCCCGGGCCGGGGGTGGGTGTCAGACGGGGTCGGCGATCGGGTCGGGGTGGGTCAGAAGCGGCATGTCGCGGGCGCCCTCGCGGGTGAGGAAGTCGATGCGGTCGCCGTCTTCCAGGCGGCCGCCGGTGAACCCGTCCGGGCTGGGTGTGCCCTGCCACCAGGCGCGCGCCAGGTCGTATGCCTTCGGCTGGGAGGGGGCGCGGACCAGGAACCGGTAGGTGCGGCCCTCGGCGGTCTGCATGAAGAACCGGTAGACGCGGCGGGGGCCGGGAACGCCCCGGTCTCCCCCGGCGGTGAACGCCGTCTTGATGACGTGGCGGCAGTGGTGGGTGTGCAGTGGCGGCCGGCCGGTAGTCCGGTGCTGGTGGGTGTCCACGACTTCGCCGACGCGCAGCTGGGCAAGGCCGTTCCCTATGGGGTCTACGACATCGCAGCCAATAACGGCTGGGTCAACGTCGGCATGATCACGACACCGCCGCGTTCGCGGTGGAGTCAGTCCGCCGCTGGTGGCACGGCCAGGGCGGCAACGCCTACCCGAGGGCGGCGCGGCTTCTGATCACCGCTGACGCGGGCGGCTCCAACGGCTACCGCACCCGGGCCTGGAAACTCGAACTCGCCCGGCTTGCCGCCGAAACCGGTCTCACGATCGCCGTGTGTCACCTGCCTCCGGGAACGTTCCGGGAACGGCGAAGTGGAACAAGCCCACCCAGCGCCTGGTCCACTCGCGAGGGCGGCTCCTGGTACTCGGTGAGACGCCGTCCACGGGCCGTACGTATTCCGGAGTGCGCACTCACCCGGTACTCGGCAGGCTCCACCGAGTCCCCGCACTGGTGGAGGGGCGGTATTTGTAGGCTGCGCTATTCCTCCAGGGCCGGGTAGCACCGTCTCTGCCCATCCGGGTGCGGTTCCTGTCCCGTCACCTTGTTCCTATACGGTGCGCCGGTACATCTGCCGGAGTGTCGTTGGGGAGCGAGTGATGGGCGCGGTTTCGGGGCCTTCGGGCACAAGCGAGTTGAAGCGGCACCTGGGTGTGTTCGACGCCGTGGTGATCGGCCTGGGGTCGATGATCGGGGCGGGGATCTTCGCTGCCCTGGCTCCGGCGGCCGGTGCGGCCGGGTCGGGGCTGCTGCTCGGCTTGGCGCTGGCAGCGGTGGTGGCGTACTGCAACGCGATGTCCTCGGCGCGCCTGGCCGCCCGGTACCCCGCCTCCGGCGGTACCTACGTCTACGGGCGGGAGCGGCTGGGCGAGTTCTGGGGCTACCTCGCCGGATGGGCGTTCGTGGTCGGCAAGACCGCCTCCTGTGCGGCCATGGCGCTGACCGTCGGCTCGTACGTGTGGCCCGGTCAGGCGCACGCCGTCGCGGTCGCCGCCGTGGTGGCGCTGACCGCCGTCAACTATGCCGGGGTACAGAAGTCCGCCTGGCTCACCCGCGTCATCGTCGCCGTGGTCCTGGCCGTGCTGGCCGCAGTGGTGGTCGCCGCAGTCACCTCCGGCGACGCGGACGCGGCCCGGCTCGACATCGGTGACGACGCGACCTTCGGCGGGGTGCTCCAGGCGGCGGGCCTGCTGTTCTTCGCCTTCGCCGGCTATGCCCGCATCGCCACTCTCGGGGAGGAGGTCCGCGACCCGGCCCGCACCATCCCGCGGGCCATCCCGCTTGCCCTCGGCATCGCACTCGTCGTCTACGCGGCCGTAGCCGTCGCCGTCCTGCTCGTGCTGGGCCCGCAGGGGCTGGCGGACACCACCGCTCCGCTGTCGGATGCCGCACGGGCCGCAGGCGCGGACTGGCTGGCGCCGGTCGTACGGGTGGGCGCCGCGGTAGCCGCGCTCGGCTCGCTCCTCGCCCTGATCCTCGGGGTCTCGCGCACGACCCTGGCGATGGCCCGCGACCACCACCTCCCGCATGCCCTGGCCGCCGTCCACCCGAAGTTCCAAGTGCCGCACCGCGCCGAACTCGTGGTCGGCGCCGTAGTGGCCGTACTCGCCGCGTCCACCGACGTACGCGGGGCGATCGGTTTCTCCTCCTTTGGGGTGCTCGCCTACTACGCCATCGCCAACGCGTCCGCCTGGACCCTCGCCCCGGAAGAGGGCCGACCGGTGCGGATCGTCCCGGTCGTCGGGCTGGCAGGCTGCCTTGTCCTCGCCTTCGCCCTGCCGGCCTCGTCGGTGATCTCCGGCGCCGCTGTCCTGGCCGCCGGAGCCGCTGCGTATGCGGTACGTCGCACGGTGACCGCCCGCAGGGGGTGACCACGGCAGAACAGGGATCCGCGGTGGTCAACGGGTGCGGCGGGAGCGGTTCAGAGCCCGCCCGCCCAGGGCAGCGCCGGCCAGCCCCAGCAGCAGGGCCACGTAGGCGCCGCCCAGCCCGTTGCCGGTGCCGAGCCCACCGTCGGCGGTGGCCGCGACCAGCCCGCCGAGGGCCATGCCGATCAGCCCCACGACCACGGCAGCTGTGGCCCCGAGCGACCCGTTGGCGGTGCCGAGGCGACCGGCGGGTCGGGTCAGCGCGAGCACGGCGATGACCACGGCGACCAGCCCCAGCAGCCCACCGGTGGTGGCGCCGAGCCGCCCGAGGCTGAAGTCGGTGACACTGGCGGCGATGGGCTGGACCGAGGCGTGCGCTGCCGCTGGTGTGGCAAGCCCGAGGCCTCCGAGCAGGGCGGCCGGGGCGGCGGCGATCAGGCGACGAGCGGACATCAAGGTGCTCCTTCTCTTCCCACGACTGGATGTGGTCTGAGCATGTCGGCGGGAGCCGCCGCAGGTCGTCCAGCAGCCGCAGGCACTTCGCGCTACCACGGACGCGGCAGGCGCCGCGGAGCTACTGCGTGTGCGGTAGTCGGCCGCTCGTCCGCGAGCGGGATTCGCCCGCGGCAGCCTCCGGCTACGGTGCGCGCATGAGCAATCGACGGTTCCGCGTTCGGGCCGGTGTCAGAGACTGGCTGATCGCCGTCGGTGTGGCGGGGGCGCTGCTGGTCACCGGGCTGTCCGGGCAGCACTCCGCCACCGGCCTTGACCTGCTCGGCTACGCGTTGCTGGTGGTCGGTGGCCTGGCGCTGGCGGCTGGCCGTCGGGCTCCGGTTGCCGTGCTGGCCGTCACCGGGCTGTGCGCGGTGGGGTACCAGGCGGCAGGGTTCGACGTGGCTGCCGTCGCGTTCCTCTTCGCGGTATACGCGGCGGTGCGGGCCGGACACCGCATCGTCACGGTGGCAGCGAGCGTGGCCGTGCTGGCGGCTCTTCCCCTGGCGGCCCTGGTCTCGGGCCTGCACGACACGGGCGAAGCATTTGCGCAGGCCCGCGGCGCCCTTGAGATTGCCTGGCTGATCGCGGCCGGTGCGGCCGGGGAAGCCCTGCGGCAGGCCGAGCGGCGCGCGGACGAAGCCGAGCGCACCCGGGAGGAGACCGCACGGCGCCGCGCCGACGAGGAGCGGCTGCACATCGCGCGGGAGTTGCACGATTCCCTCACCCACCAGATCTCGGTCATCAAGGTGCAGTCCGAAGTGGCCGTCCACGTGGCCCGAAGGCGCGGCGAACAAGTACCGGAGGCCCTGCTGGCGATCCGGGAGGCGGGCCGTGAGGCGGCCCGGGAGCTCCGGGCAACCCTGGAGGCCCTGCGCGACGACGACACGACCCCGCCGCACGGTCTCGACCACCTGCCGGAACTGGTGGAGCGGGCCGGCGGGACGGGTCTGGAGGCCACGCTGACGATCGATGGGCAGTGGCACGATGTACCGGCCGCGGTGGGCCGTACCGTCTACCGGATCGTCCAGGAGTCGCTCACCAACATCGCCCGCCACGCGGACGCGACCAAGGCATCGGTTCGCATCGACTACCGCCCGGACGCCGTCGCCCTCCAGGTCGATGACGACGGCAAGGCCACGCCGGACGCCGCCCCGGTTCCCGGCATGGGACTGCTCGGGATGCGCGAACGCGTCACTGCACTCGGAGGCCGCCTCCGGGCAGCACCGCGCAGCGAGGGCGGCTTCACCGTCCACGCCGAACTCCCCGTGGAGCGAGCCTCGTGATCCGGGTTCTGCTGGTCGACGATCAACCGCTCATCCGCAGCGGATTCCGTGCGCTCCTCGACCTGGAGGACGACATCGAGGTGGTGGCCGAGGCCGCCAATGGCAACGAAGGGCTGGAGCTCGCCAAGGAGCACGTCCCCGACATCGCGCTCATCGACATCCAGATGCCGGTCATGGACGGCATCGAGGCGACCCGGCGCATCGCAGCCGACCCGGCCCTGGCTGGGGTGCACGTCGTCATCCTCACCAACTACGGCCTGGACGAATACGTCTTCAACGCCCTGCGCGCCGGCGCCGCCGGATTCCTCGTCAAGGACATCGTGCCGGAGGATTTTCTGCACGCCGTACGCGTTGCCGCGCGCGGCGACGCCCTGCTCGCGCCCTCGATCACCCGCAAGCTCATCAACCGGTACGTCAGCCAGCCGCTCCCCACCACCACGGGGCCGGCGCTGGAAGAACTGACTAGCCGCGAACGTGAAGCCGTCGTACTGGTCGCGCAGGGCCTGTCCAACGACGAGATCGCGTACCGCATGGTGATCAGCCCGCTGACCGCGAAAACCCACGTCAACCGGGCCATGACCAAGCTCCACGCCCGCGACCGCGCCCAGCTCGTGGTCCTCGCCTACGAATCCGGCCTGGTAACCCCACGCAACTCCTGACATCCACTCAGTAACACCCTGGACCGCATTCGCTGGCTGCCGTTGTCACGAAGGCGCAGGGGGGGCTGGCGGTCACGGGCCGCCAGGTAGTGGGTCCAGCTGTCGTTGGCGTAGCTGGCCCAGCGGTTGGCCGTGCTCGGGTTCACCCCGAACATGTCGGCGACGATGATCGGCGGGAGGTCGGTCACCGCTTCGATCATCGCGGTGTTGCGTGCGGTGAGGACGGGCAGGCCGTGCGTGCGAAGCGCGGCGCCGGCTCCAAGCGGGTTGCGGGAGCGGCCCAGTGCCTGGCCGGGCAGCAGGTAGCCCATGGCGCATCAGCGAGCTGCCAGTCAGCCGGTCCGATGGCTGGCGAGTCGCTGTGGATTGCCTGCTTGCGCGCCTCGGCACAGCCATGGCGCCGAGCCGGGGCGCTGAGCGTGGCAGAGGTGATGCGCACGTCAAAACGCGGACATGACGCGCGGATTGCCGCTCCTGCCGTGGGCGTGACGGCGTGGCGAAGGGTCCGTCAGGGTCGAGGGCTACGTCATCGCCGCGCCAAGAGGCAGCGCGAAGGGGCGGTCTGTTTCAGACGGTAACGGCATCGACGCCCGCACCGACACCCCCGTACGTACAGATCGCCGACCGCTACGGCGACGCGGTCAGCCGCGGTCTCCAGCACGCCTACGACGACAGCATCACCTCCGCCCATCTGCACCGCCACGGCGCGAAGGAGGCCGGGAAAGAGGATGAGAACGGTCCGGGGTAACCCTCAGCAGGGTCAAGCAGGCCTTGTCTGCTCCCCGCGCACGTGGGGATGGTCCTGCCCAGGTCAGAGCCCAGGGCATTTAACTCAGGGCCGGCTGGAGAGGAGGAAGGTCGGCGGTGGCGGTGGCGATGGCGATGGCGATGGCGATGGCGATGGCGTGAATATCCCTGAAAGTGTCCCTCCATGCTTCGCGTCATTTCCCCGGCGGAAATCATCGACCATGACCGCGTCGACGCCCTCATCCGTGTCCAAGGGCCACAACGGGGTATCGCCGGTCGCCCCAGCAGTGTCAGCACACCTCCGCAACCGCGGTCCCATAGGCCAGACGGCCGGGACGGGGGTTGGGCTGTTCTTCGTCAACGGGCGACATCCCGCATGACCGCGTGCCAGTTGCTGGCGCACCGACGTGACCGCGGTGGACACGGCGGCTGCCACGCTCTGGGCCAAGTCACCGCGCGGCGATGAGAGACTCGTTGGAGCTGGGGGTCAGCCCGACATCCAGGCTCGGCACGCCCGGATGCCACACGGCGAGCTCGATCGCGGCCGCGAGCTCTACGGCACCGCCCTGGACGGGCAGGACCGGGACGCGGTCCTGGTCGGTGACCATAAAACCGATGGCAGGCGCCGGCGGGTAGTCGCCCACGGACTCGGTGCGCAGCAGCACAGTCTCAAGTGGCGCTCCGATCGAGGGGCCCGGCGCAGGCATGGTGCGCGGAAAGTGCAGGGCAACGAGCGCGGTGCCAGGCGACGTCGCGCACCTGGTCGGGCCGACGGTGGTCGGCCAGGCGGCCAGGGCGGTGCCGGCCGCGATGCGCGGGTGGCGTCAAGGAGGCGCTGTGCAGGGTAGCTGCCAGCCGCCTCAGCGGAGAGGACGTGATCGGTGAGAACTGTGCGAGCTCACCTGGGGAAGCAGGTCGGTGTCGAGGAGCACGGTATCGGCGCTGCTGGGATCCGGAAGTAGCGCGGCGCGCGTGCCAGGCGCAGAGACGGGGCCTCTTGCCGGTCACGGCGGGCACGGGTGGGAGTTGAACTCCGCAGCGACTTGCCAGATGGTGGCGCCGCGGTCGCTGGGGAGAGCACCGTGGTCTGGGCAGCGGCCGCAGCGCCGCCCCTGCGTTGTGCCACCAGGAGTTGCCCAGGTCGAGCAGCCAGGCGCGCAGGGTGCCTTCCAGGGAGGCGGCGCTCTCGCAGCGGCGGACGAAGGCCTGCGCCGTACTGATGCTGCCGCCTGGCGGCGCTCATCCTTAAGATGCCAACCGCAGGGCCGAGGCGCCCTTACCGAGACGACCGAGAGCCCCTCTTTTGCGACACCTCACGAGCGAGGTTTGGCAGGGTGACGGAGCTGAGTCATGCCTCGCGTGTGGCCTATGATCATTTTGCGCACACGGGGGAATATCAAGACATCAGCGCGAAAGTGGCATCTGGTTGCTGCTTGCCCCCAGTTTGGTGCGCGGAACCCCTCACACTGATCGAGGCTTGATGAAGCGCTACTGGAAGTTAAGGCTCGTTGCCCTGGCGACGACACTGGCACTCGTGCTGGCAGGGGCGCCAACGCGGCGGTCGCCTCCGCTCCTGCCAAGAAGACGTCCCTGACCACATGTGACAACACGCCGCTCGCGCAGCGCCTGACCTGTCTGGCCGAACTCGGCAGGGTCTCCATATACGGGATACCTGTGGTCCTCATCGTCGCGCATGCGACCGTCCAAGCGACATCTGGACGCGGCAAACCCGCAGTGGGCGATGACGTCACCAAGCACATCCACCAGTACGTGGATCTCCTCGTGGCGGCCGGGAAGCTGCGGTCGAGCGACAAGGTTTCGCCGGAAGCAAAAGCGGAGATCGCCCGCCTGGAACGGGAAGCTGAGAAGAAGTTTCAGTCCATCAGCCTTGACTTGGGCCACGCAGTCGAGACGGCGGTGGGCCTCAGTCGGGCTGTCTACTACGGCACCATGGCGGTCGCTGGCATCGCTGACTTCATCGCCGACCCCGAGCTCCATCAGGCCCTGGATGACATGAACAAGGGCTTCGCGCAGATGGACGCTGCCCTCAACGGCATGAACGCAGGCGTCAAGCAGGTCAATAGCGGCCTGGCGCAGGCGAACAAGGGTATCGCCAAGGCCAACAAGGGGATGGACGAACTCAACGAGGGGATCGCTCAAGCCAACAGGGGAATGGACCAAGCGAACGAGGGCGTCGCGAAGGCCAACAAGGCAATGGCTGCGGTCAACAAGGCTGTCCCAGGAATCGCAGCAGGGGCTCAGAAGCTGAGGGAGCTGCCCAGCTTCAAGGATCTGGACCTCTCAGCCCTCAAGGACATCACCAGCGGGGTATCCCCCCTGGAGGACAAGGTCATTCAGGCGAAAGCCTCCGCACTCCTCGACCTGGTGCCCGGGATCGGGGACGGCAAGGGAATCATCGAGGCCATCACCGGCAAGGGTATGGCTACTGGCGAACGCCTGACGCCGACGGACCGGCTCCTCGGGTCTGTGGTGCTCCTGCGGTGGATGAAGGCCGGCAAGGGGCTCATCAAGGCCGACGAGCTGACCGACGCCATGAAGGCCGAGAAGGCCACCGGAAAGATCGATGGGTGGATGGCGCGCGAGGCATACGACAAGGTGCCGGCTTCGCTGAAAGATTTCGAACAGCTCAACAACAAGGGTATCGGGTACCGCTGGAACGACGGCAAGGGCAATGGCGTCAGGATCGATCAAGGAGAACGCCCGCGCGTCACATATTCCCTTGGAAGAGTGGCTGAAGTGGAAGGAGTGGAACAAGCCGTGACGGTTGAGCGGGTCAAGCTGCCCGAGATGCGCGCCGAGATCATTAGCGCGCTCCGCGCCCTGTCGGACACTGGCTACCAAAAACGGGTCTGGATCGATCGGGACTACCCGCATCCGGACTACTACGACGACTTCACACTCAATGTGAATGTCCTCTACGACGACACCACCGTTCTGGCTGACCCCGAGGCCGCCCTGGGGTACACCCTCACCTCCGAGGCCGAGGTACGGGTGATGAAAACGCTGGCAGACGTACTGGGCAACACGCTGAGCCAAGTCGGACGGGAAGCGACCGACGCAGAGTTCCTTGCCTCCCCCTGCTGGCCGCAGGTAGTCGCCACAGCCACAAGGGCCCTCAGCGTCCTCACTGGCTCCTCCTCAGATGCGGGTACATCGCTCGCGTGAGACGCAGGTGAGCGGCGGGCGGCGGGCGGCAACAGTCCCCGGGGAGGTGGTCGCAATGCTGCGGCCATCTCTCCGGCGGGCACGTCAGCGGCGGGTCATTCGTAGAGCACGCACCCGAGTGAGTACAGGTCGGAGCGGTGGTCGAAGGTGCCGGACAGTGCTTCGGGTACGTAGGCCGGGGTGCCGATCAGGACACCGGTGGTGGTGCCTTCCGCTGGCCGTCGTGCCCTTGGTGATACCGAAGTCCACGACCGTCGCCTTGCCGTTGGACCTGATCATGATGTTGGACGGTTTGATGTCCCGGTGCGTCAGGCCCGCGTCGTGGGCGGCCTCCAGGGCGTCCGCGACGCAGGCAGTGACGTACAGGGCCTTGGCCATGGGCAGACTCCCGGCGTCCAGGGCGGCGCTGAGCGGTCTTCCGGGCAGGAGCTCCATCACCAGGTAGGCGCACGTCTGCCCGTTGTGCGTCGTGGAGCCGAAGTCGTGGACGGTGACGATGTTCGGGTGGGCGAGGCCGTTGCTGCCGCCGGCGCGGGGCGTCCGCAAGGCGGTGGGGTCGCGAACATCGATGATGAGGCGGTTTCCGCGGCGACCATCTACGTGCTGGTCAGCGGCTGCGCCTGGCGTTCCTGCCGCCGTGCTTCGGAGCAACCGTGCAATCCGCCGTCTCGTGCAAGAGCCGACCCCCGCATACGCGGAGGCTGTCCAGCGGTGGGGGCGCAGCCGGGGCTCTACGGCCACACGACCTGGTCGTCTCGAACCACCAAGGGCTCGTACCGGTCCGACTCGCAGAACCTGGTCCAGCCCAGGTGGACCGTACCGGAGGAACGGTGCCGGTCATCGGCTTTGGTAGCCAGCCACCTGAGCAGTTCACCAGTGCGGTCGAACTCATCCGGGTGGATCTCCTGCCGAACGGTCAGGGCCCATGACCCGTGACGGGCGTCCTCAGGGCGCAGAAGCACCGACACGAGTGCTCCGTCTACCTTCCATGCCTCGCCGTGTCGGCCAAGCAGAGGAACAGGATGGTCCTCTGTGACGAGCTCGCCGCAGTCGTCCTCCACCACGATCGGAAACGCGGGCACGAGGCGGAGAGTCTTCGGCTTGTCGCCCAGCCCGAGATGCCACCGAAGCTCTGCGACCTCTTCGTCCAACAGACTGTCCCGCAAGTTCAGGACGATTGAGAGCTCAAAGATGTCAGCCATAGCGGCAAGCTATCGCCGTTGTATGACACTTCCACCAGCGATGTAGCCCCCGGCTGCTCAGAGGTAGGCAGCTGGCCGATGACGCCCGCAGCGGGCACTGCTGGGCGCCCGCCTCGCGCGCTGTAGGATCTCGCGGCCCGTGACATAGGCCGTCGCCCTGACCAGGGGCTCTCTGGGCTGTCTCAGCCCGTTTCCCCGTCTGGTGTCTCAGGCTCGTGGCATTTCTTCAGGGTCGACTTCGGCAGTCGACCAGCTGCTTCTGCCCACTCACGCTGGGCTGGTGCCCGCTCCATGCGGCTTGCGATGTCCGTCTTGAACGTGGCGTCCAAGGTCTCCGGGAGCTTGCTGAACGTGGCGGGGAGCACGTCGAGCAGGCTCAAGAACTGCTCGCCGCTCGGGGCCGTCAGCAGCAGTTCGCATCTCCAGTGCGGCGACACCTCGGGGCGGTGACGGAGGTGATGCACGAGTGCGGGGAACAAGTAGTGCGTCGCTCCGGGAGCGAGGTGGTCCCGAAGCCAGTCGACCGGAAGCCGCTGGCTGAAGCCGTATGCACCGGCCTCCCTCTCCAGGTCGAGGAGCTGTTCGGTGTCGACTGCCCGGATCGTGCGGGGAAGAGTTGGGGCCATGCCGTGATGATGCCCAGAGCCGGGCTGCGATCTGCCGACGGGCAGGGCCCCAGACTTCCTCAAACTCGTCGGAGGTCAGTTGCTCCGGGTCAGCAGCCCGGGTCATCGAGCTCAAGCGCCGCCGGGTGAACCGCAGAACCGGGAAGATCAGCACGCCGAACCACGCCTCCGCGGGCTGATCCCAGGGGCCCTTGTCTGCAGCCACCGCTTGCGGCTCCTTCGCGTGCGCGCGCCTCTGGGGGCGTTCACCCGCCCGTTGCCGCGCCCGGTCGCAGGTCGGGGTGTTGCTCGGTCAGCCGATCCGGCGACATCCCCGGGCTTTCCTCAGGCACGAAGCCATGAGCGGCTTCCGGCAACGACGCTACGAACCCGCCCTCGTAGCCCGCGTCCCACCACAGGGGGCACCTGCGCTGTAGCCCCGAGACGGTACGGGGGCCAGGCCCCCGATACGTCGCCGTGTCACCCTCGTCCCCCTGGGGAGCTACATCGGATATGGCTCTCCAGCAGGATGCTGACCAGGAAGTTCCGCCGTAGCGTCGCTCTGGCGACCATCTGGAAGGGAAGTGTCATGGGCGTGCAGAAACCGATCTGCCCAGCCGCGCCGGGGTCTGCTGGCCATCCGGCTCGCACGCTCCTGTGGATGCCGCTTGCGCCTGCCCCGGAGCGGCACGCACCTGTTCGGCCTTCGGCCGTGCACCGTGAGCCCGGGCTCGGGCCCGGGCCCGGCACGATTGCTGCACGCCTGACTTGCGGACCCCACCGGAGTACTCACGATGTCCGACAATGATCGCGTGCCTGAGACGACCGTCCCCACGGCGGACCGCCCCACCCTCCCTTACACGGTCAACACGGCTACTGGCCTGCGCATCTTGCGAGCCGACCTGGTCACCACATGCGCCCGTCCCATGCCACCGCTGGCCTGGCCCCGCTGGCTGCGCTGGCTGCCCCACATCCTGGTGTGCCTCACCGCAACCCTGATGGCCGCGGCGGCCGACATGACGGCCCCGGTCATGGGAATCGCGGATGCGGCCACGCTGGTGGTCGCACTGCGGTGGCCGGCACCCGCCTGGTGGCTGTCGATGGCAGTCCTCACCGGCATCACGCTGGAGTATCCGCCTGCCCAAGACGGGCAGCTTTACGTGTGGATGGTGCACGCGGGCGTCCTCTTCCTCCTCACGCTGCGGGTGTACTTGTTGTCCGCAGTCACCGCGGCGGTACTGAGCGCCCTGCTGGCTGTGATCCTGAAGCTGTCCGGCTGCGCTGTCGACTCATGGAAGGTGATCGTCGGGGCGCTTTCGTTGTTCGGTCTGGCCGTGCTCATCGGTGCCGTGGCCCGCGGCCGCCGCCAGGACCATTCACGCCTCACCAAGCAGATCGCCGCCACCGCCCAAGAACGGGCGCTGCGCACCGTCCTGGAGGAACGCACCCGGATCGCGCGCGAGTTGCATGACGTCGTGGCCCACCACATGTCGCTCATCTCCATCCAGGCCGATGCCGCGCCCTACCGGGTGCAGAACCCCCCACCGGAGCTGGTCACCGAGCTGGCCTCGATCCGCACCACCGCGCTGGAGGGGCTGGCTGAACTGAGTCACTTGCTTGGCCTGCTGCGATCGGATGCCGACGACAGCACGACCGGCACCAGCCCGCAGCCCTCCCTCGCACAGCTCGATGCGCTCCTCGGCAGCGTGCGCGCCGCCGGTCTGCACGCCACCATCCGGATCGAAGGCACGGTCCGCCCGCTGTCGCCGGGCGTGGAACTGTCGGCCTACCGCATCATTCAGGAAGCCCTCAGCAACGTCCTGCGCCATGCCCCCGGAGCCGGGACAAGCATCGAACTCACCTATACGCGGGACGCTCTGTGCCTGCGCGTCCTCAACGGCCCTGCCACGCTTCCGGCCGGCACCTCGCCCGGATCCGGGCACGGCCTCACCGGCATGCGGGAGCGCACCGCGATGCTCGGCGGCGACTTGGCCATCGGCCCCACCACCGACGGCGGATACGAGGTCACCGCCACCCTGCCCGACCCCGCCTCGCCCGCCACCAGCAAGGAGATCGACCAGTGGCCATCCGCGTAGTCATCGCCGACGACCAGGCCATGGTCCGGGAAGCCTTCTCCATCCTGCTCGGCGCCCAGCCCGACATCGAAGTCGTCGCCACCGCCGAAGACGGCGCTCAGGCCGTCGAGCGGGCCGGAGAACTGACACCCGACGTGATCGTGATGGACATCCGGATGCCGGGCATGGACGGCATCGAGGCCACCCGCCAGATCGCCTCCCGCCCTGGCACAGCAACGAAGATCCTCATCCTGACCACCTTCAACCTCGACGAATATGTGTACGAGGCGCTGCGCTCTGGGGCTTCCGGATTTCTCCTCAAAAGCGCCTCCGGAGTCCAGCTCGCGGAAGCCGTACGAGTACTGGCCCGGGGCGAAGCCCTTCTGGCCCCGGACATCACCAAACGGCTCATCGCGGAGTTCTCCCGTGTGAGCCCCGCCGCCAAGCGGCCGACCGGGGTGCGCGTCGACGCCCTCACCAACCGCGAGACCGAAGTCCTCGCACACGTGGCCCAGGGCCTGTCCAACGCCGAAATCGCCCAGAAACTGGTCGTTTCCGAAGAGACGGTCAAGACCCACTTCGGCCGCATCCTACGCAAACTGCAACTACGCGACCGCACCCAGGCCGCCATCTTCGCCTACGAAACCGGCCTGATCACCCCCGGCAACGCCGCCCGCTGAAAACGCCGCATTGCCCCGTGCGCACCCCTACACGCCCACGCCATCCCGGATCCAGGCCCCACCCGCGCATGGGTGATGGGAACCGGCGGAATTTCAGCGGGATCTAGCGAGGAGCCCCGGCCCTTCAGGGCCGGGAGGAATCGCTTCTCTGGACTGCTCTGACCCGTACCGGAGCACGGGTATGCACTGTTGCCCTCAGCCGGGTCGCTTCTGGTTCTCGATGTACTCCTTCACCACCGCGAGCGGGGCACCGCCGCAGGAGGCCGCGAAGTAGAGACGGGGACCAGAAGTGTGAGCCCCACAGGTACTTGCGGATGTGCTCGGGGAATTCCTGCCGGAGGCGACGGGCCGACACGCCTTTGAGTGAGCCGACCAGCCGGGAGAGGGCAACCTTCGGTGGGTAGTGCACCAGGAGGTGCACGTGATCGCATTCGCCGTTGAACTCGACGAGCTCTGCCTCGAAATCGGCGCAGACGGCCCGCATGACTTCCTCACAGCGGCGCAGGATCTCGTGCGTGAACGGCCCGCGCCGGTATTTGGGTGTGAAGACCAAGTGCGCGTGGAGGGTATAGACGACCGAACGGCCCTGCGGATATTGGGGTTTGACTCCCAGCGTGGTGACATAGATCAATGCTACGGTCACGGGTATGAAAATCGTGACGCAGGTGAAGCTGCTGCCGGAGGCCGAGCAGGCCGCCGCGCTGTCGGCGACCCTGCGTACGGTGAACGAAGCCGCGTGCTGGGTGTCCGG
>NZ_JBSHNE010000073.1:0-18342 GCF_053646035.1 Streptomyces sp. NPDC055287 | reverse complement strand
CAGGCCCATCGCGCAGCGACGCGACGCAGGAGCGCCCTTGACGCGCCACCCCGGCCCACCGACACTCAAGCGCCCAGGGACGACCCGAAACCCCCTCAAACAACCCGTGGTTCCTGCGGTACGCATACCCCCCGGGACCCACGCCCCGTCCCGGCGCCCTGCCCCCGACGCCCTACCCCCGCCGCCCTACCCCCGCCGCCCAATCCGGCGCGCGACCTCCGTCGCCCAGTACGTCAGGATCATGTTCGCGCCGGCGCGCTTGATGCCCAGCAGGGACTCCATGATCGCCTTGTCCCGGTCGATCCAGCCCCGCTCCGCCGCCGCCTCGATCATCGCGTACTCGCCACTGATCTGGTACGCCGCGACCGGCACGTCCACGGCCTCCGCGACCTTCGCCAGCACATCCAGGTACGGCCCGGCCGGCTTCACCATCACCATGTCGGCGCCCTCGTCCAGATCCAGCGCCAGCTCGCGCATCGACTCCCGCAGGTTCGCCGGGTCCTGCTGGTACGTCTTCCGGTCGCCCCGCAGCGACGACCCGACCGCCTCGCGGAACGGACCGTAGAAGGCGGACGAGTACTTCGCGGTGTAGGCCAGGATCGACACGTCCTCCTTGCCGATCGTGTCCAGCGCGTCGCGGATCACGCCGACCTGGCCGTCCATCATTCCGCTGGGACCCACCACGTGCGCCCCCGCGTCCGCCTGGACCTGCGCCATCTCGGCGTACCGCTCCAGCGTCGCGTCGTTGTCGACTCGCCCGTCCGCGTCCAGGACGCCGCAGTGCCCGTGATCGGTGTACTCGTCCAGGCACAGGTCGGACATGATCACGAGGTCGTCGCCCACTTCGGCCCGCACCTCGCGCAGCGCGACCTGAAGGATCCCGTCCGGGTCGGTCCCCGCCGTCCCCGCCGCGTCCTTCTTCTCATCAGCCGGGACGCCGAACAGCATGATGCCGGCGACGCCCACCTCCACCGCCTCGACGGCCGCCTTGCGCAGCGTCTCCAGCGTGTGCTGCTGAACGCCCGGCATGGCCGAGATGGCCACGGGCTCGCCGATGCCTTCGCGTACGAACGCCGGAAGGATCAGATCGGCAGGGTGCAGCCGGTTCTCGGCGACCATGCGCCGCATCGCGGGGGTGGTACGCAGCCGACGGGGCCGGGCTCCGGGAAAGGATCCATACACAGTCATGCAAACACGCTACGCCGCCGCAACGACCCCTTTTACCGTCACCCCGTCGGCACAAATCCCCACACCGCCCACACCGCCTACAACCCCACACCGCCCACACGCCCCCACCGCCCACACCGCCCACACGCCCCCACCGCTCAGTCGCACGACGCAAAAGGCGCGGGGGCCTGGGACGAACCCCAGACCCCCGCACCCCTCACACCACACCCACGCAGCGCCACATCCCCGCAGGGCCACGCGCGCGACGCCACGCGACGCCACGCGACGCCACGCCACGCCACGCCACGCGACGCCTAAGTGGTCCGCCGCCGCCGCGACCCCGGACGCCGCTCACTCGGCCGCGTCACGTGCTCGCCGGCCTCGATCGCCGCCTCGCGCCGCTGCGTACCGAACGCCGCGAGCGCCTCCGCCAGCTTGTGCACCGACGGCTCCGGCGAAAGGACGTCCACCCGCAGGCCGTGCTCCTCGGCCGTCTTCGCCGTCGCAGGCCCGATACACGCGATCACGGTCACGTTGTGCGGCTTACCGGCGATACCCACCAGATTCCGCACCGTGCTCGACGACGTGAACAGCACGGCGTCGAACCCACCGCCCTTGATCGCCTCACGCGTGTCCGCAGGCGGCGGCGAAGCCCGCACCGTCCGGTACGCCGTGACGTCGTCGACTTCCCAGCCGAGCTCGATCAGCCCGGCGACCAGCGTCTCCGTCGCGATGTCGGCCCGCGGCAGGAAGACACGGTCGATCGGGTCGAAAACCGGGTCGTACGGCGGCCAGTCCTCCAGCAGCCCCGCCGCCGACTGCTCCCCGCTCGGCACGAGATCCGGCTTCACGCCGAACTCGACCAGCGAGGCGGCCGTCTGCTCGCCCACAGCGGCGACCTTGATCCCCGCGAAGGCACGAGCGTCGAGCCCGTACTCCTCGAACTTCTCCCGGACAGCCTTCACGGCGTTCACCGAGGTGAAGGCGATCCACTCGTACCGTCCCGTGACGAGTCCCTTGACCGCCCGCTCCATCTGCTGCGGGGTCCGGGGCGGCTCGACGGCGATCGTCGGCACCTCGTGCGGCACGGCTCCGTAGGACCGAAGCTGGTCGGAGAGCGACGCCGCCTGCTCCTTCGTACGCGGAACCAGCACCCGCCACCCGAACAGCGGCTTCGACTCGAACCACGACAACTGCTCACGCTGAGCAGCGGCGCTGCGCTCACCGACCACGGCTATGACGGGCTGGTGGCCGTCGGGCGAAGGCAGCACCTTCGCCTGCTTCAGGACCTGGGCGACCGTACCGAGCGTCGCGTTCCACGTCCGCTGCCGCGTCGTCGTACCGGCCACAGTCACGCTCAACGGCGTATCGGGCTTGCGCCCCGCCGAGACGAGCTCACCCGCGGCCGCCGCGACAGCGTCCAGCGTCGTGGAAACAACAGCGGTCGCATCGCTGGCCCCGACCTCGGACCAGCATCTGTCGTCGGCGCTCCGGGCGTCGATGAAGCGCACGTCGGCGCCCCGCCCGTCGCGCAGCGGCACACCGGCGTACGCCGGCACACCAACCGCGGACGCGACACCGGGAACGACCTCGAAGGGGATGCCCTCGGCGGCGCAGGCGAGCATCTCCTCGCCGGCGTTCCCGTCGAGGCCGGGATCGCCGGCGATCGCACGCACGACCCGCCTGCCGCCCCGCGCGGCCTCCATGACAAGATTGACCGCATCCCTGATAGCGGGGATACCGGCGGCTGTTGACGCGTCGTCAACCACCGTCAGCTGCGGCGTGCTTACGCCCGCC
Source organism: Streptomyces sp. NPDC055287 (assembly GCF_053646035.1). Lineage (NCBI taxonomy): Bacteria > Bacillati > Actinomycetota > Actinomycetes > Kitasatosporales > Streptomycetaceae > Streptomyces > Streptomyces sp. NPDC055287. The sequence goes on along the minus strand of NZ_JBSHNE010000073.1, from coordinate 15,378 downwards.
CTGACATGCGTACGTACGACATCGAGCACATGTGGCTCGGCGATCAGCACATCCGCGCTCGCGAGCGCCTCGACGGCGCGCAGCGTCAGCAGACCAGGGTCACCGGGACCGGCGCCGAGGAAAGTGACGTGCCCGGATGCGGCGAACGCCGAAGGTACTGACGTAGAGGTGGTGGTGGGGCTCATTGTGCTCGCTCCCCCATAAGACCGGCCGCACCCTTCGCGAGCATCTCGTCCGCGAGTTCGCGTCCGAGAGTGATCGCGTCGTTGTGCGACGTGGGTACGGGACCGGTGGTGGACAGCTGCACCAGCTCGGCACCGTCGGGGGTACCGACGACACCGCGCAGGCGCATTTCGTTGACAACCTGTCCGTCGGCCAGCAGGTCGGCCAGTGCACCCACAGGTGCACTGCAACCGGCCTCCAGGGCGGCGAGCAGGGATCGCTCGGCGGTCACGGCGACCCGTGTGTACGGGTCGTCGAGCTCGGCGAGCGCGGCAGCGAGTTCGACGCGCGTGGCGGCGCACTCGACTGCCAGTGCCCCCTGGCCGGGGGCGGGCAGGACGACGTCGACCGCGAGGAACTCGGTCACCTCGTCGGTCCTGCCGATGCGGTTGAGGCCGGCGGCGGCCAGAACCACCGCATCCAGTTCCCCGCTCCGTACATATCCGACACGAGTGTCGATGTTCCCGCGGATCGGCACGGTCTCGATGTCGAGACCGTGGACGCGCGCGTACGCGTTGAGCTGCGCCATGCGGCGCGGCGATCCGGTGCCCACCCGGGACCCGGCCGGCAGCTGCGCCAGCGTCAGACCGTCGCGCGCGACCAGTACGTCACGCGGGTCCTCCCGCTTCGGCACGGCGGCCAGCGTCAGATCGTCCGGCTGGGCGGTCGGCAGGTCCTTCAGGGAGTGGACGGCGAAGTCCACTTCTCCCCTCAGCAGCGCGTCCCGCAGTGCCGTGACGAAAACGCCCGTACCGCCGATCTGCGCGAGCTGCTCCCGCGAGACGTCTCCGTACGTGGTGATCTCCACCAGCTCGACGGGGCGCCCCGTGATGCGGCGCACCGCCTCGGCGACGTGTCCCGACTGGGCCATGGCGAGCTTGCTGCGCCTGGTCCCCAGCTTCAAGGCATCTGTAGTCATGCCCGCCCTCTATTCCCACCGTCAGGGGTGTCGTTCAGGTCGGCCCGGCTGACGGCGGCGACCGTCTGCGGGTCGAGGTCGAAGAGTTCGCGCAGCGCGTCCGCGTACCCGGCGCCGCCGGGCTCGCTGGCGAGCTGCTTGACCCGCACGGTGGGCGCGTGCAGGAGCTTGTCGACGACGCGGCGCACAGTCTGCGTGATCTCCGCGCGCTGCTTGTCGTCCAGTCCGGGAAGCCGGCCCTCGAGCCGGGCGACCTCGTTGCTCACCACGTCCGCCGCCATGCTGCGCAGGGCGACGACGGTGGGCGTGATCTGCGCGGCGCGCTGGGCGGCGCCGAAGGCCGCGACCTCGTCGGACACGATGGTCCGCACCTGGTCCACATCGGCGGCCATGGGCGCGTCGGCGGAAGCCTCGGCCAGCGACTCGATGTCCACCAGCCGTACGCCGTCGAGCCGGTGTACGCCGCCGTCGATGTCGCGGGGCATGGCGAGGTCGAGCAGGGCGAGCCGTACGGGCGCACCTCCGCGCACACCGACCTGCTCGCGCGTACGGGTCTGAGCGGCGGCGGTGCCGTTGTCGGCCCACGCGCCGTGCTGCTCCATGGAGTCGGCGCCCTGCCGGGCGGCGGGTACGGCGGGGGCCTCGCTCGGCTCCGGGCAGCCCGCAGGCTCACCGGCACCGGCGCTCGCCCCCGCACCACTCCCAGCCCCGGAAGCGGCCGTGGCACGGTCCACCGTCAGCCCGAGCGCACCGGCGACATGCTCGGCCGTCAGTACGAGGCCCGTCGCGCCCGTGCAGGACACGACCACGTCGACTCGTGTCAGTTCACGTGCCACATCGCCCATCGGCACGGCGCGCGCGACGCCGCCGGCCTCGCCGAGGATCTCCGCCAGCCGCTCCGCCCGCGCCTGCGTGCGGTTCGCGACGACGACCTCGGCCACTCCGGTGCGTACGAGCGTCGCCGCGGCCAGCGAGGACATCGAGCCCGCGCCAATCACCAGCGCCCGCTTGCCCGCGGCCCACTCGGCGACCGGAATTCCGCTGCCGGCGGCGAGCTGTTCGAGGCCGAAGGTGACGAGCGACTGGCCGGCCCGGTCGATGCCGGTCTCCGAGTGCGCCCGCTTGCCGACGCGCAGCGCCTGCTGGAAGAGGTCGTTGAGGAGCCGACCCGCGGTGTGGAGCTCCTGCCCCAGGGCGAGCGCGTCCTTGATCTGGCCGAGGATCTGCCCCTCGCCGACGACCATCGAGTCGAGCCCGCACGCCACCGACAGCAGGTGGTGGACGGCGCGGTCCTCGTAGTGGACGTACAGATAAGGAGTGAGCTCTTCGAGCCCCACACCACTGTGCTGTGCGAGGAGCGTGGACAGCTCGGCGACACCGGCGTGGAACTTGTCCACGTCGGCGTACAGCTCGATGCGGTTGCAGGTCGCGAGCACGGCGGCCTCGACCGCCGGCTCCGAGGCGAGCGTGTCCTGGAGGAGCTTGGCCTGCGCTTCGGCGGTCAGCGACGCCCGCTCCAGCACACTGACCGGAGCGCTGCGGTGACTCAGCCCGACTACCAGAAGACTCATGCCGGCATCACGGCGGGAACGTCCCCGTCGGGTCCCTTCCGGCTCGCGGCCGCGCCCGCCCGCAGCGGGGGCGGCGTCACGACGTCGCCCGCCGCGCCGGCCACGGCGGCGGCTTCCTCGCCGGCCTTGCGCTGCTCGTGGAAGGCGAGGATCTGGAGCTCGATGGAGAGGTCGACCTTGCGAACGTCGACCCCGTCCGGCACCGACAGAACGGTTGGCGCGAAGTTGAGGATCGAGGTCACACCGGCGGCGATGAGTCGCTCGCTGACCTGCTGGGCGGCACCGGCGGGGGTGGCGATCACGCCGATGTGGACGCCGTTGTCACTGATGATCTTCTCGAGATCGTCGGTGTGCTGGACGGGAATCCCGGCGACCGGCTTGCCCGCCATGGCGGGGTCGGCGTCTATGAGCGCGGCGACGCGGAAGCCGCGGGAGGCGAAGCCGCCGTAGTTGGCGAGCGCGGCGCCGAGGTTACCGATGCCGACGATGACGACCGGCCAGTCCTGGGTGAGTCCCAGCTCGCGGGAGATCTGGTAGACGAGGTACTCGACGTCGTACCCGACCCCACGCGTCCCGTAGGACCCGAGGTACGAGAAGTCCTTGCGCAGCTTCGCCGAGTTGACCCCGGCCGCGGCGGCGAGCTCCTCGGAGGACACCGTGGGGACCGAGCGCTCGGAGAGCGCCGTCAGGGCACGCAGATACAGCGGAAGTCGGGCGACGGTGGCCTCGGGAATGCCTCGGCTACGGGTCGCCGGTCGGTGATTTCGGCCAGTTGCCACGGTGCTCCTGCGGGATGAGCGGGGCTGCAGGCGGCCGTATGTACCAAGACCGCCCCGTCGCAAGCAGGCTATGCCTTTGTGAACGCGTGCACAAAGATGGTGTCCGTTTTGTCCGCCCAAAGTGACCGGGGTCACGCATGCCGCCCGGCCAATTACGGAACCACGGACCGTTCGGGCTCGTTGAAGATCCGAAGGGGGCAAAACCGTACACACTCCTCACGACTACGCCCCCGAGACCGCTCAAATCGCCCATGATGCTAGCTGCCTGTCGGTCACCCCGGCGCCGCTCTCCGGTTCAGCCGCCCGGCCCCGCGCCCCAGCCGCTCAGCCCCCGAGCTCCTTGCGCAGCCTCCCGGCGTCCACACGCCAGAAGGTGTGCTGCTCCCCGTCGACCAGGACGACCGGGATCTGCTCCCAGTACGCCCGGTTCAACTCCTCGTCCTGCGTGATGTCCTTCTCCTCCCACGGCACCCCGAGCGCCCCGCACACCTCGCTGACCACGGCCCTCGCGTCGTCACAGAGATGACAGCCCGGCTTGCCGACCAACGTGACCAATCGCTCGTCGGGCTTCCGCTTGGCATGCGTACGTCGCAACAGGGGACTCATGACGCCATTCTCGCCCGGCCGGGCCGCCCCCGACCGGCCACGGCCCCTCCGCCCGCGTAACACCGGTGTTCCGGAGAGTTCACGCCGCCGCATCCCGGCAGGTCCGGAAGTACCGAACAGACTGGCTATGCTCACGACATGGCCGCACTGGGATGGCTCACCCCCCGCAGGCGCTCGGCGACAGCCCGGAGCGTGCTGGCGGGAGAGGCAGCAGCCGAGGCAGCACGCAAGACGTCGCTGGAGCAGGAAGAACTCGAAGCGGCGGCGTCCGGCAGAACCGAAACGACGGAGCCCGCGTTCCCCGTCGTCGGTGACGACCGGGCCGCCGCCTTCTTCGATCTCGACAACACCGTCATGCAGGGCGCCGCGATCTTCCACTTCGGGCGCGGCCTCTACAAGCGGAAGTTCTTCCAGCGCCAGGAGCTGGCCCGCTTCGCCTGGCAGCAGGCCTGGTTCCGCCTCGCCGGCGTCGAGGACCCCGAACACATGCAGGACGCCCGCGAGAGCGCGCTGTCCATCGTGAAGGGCCACCGCGTCTCCGAGCTGATGTCCATCGGCGAGGAGATCTACGACGAGTACATGGCCGAGCGCATCTGGCCCGGCACCCGCGCCCTCGCCCAGGCCCACCTGGACGCGGGCCAGAAGGTCTGGCTGGTCACCGCCGCCCCCGTCGAAACGGCCACGATCATCGCCCGCCGCCTCGGCCTGACCGGCGCCCTGGGCACGGTCGCCGAGTCCGTCGACGGCGTATATACGGGCAAGCTCGTCGGCGAGCCCCTGCACGGCCCCGCGAAGGCCGAGGCGGTTCGCGCCCTGGCCGCCGCCGAGGGGCTGGAACTGGCCCGCTGCGCGGCGTACAGCGACTCCCACAACGACATCCCGATGCTCTCGCTCGTAGGACATCCGTACGCGATCAATCCCGACGCGAAGCTGCGCAGGTACGCCCGCGAACGCGAGTGGCGGCTGCGCGACTACCGGACCGGCCGCAAGGCCGCCAAGGTCGGCATCCCGGCGGCCGCCGGCGTCGGCGCCATCGCCGGCGGCACCGCCGCCGCCATGGCCCTGCACCGCCGCCGCCGCTGACGGCGTCCCGCACCGGCCGCGACGGGGCCCGGCGGGCGACGCGCAATCCCGGGTCCCTACCCTCCCCCGGCTCCCGCCAGTCCCGTCACTTCCACTCGGGCACAACGCATCCAGCAATCACGCAGATTACGAAGTGATCCAGTCAACAACTGATCACGAACTGCTACTCGAACCGCCGCCTAGACGTAACAGAAGCGACGGAATCGATGATTTTAGCAACTGGGTGTAGTGCTGCCTGTACGAAGCGTTATTCTCCTCAGACGCATACCGGACCCCACCCGTCAGCACGACGAGTGACCGGTCTAGCACTGAACGTGTTGGAAGCTCTGCCTCTGGGAGTCCCGTGTACCCACACGTCGGGGTTGACGCCTCGGGCCTGGCTACGCTGCGCGCAACGGTCGTGGACCGCTTGCGCGGCTTCGTCCCCACCGCGTACGCCGTCCCCGCCCTTGCCACCCCTGCACTTGTCGGCCCCTGCTATGCCCTGGCCGACGGCGGTGCGGCGGTCGGCAGACGCAGCCGCGGCGCCGGCTCGGGCACCGGCACGTCCACCGCCCGTCGGCCCAGTGCCGACAGCGACAGCGCACGCATGATGGACCTCGTCGAACGCGCTCAGGCCGGCGAGGCCGATGCGTTCGGCCGCCTCTACGACCAGTACAGCGACACGGTCTACCGCTACATCTACTACCGCGTCGGCGGGAAGGCGACCGCGGAGGACCTGACGAGCGAGACGTTCCTGCGCGCCCTGCGCCGCATCTCCACCTTCACCTGGCAGGGCCGCGACTTCGGCGCCTGGCTGGTCACGATCGCCCGAAACCTGGTCGCCGACCACTTCAAATCGAGCCGGTTCCGTCTCGAAGTGACCACCGGCGAAATGCTCGACGCCAACGAGGTCGAGCGCAGCCCGGAGGACTCCGTCCTCGAGTCCCTCTCGAACGCGGCCCTCCTGGAAGCCGTCCGCAAGCTCAACCCGCAGCAGCAGGAGTGCGTGACCCTGCGCTTCCTGCAGGGCCTCTCGGTCGCCGAGACGGCCCGCGTCATGGGCAAGAACGAGGGCGCGATCAAGACCCTCCAGTACCGGGCCGTCCGTACGCTGGCCCGGCTCCTGCCCGACGACGCCCGCTGACCGCGCACCCACGCGCACGTCCACCTGCACCCAACGACACGCGCCCGCGCACGCCCGCCGATCGGCCGACAGAGGTCACATTCAGTGATGCCCTCACAACCCTCCATGACGTTGTGGTCCGATCATCCTCTGCGCGTAACCCAAGTGCCGAGACGCTCGTTGTGCGGGATGCAGGCTCCCTGCGGTCACGCCATGTCCGCAGCCACTCACTCGATCGTGTGGATGTGCTCATGGCGTGCAACCTTCCGGACCCCCAGGGGAGTCGATCGTCATGACGAGAGGAGGTGCCGCCAGTGATCGCGAACGTATCGGCGCACCGGCGGGCGAACGCCTTCGCCCAGGCGCTGGAGGCACAGACGCCCCAGGGCACGGCGGCAGATCAGCCCGAAGAAACGGCCGAAGGTTCAGAGGCCGTACGGCTTCTGGCTCTGGCGAACGGTCTCGGCGCGCTGCCGTCACCGGAGTTGGACCCCGAGGTCAAAGTCGTCCAGCGGGCCCAGCTCATCGCCGCCATGGAAGCGATGGTCGCCGAGGGCGGCGCGCCAACGGGCCCTACGGTGCCCGAGCAGCGGACCGGACGGGGCACCCACCGGGCGTCCCCGCTCCGGAAGCTGCGCCCGCGCTCCCGCTGGTCGAAGGGCATCGCTGCGGGCGGGCTCACCGTCGGTGTGGCCGCCGGAGCCTTCAGCGGAGTGGCCGCTGCGAGTTCCGACGCCCTGCCGGGTGATTCGCTGTACGGGCTGAAGCGAGGCATGGAAGACGTCAAGCTCACCATGGCCGGCGACGACGCCGACCGTGGCGAGATCTATCTCGACCAGGCTTCGACCCGCCTCATGGAGGCTCGCCGCCTCATGGAGCGCGGCCGGGCCGCCGACCTGGACCACGAACAGCTGGGCGAGGTCAGGCGCACGCTGAGCGGCATGACGCACGATGCCGGCGAGGGCCACCGCCTTCTCAGCCGTGCCTACGCGCGCGACGGCTCCATCGGCTCCATCCAGGCCCTGTCGTCGTTCGCCAAGTCGCACCGCCAGGCATGGAGCAGCCTGCGCGACAAGCTGCCGGTACAACTAGCCGACGTGGGCGACCAGGTGAGTTCGGTCTTCGACGCCATAGACCAAGAGGTGGCCCCGCTCCAGTCGCTCCTTCCGCGCGCCCCCAAGCCCCCCGAGAACGCCGAACGCCCCGGCGGCTCCACCCAGGACCGCACCGGCACACCGGGAACGGAGCGCCCCGGGCCGTCCACGACCACGTCCTCGGGCGGCCGGACGGGTGGCGACACCAAGCCGAACCCGTCGTCTCCCCGCAGCACCGCCAAGGACGACGGCCTCATCGGCGGCGCCCCCGGCGACCTCCTGAACCCGCCCTCGGCCGACGCGACGACCCCGTCGTCACCGTCCTCCAAGGACAAGGGCACCAGCACGTCACCGGTTCCCGACGTCACCGTCCCCCCGCTGCTCCCCGGCATCCTTCCGGGCCTGGGCATCGAGGAGGAGAACGCGCCGTAGTACGAGGCCGGCAGGACCAGCAACACCCGTGGGCCCGCTCTCCACCGGAGACCGGGCCCACACCTTTGCCCGTACACCCACCCGCGCTCAGAAGAAGACGGACCTGCGCTGCACCAGCAGCTTGTACAGCGTGTGCTGAATCTGCTCCCGTACCTGATCCGTCAGGTTGAACATGAGCATCGGGTCCTCCGCCGCCTCCGCCGGATACCCGTCCGTGGGAATCGGCTCCCCGAACTGAATCGTCCACTTCGTCGGCAACGGCACAGCCCCCAACGGCCCGAGCCAGGGAAACGTAGGCGTGATCGGGAAGTACGGAATCCCCAGCACTCGCGCCAGCGTCCGCGCGTTCCCGATCATCGGGTAGATCTCCTCGGCCCCCACGATCGAGCAGGGCACAATCGGCGCCCCCGCCCGCAGAGCGGTGGAAACGAACCCGCCCCGCCCGAAGCGCTGGAGCTTGTACCGCTCGCTGAACGGCTTCCCGATCCCCTTGAAGCCCTCCGGCATCACACCGACGACCTCGCCGCGCCTCAGCAGCTCCTCCGCGTCCTCCGCGCAGGCCAGCGTGTGCCCGGCCTTCCGCGCCAGTTCGTTCACGACCGGCAGCATGAACACCAGATCCGCCGCCAGCAGCCGCAGGTGCCGCCCGTCCGGATGGTTGTCGTGCACCGCGGCCTGGAGCATCAGCCCGTCCAGCGGCAGCGTCCCCGAATGGTTGGCGACGATGAGCGCCCCGCCCTCCGACGGGATGTTCTCGATGCCCTTGACCTCCACCCGGAAGTACTTCTCGTACAGCGGCCTGATCATCGACATCAGGACCTTGTCGGTGAGCTCCTCGTCGTACCCGAACTCGTCGACCTCGTAGTCACCGGTGAGCCGCCGCCGCAAGAACGCGAGCCCGCCCGCGATCCGCCGGTCCCAGCCACCCCCGCCGCCCGGCTCCGCCCTGGGCTCCTCCGGCGCCACCGGGGCGGCCTCCGCGACCGCCGCGTCGTCCGGTGCCGCGTGCTGCTCCGGTACGGGTGCGAGCGGGCCGCCCTTGCGCCCCTGAGGCCGCTTCCCCTTGGACTCCTTGGCGGAGGCACCGGCACCCGCGTCCTTGGACTTGGGCCGGGCCCTCCTGGTCCGCGGATCATCACCGAACGGGATGACCTTGGCATCGGCCATGTCAGGTGCGCTCCTTGCTGACGAGAGTGGAGAGCCGGTCGACGGTACGGGCGAGAGCCTCGGGCGGCAGCAGGCCCGCGGCCCGGCTGCGCACGAAGTCCGCGAAGGCCTCCGCGGTCGTGTACTTGGGATCAAAGCCCAGTGTCTCGCGCATCTGGGTGGTCCTGACGACCCGTCCGTGCGTCAGCAGCCGGATCTGCTCGGGCGAGAAGTCGGTCACACCGACGGTCCGCAGCGCGGACCCGACCCAGGTGACGGCGGGCAGCAGCACCGGCACGGTCGGCCGCCCGAGCCGCCGCGAGCACTGAGAGAGCGTCAGTACACCGTCCCCGGCGACATTGAAGGTGCCGCTGTTCATCGTGCCGCGCCGCGGGTCGTGCGAGGCGATGCGCAGGACATCGATGACGTCGTCCTCGTGCACGAACTGCAGGCGCGGGTCGTACCCGAACACCGTGGGAAGCACGGGCAGCGAGAAGTAGTCGGCCAGCGGAGAATCGGCACAGGGCCCGAGGATGTTGGCGAACCGGAGCACGCACACGGCCACGTCGGGCCGCCGACGTGCGAAGCCCCGTACATACCCCTCGACCTCGACCGCGTCCTTCGCGAAGCCTCCGCTCGGCAGCGACTTCGGCGGCGTGGTCTCGGTGAAGACGGCGGGATCACGCGGCGCCGATCCGTACACGCTCGTACTGGACTTCACGACCAGCCGCTGCACCGCCGGCGATTTCTGGGCGGCTCCGAGCAGCTGCATCGTGCCGATGACGTTGGTCTCCTTCACCGACGCGCGACTGCCGCCGGTGCCCAGCGGCGTACCGGTGACGTCCATGTGCACGATGGTGTCGACGCCGTGCTCGGCGAGCACGCGCGCGATGGCGGGCTGGCGGATGTCCGCCTGCACGAAATCGGCGCCTCCCAGGTGGTGCTCGGGTGGGATCGCGTCGACGCCGACCACCCGGTCCACATCGGGATCACGCTGGATTCGCCGTACGAAACGGCCGCCCAGCTGCCGGGCCACACCTGTGACGAGCACGACCTTGCCCAAGATCAGCGCCTTCCCTCGGTCTCCCCTAGCGCCACCGTAGCGGTTGGATGTTGCGCTGTGATGACCGCCCGGCGCCTGGAGTGACAGCAGACACGCATGGGCTACACGGGCTGCATGAGCCCTGTGAGCCGACTGAGCCACACGCGTCACAACGCACCACAGCCCTCCCACCATGACGGTGGAAGGGCTGCGGATTCACGTACAGCTGCCGCTTACTTCTTGTTGCGACGCTGAACGCGGGTGCGCTTGAGCAGCTTGCGGTGCTTCTTCTTGGCCATCCGCTTGCGCCGCTTCTTGATAACAGAGCCCACGACTACCCTCGCTCACTTCTCTTCACTCGGTGCGGGGCGTCTGGGCCCACACGACCTACGAGGGCCTAGCCTACCCGCCACCGAGAGAGGGACGTAATCCGAGGCCGCCGTCAGGCCGATTCCACCCCCACAAAGGACTCGCGGAGGTACTCGTGAACCGCTTGCTCCGGAACCCGGAAGGACCTGCCCACCCGGATCGCCGGCAGATGACCGCTGTGCACCAATCGGTACACGGTCATCTTCGACACTCGCATCACCGAGGCGACTTCCGCCACGGTAAGAAACTTGACCTCGTTGAGAGGCCTCTCGCTGCCAGCAGCCATGACCCACCTGTACCTTCCGCACCCGACGCGCACCGGCTTCCCCTCCGGTGACTCTTCGTCGCTGTGCGCTCACTCCCAGACTAGGGGCGGGTGATGCGAGTGGGGAAGAGGAGCAGCGATCCGGCGCCTACCGTGACAGACACGCTCGATTGAGTACATAGCGAGTAAGCGGTCGGTAGTAATCAGACCGCACAGCATCATCAAGCGGAACGGCGACGGACACCCGCCCCTCGGCCTCTCCGACGAACAGCGCGGGATCGTCCGTATCGGCCAGTCCAATGGCCTCAAACCCCAACTGACCTGCACCGCAGACCCACCCGTGGTCGCCGACGACAAGCCCGGGCAGGGGTCCGTCGCCCTCCCCGGCGGCGGCCAGCGCGACCCTAACCGGGAGGGGCGAATGGCTGTGTGCGCCGGTATCACTCACGGGGCCCTGCACGCCGGGTTCGCGCACCAGGGCGACTCCTCGTACGTAGTCCAGGTTGTACGTGCGTACTCCGAACCGGGTCGTTATGTCGACACATCGCCCCTGCGCGGGTGTGAGGACAAGGCACCCCGCCGCCGACAAAGCGTCTGCGAGATCGGCGTAGAACCCGAGCAAACGGTGCGGGTGTCCGGTCCCGAACAGCACCGGCATCCCCCGCGCGGCGGCTTCCCCCAGCCGCCCCGCGAACGCCTCCAGCCCGGCCAGCGTCCGCTCGGGATCGATCACATCGGACCCGCTGACACACCCGGGGTCACCGGACACCCCGCACCTGTCGGCCATCAGGGCCATGACATCGAGCTCGTTCCACGCCCAGTCGGGATCGAGCCCGAGGAGCACCCGGGGATCCCGCGCGGCGAACAGCCGGTAGCTCCGCAGGCTCGTCTCCCGAGAGGTGGCCACGGTCCCCGCCAGCCGGGCCGCCAACAGATGCGCACGCAGAGCGCCGGTACTCAACACATTCCCGATGCTCCCGCACCCCCACCCCCCGTCCCCCCAAAACCCCGAACAGACCCCACACTTGGCGTAACCCCCGGGAGGCGGCGCCACGACCGAGCCTCCGTCCTTCTGGGGCGGTACGGGCGCCCAGGCCGGCACACAGTCCGTGAGTCCCCAGCCGCAGGCCCGACCCCGAGCCGACCGCGCGCCCACAACCACACCGGCCGTCGCGCCGCAGGGGACGCCTGGCGATTCGAGGCCTGGACGCAACCGTCCCGCTCGAGCGCCGGCCGCTGCAACGCCGGGGGTGAGGCCTGGGGAGCCAACTTCGCTCCTCAGACCCGCGCCGGCCGACGCAGTGCGGGGCGGAATGCCAGGGCGTCAACCCGTGGGCGGGCCGGCGCACGCAGTCGCCTCCCCACCGAGAACCTGAGCGCGCCTGACCTGGCGCAACACACCGGCGCCCGCTGCGCCCGCGCCCACACCGACCGCAGCACCGCCGCACCACCGTGGGGGTCTGGGGGCTTGCCCCCAGTTTCGGAAAGGGGCGGGGAGGGGGCAGCCCCGCGCAGCGGCCAAAGCACACACCCGCACCCACACCCACGAACGGCGAACCCGAACACCGCCCCGCTGCCAACCCCGGCCCTACGCCAGCAACCCCCGCAAAGGAAACGCCGCCCGCCGAGCCGCGAGTACCGCCTGGTCCAGCCGGTCCGCAGGGTCGTACCCCGCGTCCCACTCCTCCCACCCCGGCGTCACGCCGTCCGTCATCCGCCCCGGCCCCAACTGCCGCGTGCGCGCATACACTTCGTCCCGCCACGTGGCCGGAATCACCGACTCCGGCTCGACCGGCCGATGCGCCGCGATTCCCACCAGATGCGTCCACGAGCGCGGCACGACGTCCACGACCGCATAGCCACCTCCGCCCAGCGCGACCCAGCGCCCGTCGGCGTACGAGTGCGCCAGCTCGTGGCACGCCTCCTGCACCGCCCGCTGCGCGTCCAGCGAAACCGCCAGATGCGCCAGCGGATCCTCGAAATGCGTGTCCGCCCCGTGCTGCGTGACCAGCACCTGGGGCCGGAAATCCGCCAACAGCTCCGGCACGACCGCGTGAAACGCCCGCAGCCACCCCGCGTCCCCCGTCCCCGCCGGCAACGCCACATTCACGGCCGAGCCCTCGCCCGCCCCACTCGCGCCCGTTTCCTCCGGCCACCCGGTCCCGGGAAACAGCGTCCGCGGATGCTCATGAAGCGACACCGTCAACACCCGCGGGTCGTCCCAGAACGCCGCCTGCACCCCGTCCCCGTGGTGCACATCCACATCGACGTACGCCACACGCTCCGCCCCCAGCTCCAACAGCCGGGCGATCGCCAGTGACGCGTCGTTGTAGATGCAGAACCCCGCCGCACTCCCCGGCATCGCGTGATGCAGCCCGCCCGCGAAGTTCACCGCATGCGCGGCCTCCCCCCGCCAGACCGCCTCCGCCGCCCCGACCGACTGCCCGGCGATCAGCGCGGAGGCCTCGTGCATGCCGGCGAAGGCCGGATCATCAACGGTCCCCAGCCCGTACGCCTGGTCCGCACCCCGCGGATCCGCTGAAGCCGCCCGTACGGCCGCCACATAGTCCTCGCGGTGCACCAGTCGCAGCGTCGAGTCCCCCGCGGCCGGCGCGGCGACGACATCCACCGCCCGGTCGAGTCCGTACGCACGCACGAGCCCCATGGTCAGGTCGAGCCTGACGGGGTCCATCGGGTGGCTCGCCCCGAAGTCGTAGCCCGTTACCGCGTCATCCCACATCAACAGTGCGCGCCCGCTCATGCCCGCCACCGTATCGGTCGGTGCCGGACGCGAACGAACGGGCGTACACCAGCGTCACCAGCACCAGAACCATCGGTACGAGCATCGCCCCGCGATAGCTCCACGCATCCCCGAGAGCCCCCACCAACGGCGCGCCCACCAGAAATCCCACGTAATTGAACACATTCAGGCGAGCCACAGCCGCGTCACTCGCCGCCCCCGGGAAAAGCCGCCCCGCCGCCGCGAAAGTCTGCGGCACGATCACACACAGCCCGAACCCGAGCATCGTGAACCCGAGCATCCCGGCCCCGACCCCCGGCGCCCCCGCCACAACGGCGAACCCGCCCGCGGCCAGCAGCGCCCCGGCCCGCACTACGGCGACCGCCCCGAAGCGCCGCACGCCGAAGTCCCCGACGGCCCGCCCCACCAACGTCGTCACCATGTAGACGTTGTACGGAAGCGTCGCCGTCTGCTCCGAAGAACCGAGCACATCCTCCAGGTACTTGGCGCTCCAGTTCGAGACCGTGGAGTCCCCGATGTACGCGAACGTCATCACCAGGCACAGCGGCAACAACAGCCGGAACGCACCCCCCGAGTCCGCTCCCCCATCCCCCTTCAGGCCCACCCCCCCAGCACCAGCACGAGCACCCACACCGTCGGCATACCACCGACTGCCGGCGAACGCCGCAGGCAACAGCACAGCCACCACAGGCAGATAGGAGACGAACAGCGCCAGATCCCAGTGCGCCCCCATCCACGCGAGCGACGCCCCGACGATCCCGCCAAGGCTGTACGCCGCATGAAACCCGAGCATGATGCTGCGGCCGTACGCCTGCTGAAGGCTCACCCCCAGCATGTTCATGGACGCGTCCAGCGCCCCGACCGCCACCCCGAACAGCGCCAAGGCGAGCGCGACTTGCCACATCTCGCGCCCGGCCCCGACCCCGAGAAGCGCCACCAGCACAACCGGCTGCGACCATCGCAGTACGACGCTGGGCCTGACCCGCTTCACCGCCTGCTCGGTCGCGACACTGCCCACACCCGCCAGAATCGGCACGGCGGCCAGGAAGGCGGGCAGCAGCGCGTCGGATATCCCGTACCGGTCCTGAATGGCGGGCAGCCGCGTCACGAGCAGCGCAAAAGCCACGCCCTGCGCAAAGAAGCTCAATGCCAAGGAAGCCCTGCCGTGCCGCAGGCGCGCGTCTGTCATGGCCGCACAGCGTAGGCCGCACACCTACTCATGGGTAGATCGATCAGGCAAGCAATTTCCGCAGTCCCCCGAAGTCCGAGAAGTGGCCGGTAGCCCCCGAAAGCCTGTCGGCCGGTGTCATGGCCGTGAAGCCGTACACATCCATCCCGGCCGCCCTGGCCGCCTCCACCCCGAGCGGACTGTCCTCCACCACCACACATCGCTCCGCCGGTACGCCCATCTGCTCGGCGGCGTGCAGGAAGAGATCCGGCGCCGGCTTGCCCCGCCCGACGTCCTGCGAGCTGAAGATCCAGCTGTCCTCGAACCACTCGTCGAGCCCGGTCACCAGGTGCCCCACCCGGATCCGCTCATGACTCCCGGACGACGCGAGGCAGTACGTCACCCCGTCCGCCACCAGCTCCCCCAGCAGCTCCTCCGCCCCGGCGACCGGCTTCAACTCCCGCTCGAAGGCGGCGAAAATCCGGGCATGCAGGGTCTTGTCGAAGTCCTCGGGCAGCCGCTGCCCGGTCCGCTCCAGCACCAGGTCATGAATCCGGTGCATGGCGGAACCCATGTAGTCGCGGAGCGAGTCCTCGTACGAGGTGGGGTGCCCCAGCTCGCTCAGGTAGCCGGCGAGGATCGTGTTGGAGATCGGCTCGCTGTCCACGAGGACGCCGTCGTTGTCGAAGATGATGAGGTCGTAGCGCATGACTTGACCTTAAACGCAAAAAAGCCCCGGCCCCTGGACATAAGTCCAGGGGCCGGGGCATAAAATTTGTTCGGCGGCGTCCTACTCTCCCACAGGGTCCCCCCTGC
>NZ_JBSHNE010000072.1:0-18398 GCF_053646035.1 Streptomyces sp. NPDC055287 | reverse complement strand
TCGTCATACGGCTGAGCGGCCTCGGGCCGGAACACGATCGGCTTCGACTCCGCCTTGACCCTACGCTTCGACCCCGGCTTGCCCAGGTTCCCGGCCCGGATGTTGGCCTTGAGCACGGTATACGCGTCGCGGGTCTTCTTGATCACATGCTGGGCGGCCTGCGCCCCCAGCCCCCGCACCTTCAACTCGGCATAGGTGTACTTGCGCAGCTCGTACTCACGCGGCACGCCGCGCTCGAACGCCACACCGGACACCCAGCACGCGGCTTCGTTCACCGTACGCAGGGTCGCCGACAGCGCGGCGGCCTGCTCGGCCTCCGGCAGCAGCTTCACCTGCGTCACAATCTTCATTGCGAGTGAGCATAACGTTGACCTATGTCACCACGCTGGGCCAAACCCAACATCCGCAGGGGCCGTACCGCCCGTGCTCCGGTGCGGGTCAGAGCAGTCCAGCAAATCGATTCCTCCCGGCCCTGAAGGGCCGGGGTTCCTCGCTAGATCCCTCTGAAGCGGGCGCGGCCGAGCAGCACCGCGATGGGGTGGCTTGGCACAACGAGCCTGAGGGCCGATGCCGCTCCCGGCCCGCCCGCCAGGGCCTGGCCGGGAGCGCGGCCCTTTGCCCCTCCCTAGGGAGCTGCACCAGTATCCGCACCTCGGTGCCAGCACGCAATCACCCGGGCACAGAGCGTGTCGGCGTGCCGCTCTCCACCGGCATCGCCACCCTCGTGACCTGCGTCGGCACAGTACCGGCCGCCCCCAGCCGACTGTCGGAGCTGGAGCAGCAGCTCCATCCTTTCAGCGAGAGCGGCACCTCCTTGTGGCACACCTCCGGGTACGCCCTGACGGTCCTGGTCGTACTTGATCAGCGAGTGCTGGACCCGGTCGTCCACCACCGCACAAGCCAGTAGCTGACGGCAGGGGGCACGGTGACGGCGCCGGCCGGGCTGCCCAATCTGATCGCCTGATGCCTGCGCAGCGGGGCCGAACAGCGAGCAGGATCTGCAACTCCCGCCTCAGGCCGCGTCACTTGGATCTCACGGAAATTCCGGCCAAGGCGGCGTGGCCTGCCACTACCTCCCGGTGTCGTGGGGTCAGTGCAGTCGCTGCACGGAGTCCCAGGGCTGGAGGCATGGGGCCGGCAGGGCGTGAGCATCTGTGCCGGTTGTCCGTTTGGGCCTTCTGCTGTTCTTGCCGGTATGAGTCGGGGCAGGGTACGTAACTTGGTATATGCCGAGGCGTTATGCGGGTGCCATCTCGCGCTCAGCTTGTTCATCACAGGAGGGCGCGGCTCGCTCGCCGTCAGAAACTAGTGGCAGAAACAGGGACTCTCATGACGAACACCATGCTGTTGATCACCATTGCCTGCGCTTCGGCATGCACCGTGCTGTGGACAGTCTTCCCGTCCCCGGCCAGCCGGACGCGACACGTCGATGCTCTCGAGCTGCGGCGCTACCGCCAGTTCAGAGCGACACTGACCAGCCCTGGCTCGCATCCAGCAGGCTCGCCAGCCGCAGCGCAACACGAAGAGACGCCCCACGGTCACGACTGAACCCCTCTCCGCCGGTGCAGGAGGCCAGAGGCGGCCCGTATACCTCAGCCGCCTGCAGAACCGATTAACCACTAGGCTGAATTACTCCAAATGCGACAACGCGGCCACCCGTTTGCCGCGCATCCCGCCCAACCAGTGTGCCGTTGGACGGATCATGACGGAGTTAAGCCCCCTGGCCACCCCAGGGCCCCACCCGCTCAGCGCCAGGGACACCAAGCGCACGGTTCGCATGGGCCTCTGGACTTTCACCCCGACCGACGGGCATCCCATCTGGGGAACCAGCGCGACCCTGCACGACACAGAGCGGCGCATCGCCCTGCGGCACTCCGCCACCCTCCTCGAGAACCTCCTGGCCCAACTGGAGATCATCGAGGCCAACCTCGGCGCCGACGACGGGCATGACAGTCAGCTCAGCCGGCGAGCCGGTCGTGGCTGAGTCGCGCGGACGTCACAGCCGCGTCGATCCGCCCACCCCCGCCAGCCCTGCTGGCAGGTGGTCCCACCCGACGGACTCGCAACCACAGGCCGGTGGCTGGGAGCGCCCTACGACCTTGGTCGAGCAGCTGGACGTGCACTGGGATCCGGCGGAAGAGCTCGCCTACCTGCTGCACGAAGCCATCGAAACCGAGACGACCGCCAGTCCCCCGCCCGCGGATGCCGACGAGTCGCCGGCCACCGAAGGCGCCGGCGCTCCTCTGGCGGGCCTGGCCGAGATCACCGCCGAGCTGGCTCCCCTGCGCCCCTCCCCCTCCCGGCGCCGCCGCGCGCCCCGTAAGAGGAGACGGGCGATGGGAGCGCTGCGGACAGCGAGCTTCCTTCTCGCCGCGCTCGCCGCTGTCATGGTTTCCATGGTCTGCGTCTTCAGCGGCATGGTCGCCTACGACCCATTGCGCCACCTCGCCAAGTACCGCACATCCGCCGGAGTGGTCGGGTGCTGGCCGCTGCTGGTGTACGGGCCGTGGACGGTCGCCTCACTGTCGATCCTGCGCGCCGCCCTGCACCGGCGCCGCGCGGCCCACTCCTGGGCCGTCGTGCTGCTGTTCTCCACCGTGTCCATGCTCCTGTGCGTAGCCCAGGCACCGCACACGCCGGTGGACGCGGCAACCGCCGCGCTTCCCTCACTGGCCGCCCTGGCCTGCTTCCAGCAGCTGGTCCGGCAGATCACCCTCACCCGGCCACCCCGCCAGGCCAACCCCCGCCACCGCGACCGCAAGTCACCGGCCCGGCGACCCGCGCATCGCACCCGGACCCCGTCGTGACCAGCCGGTGGGCACAGTCGCCCGCAGAGCTCCCTCGGGCCGGGTGATGTGGATCAAGTGGGGGCCGGCCGCTGCAAGCTGCCCTCGACGGCCGAACCGACCGCGGCCATGCAGGAAGAGCAGCAACGTTCCCCGACTGCCTCGCCCCCCGTGCGGGGGCAGCCGACGCTGGGCGCGTCAGCTGCCGCCCGCCCACAGAGCGCGGGTTCTCACCGCCTTGCTGATCACGTGCCAGACCAGGCCGCCAAGGCCGGGTCCTCGGCGTGCATCTCGTGCATCGGTGTGCCCTCCAGGAAAACCAGCCAACGGGGCCCGCGCCCGCTTGACGATGAGAAACCACCGAGCCCGGACCGGCGAATCGGCATACGCCAGCCAGAGGATTGCCGGGTACTCGCACTGACCGAACCCCGCCCCAGGTCTTCCCCTACCCTGCCCCCGCCGGCTCGGGGACACCAGGTCAGGCGGCGGAGCGTGCGAGTGCCCTGCAGCGATACACCATCTGCCCCACTGGCAAGCCCCAGGCGGAGCGCGAGTTGAGCGCTCTGCTCAACGACCGTTTTGGTTCCCGCACGGTGGGGGCCTGCGGTGAGCTGTCTGCAGGCCGGCTGAACGTCTCAGGAGGGTTAGGCCTTGGGGCGCTTGGCGCCCTTGCGGCCGTCGGCGAGGTGCTCGAGCAGCTCGGCAGGCTCCGGCCGGATGCTGCTGCCGAGGCAGCGGATGCGGTATGGGCCCCTCCGGTCTTTCCTCGGTGAGGCGGATGATCACCCTGACGCGGTTCACCCAGTCACCCGAAACCGCAGGACCGCCCCGTGAAACCGGAGGGTGATGCGGAACCTGCGTCTCCGGCGTCGCGTCGAGTTCCGGATCGATGACAACGCGGACATCAGACAGGTAGCCCGTGGCAGGGCAGACGCACCACTCACCATGGATGCCCACCGCTCACCACCAATGCCATGCAGACTCACCACTGACGTCAGCGCGGCGGGTGTCACGCCCACCGTCGATCCCAAGCCGGTTTGCCCAGCCACCGGACCCAGGGCTTGCCCGAGGCCGTCCCGGGGGCTTGCCCGGCCGATCGGTCACCCGCACGGCCTCCACCTGCCGACCGATGGAGTGAGAGACCGTGCCCAATGACGGTGCGGCGGGCCGTATCCGCCCGCAGAGCCTGCACAGTAGAGGAGACTCCAAAACACGTTTTGGGGCGCAGTCGGAGCCCTGGACCAAGCCCGTCACGAGCCGTCCAGGGCTTCGGCTTGTCCGCGGCGGTGTCAGCACGCTTCCGCAACCGCGGCCCCGTTGGCCGGACGGTCAGGCCGTTGTCCGGCCGGTGCTTCGTCAACGGGCAGCGATCCCGCACGGACGCGGGCGGGTTGGCGGGGGCCGTAGTCAATTCGCAGACGAACGGCAGTAGCCGAACAGCAAAAAACTGCCCAGCCTCGACGGGACGGTCAACTGCCCAGGGGCCGCGTGTGCTGACACTCAGGAAGCGCGTCGGGCAGCGCCACTCCTCATGCCAGGGCTACCACGAGCATCGCTGACACGACTGTGCACGCGGCAACCGACAGCATCACCATCCGCGCCAGGTCTGCCACCCAGCCGTCCACGGACGGCACCGAGGCAGCCGACTCATATGCGTTGTTCGACACGGCGGACTCAACGGCCGCACTTGCGTGCGGGCCTGGGGCGCTGTCCTGCCACAGCTCGGCACACCAGACGCAGTCGTCGTCTGCGTGCGGCGGCGCATCCAGCCAGTACGCGCCCGGCAGCGAGGCTCCGTTCACCGGGACGGGGTCGTTTCCGAAGGCCTCCATGCGCGGCTTAACGTTTCAGCCCGGCCACCGGCACCGCCCGGTACCCATTCCGCAACCCCACCGTCACCGCCCCGTTAGCAGCCAACGGGCTTCGCTCTCTTCCCCCGGCCACAGCGGCCTGCGACCGCGGCCGCCGGGTACCCCGCCGGCTGGAGCTGCCTCCCCGGCGCCGGGGACAGCAGCGTCCACTCAACACCGCCAGGTCAGAACAGCCCATGCAAGAGGCTCGCAGCCGGTGATGAAGCGAAGCCAGTCCGTACGCCGACACACGGGTCCTGGAAATGAACCACGGTCAGAACGGATCTTCCGCCGGGTGCGGTCAGGTGCCGGCACGGGGGCAAGCAGGGGCGCAGAATGCCGGGAAGCAGCCAGAGCTCCAGCTTCATGGCAAGGGGTGGGATCTCACCACACCCTCGCCAACGAGGCCATCAGCGTTCTCGACACCGGCGGCAAGACCATCCACACCTCCCCCCTGTGCAGAAGCGATTAACCATTAGGCCGAATTACTCCAAATGCGACAAGGCGGCCACCCGTTTGCTGCACACCCTGCCCACCAGACATGCCGTTGGACGGATCATGACGAAAGCAAGCCCGCTGGGCACCCAAGGGCTCCACCCGGTCGGCGCGAAGAACACTGCGCGCGCCGTTCGGATGGGCGAGTGGACCTTCACCCCGACCGACGGGCATCCCGACTGGGGAACCCACGCCACCCTGCACGACGCAGACCAGCGCGTCGCCCTGCTGCATTCCGCCGCCCTTCTCGAGAACCTCCTGACACAGCTGGAGCGCATCGAAGCCGACCTCGGCGCTGAGCGCAGCGGCCCGGGTGCACATGACGGGCACCAGCTCAGCCGGCAGACTGCTCGTGGGTGAGTCGCGCGGACGTCACAGCCGCCTCGATCCGCCGGGCGAACAGATCGCTGGACGCGTCGCCACGGTAGCCGCGGATCCGTTCAGGAGCGATGTACTCCATTGAGCCGATGAACCCCCGGACGCGGTCAGCGCCGTGTCGGCCCGGTGTATGGCGATCCCGAAGTCAGGGAGCAGTACGTCGCCGGCGCCTGTCGGCATGACGTTGGCCGGTTTGACGTCCCGGCGAGCTATGCCGCCGAATGCGCCGCGCTGAGCGCCCCGAGAACAGCTGCGCCGATCCTCGCGGCGTGGTCTGGGGCCCCTGCGCCTCGAGCCGCTCAGCCAACGAATGCCCGTCGACCTGTTGCAAACGGGGGCGGGTGGGCATGTTGCTTGGCATGCTGCTGACAACGGGGGGTATCAGGTGGAGTCGGTAGAAGGTGTGGCTGCAGCGGCTGTTGGGGTTCTGGCCTCGATGATCACCGGTGCGGCGACCGAGGTGGGTTCCAGCACTGCGCAGACGGTCAGCGAGATGGTCCGTCGAAGACTGGGCGGTTTCGACGAGGGCCGCGCCGCTTTGGCTGATGTGGACGCCAGTCCGACGGATTCGGCATCGATCGAGGGCTTGCGGAGCGCCCTCCAAGCTGCGATGGACTCCGACGCCGAGTTCGCCGGCAGGCTGGCGCAGGCGTTGGGGAAGGCAGGCCCCGAGTCAGCCACCTCGACCTCCTACACCCACAGCATCGTGATCGGAGGAGCCAGATTACGTGGCAGCAACATTTCCATCGGTCCGTTGACCATCACGAACACCCGTACCGCACGCTTATCCCTGGCTTCGGCGGCATTGGCCGTTCTCATCGTGCTGGCCATGGCTGTCTACGGCACCATACGTCTCGTCGTGCCTGAGGACACTGTTGGCACACCCCGCGGCACCGCGAAATCCGCAAGCTCCTCACCGCGCGAGTCCGGGCCGAGTGGGAGCGCCGACTCCGCCTCAGGAGCCGCAGGTGCCTCTGTGCCCCTGACCGCAGCCCAGATCAGGAAGATTCCCCCGAACGATGAGAAGAGTCTGCCCCTGGGCTGGCCTCCATCGCTCGGTCAGCCCCTCTTCGATTACTGCGGCACCGCCAGCAGCTGCTTACCTCGTCAGTTCTATGGACAGTGGAGATACTTCAATGCCACGGGAGTGTACGAACGGCTGAGCCTGGTGATGTCCACGTTCGACACTTCAAAGGGGGCAAGCGCCGACTTCAGGAAGACACTTCCCAAAAGCGGCTCCTGCGATTTCCTGGACCTGCCTCTGCAGGATGTCGGCGCGAACTCCTGGACGGCGTGTACGAAGGCCGAAGGCGATTACACAGAGTGGGCCATGGTGCATGTCGGGACGGTTGTCTTCTCGGTAGACATGTCGTTGTCCTCTCCCATCCCGGACGGAGCACTTGAGGCGTTCACTCGAGCTGTGGCCGAACGTGCGCGCCAGGCTCAGGAGGGGAAGACCCCCACGGCGGTTGTCGACTGGTGAAGGGCCCGCACTTCCTGGGCAGTCAACTTGACCCGGCCCTAAAGGGACCGGGCTTGGAGGTAGCGCCCAACTGGCTGATGGGTTGGCTCCTCCGTCCTGCCACCCGTTATGGGGTGGCTGGGACGCGTGACTCACGCCCCTCAGTCCACACGGTCTTGCCCTTGCGGGCGATGTTGTGGGAGGCGTTGTCGTCCGCGTGCATGAGGGCCCCGCAGCACCGGCAGGCGAACGTCGCTTGATCGACACGGTTTTTCCGGTCGATGTGACCGCACTCGGAGCATTGCTGGCTGGTGTACGCCGGATCGACGTAGACCAGCGGCACCCCCGCCCGCTTGGCCTTGTACTCGATGTACTGGCCGAGCTGGTGAAAGCTCCACGAGTGCAAAGAGGTCCGCTGGTCCTTGCGGAGCCGTACCCGGCTGCGGACGCCCGTCAGGTCTTCCAGGGCGATACCGGAGCCGGTGCGTTCAGCGGTGGTGACGATGCGCTGGGAGACGATGTGGTTGACGTTGGCGGTGTGCCGGGCTTCCTTGCGGGAGCGCTTCTTCAGCAGGCGCTTCGCCGCCTTGGTGCCCTTGGCCTGGAGCTTCTTCCGCAGGTCTTGCTGTCGTTTCCGGTGCCGGTTCAGGCCACGCCCGGCAGCCCGGTAGCCGGCGGAGGTGGTGGCGATGTTGACGATCCCGAGGTCCACGCCGACGAACCCGTCCGGCTCGTACGGTTCGGCCTCGGGCACATCGCAGACGGCGATCAGGTAGAACACGCCATCACGTTCGATGAGATCGGACTCGCCCTTGCGGTGCTCGCGGAGCATGGTGAGCGCGTCCGGGGAGCAGGCGAAGCGGACGTTCTTGAGCCGTCCGGCTGTCGTCCAGATCGACACCGTCCCAGTGTCGTACTGCCACGACAAACACCGGTCGTCATACGGCTGAGCGGCCTCGGGCCGGAACACGATCGGCTTCGACTCCGCCTTGACCCTACGCTTCGACCCCGGCTTGCCCAGGTTCCCGGCCCGGATGTTGGCCTTGCGCACGGTATACGCGTCGCGGGTCTTCTTGATCACATGCTGGGCGGCCTGCGCCCCCAGCCCCCGCACCTTCAACTCGGCATAGGTGTACTTGCGCAGCTCGTACTCACGCGGCACACGGCGCTCGAACGCCACACCGGACACCCAGCACGCGGCTTCGTTCACCGTACGCAGGGTCGCCGACAGCGCGGCGGCCTGGTCAGCCTCCGGCAGCAGCTTCACCTGCGTCACAATCTTCATTGCGAGTGAGCATAACGTTGACCTATGTCACCACGCTGGGCCAAACCCAACATCCGCAGGGGCCGTACCGCCCGTGCTCCGGTGCGGGTCAGAGCAGTCCAGCAAATCGATTCCTCCCGGCCCTGAAGGGCCGGGGTTCCTCGCTAGATCCCGCTGAACACAGTCAGCACCGTAACTCGAAGGCCACCGCCACTGTTATGTCTGGTGACGCACGTATGAATCCGTCCGGCATACGCGCGCCCCGTTGGGGCCCTGGTGGACCGCGCCTGGCCCAGGGCCCCAACGCTTCGCACACCCGCGCCGAACGGTGGCGGTGCGCAGGACCGGCAGAGCTCCGGTGCTTCAGCGTCGCAGGAAGCTGAAGATGGCGTTCTCCTTGCGCCAGGTATCCGCGTCCGCCTTCGCCTCCTCATGTGCGCGGTCCTCAGCCTCTGGCGCTTCCCCCTCCTTGGCCTGGGTCCGAAACGCCGCAGTCACCATCAGGCGGTGCGGATTCCCTGCGGTCAGTGCTGGGGCAGACCTCACGGCTGTGGGTTGGGTACGCCCACGCGGCGGCGAAGGAGGACGCTGCGCACTGCACGGATCCTCATCCGGGAGGTGAGCTGCGCCGAGTACGACCGCGTCCCCACCACTTGTGCCGTTCCTCCGGCGGATCAACGCGAGGTGATCCGTCCCCGATGGAGTCAGCCCGTTGGCTCCTCCCCTGACGCCTCAGCTCCGCGACCACCTCCGGCCACGTGCTGCTGAGTGTGGCGTTGCGGTTTCGGTGGAGCATGGCTGCTGCGTCGTCAGGGCGATCAGATTATACGAGCGAGCGGAGGAGGGCTGCGGCCACCGACCTGTCCTTTGAAGTGCGGGGTCTTGGTCGTCTCCGGGCCGTGGCTCCTGCGCGGGCGCCGGCCGTAGCGGTCAGCGGTTGAAGCACCATCCGGGAATTGCGGGCAGGGTGGCGGCGGTGAGGGGCACGGCGATCTGGCGCGTGGGCGCGAGGTCGTCGACGAGTCGGCGCAACGCGGCGAGTCGTCGAATCCGCCGGCGGACCGTCCGCGGCGGGAGCGGTGCGGTGCGCACGTCCCGGACGGCCTGGCGGACCACCGCGCCCGCACGGCGGCCGGCTCGAGCGGCTGACGGCCGTTGCGGGCGAGCGCGGTGAACCGTCGCACCCCGGGCGCACACCGAGATCCTCGAGGACTGCGGAGCACCTGTTCCGCCAGGGGTCTGGCTGTCGGACCAGAAACCCGGCGCGACAGCCTGAGCGAACAACAACTCGCCGCCCTCGGACTCAACTGGGAGACGTGAAGGGCTCGGGGCCCGACCGACACCGCGGCCGGGACCCGGGAGGCCATGCCCAGTTCCACTCACTCCTCACACGAATGCCCCCAAGACTCAGTCTCAACCCGGGCATTCTCCGAGGCACGCCGGCGTGGTGCGGGAACGGAGGCTGGACGGATGGCCCCGCACCACGCCTGACTGCGAGCGCCACCACAGGCACCTGCTCATCAGCGCCCCACCTCCAACGACCCTGCCCTGACCGATACGACGCCGCTCACCACGCTTCACCCGACCGGCCCGTAACCCGGAATCCACCCGCGATGTTGAGCCGGTCGAAGCGTGCCGTCCGCGGACTTCGGATCGCGCGCTCCGGGGGCCCCAACGGACCGGGGCCCCCACCCCAAGCCGCACCACCGCAGAGCCGGGTGGCTACGGGTGCCCACAGGACACGCCCCCAACAAGCCGTGACTCACGTCGCTCGGAGACCGGGCATCCGGGCAGACAGTGGCTCTGATGCGTGCTGGTCATTGTTCCTCCGACACGTTTTGTGCATATCCGTCCCTCACGGACTCGCGTCGTGAGGCCCTGCCCGCTCAGGGCCCTCACCCCTCCTACCGGCCGGCAACGCGTGTGCCTCTCGCGCCCCCTGCCCCGCCGGGCTCCGGGGGAACACCATGGAGCTGTGGCTTCCTCGGACGAGCAGGATCGGGGTGCTGCGCGAAGTCCACGGCCGGCTCGACGGCTTCACCACCCTCGTCATCGAGCGGCACCGCCGACGACGCCGCCGAGGACAACGGCGGGAGTGACGGCGGCACTCTGGAACGGGCGCTCAGATACGTAATCGTCTGTATCTGTTGCCGATTGGCCGTTCCTCAGCCAGCGCCGTCGCGCGTCCACCGGTAGAACTCATGGGCCATCGCGTCCTCCGGCCCGTGCCAGGTCTGCGGGTTGTACGGGCTGACGAAGGCGGAGAGACGATTGCTGATGTCACGGAAGGCCGGGAGTGCCGTCACCTTCGAGATCTCGGGTCCGGGGGGCTTCTCGGATTCGATCAGGTGGAGGTAGACGTCGCCGAATTGGAAGAGGGTGCGCCGGGCGACTCCGACGAGGTGCGGCAGTTCGCCGGCGTCGGAGGTCGTGAACAGCTTGGCGATGTCCGGGGCCGATTCCGGCGCCATGCGGGCGACGATCAGAGCTTGGTGCATCAGGGGCTTCCCTTCGTTGGCCGACTCCGCAGGCGTCAGGGGCGGCCGGGGAGCAGGGCAGGCCACGTACGGCGCGCCCGGGGCGGTGGCTTCGATCGAGCCGGTCAGGGTGTAACGGCGGCGGTACGGCTGTCGCGGTCGCGCTGTTCGATCCTGTCCCGGATAAGCGCCATCTGAGCTCGCGAGTTGCGGTTGATGTTGTTCGTCATCCAGTCGTCGTCAACCGGGGCGTTCGGCTTCATTGCGAAGTCCTGCTGCCACCGCATCCGGGTGCCGCCCGGGACCTGCGCGTACTCCCATCGGATGTCCATGTGGGCGAAGGGGCCCGTCTCGATACGGTGGGCGCGGACCTGTAGGCCCGCCCGGTCGGTTGTCCGCTCCGAGACCCAACTCCAGACTGTGCCCTTCTCGTCCGGGTGCATGGTCAGGCGGAACCGTGTGGTGTTCCCGCTGCGAGCGAGGATTTCGACCGACGCGTACTCGCTGAACAACTGGGGCCAGCTCTCCAGGTCGTTGGTCATGTCCCAGACGAGGTCCAGCGGCGCTGCGACGATGATTTCGTTCTCGGTGTGTCCGGGCATGTCAGGCTCCACTCATGAGGCTGTCGTTGACGAGGTCCAGGAACTGCCGGGGGGTCTTGCACTGATCCGCTTCGGGGGGCAGCGGCCGGCCGTGCCGGTTCTCCAGCTCGCCGACGATGCCGAGCAGGCCCAGCGAGTCGAGGCCGTACTTATCGAATGCGGCGTCGGGATGTTTCGCCAGTTCGGCCGGGTCGACGGTGATGCCGGCGCCCTTCTTCATCAACGCGGCGAGTTCTTCGGTGGTCAGTTGATCAGGCACGAGGGACTTCTCCTTGTCACGGGTTCTCATGTAGGGGTGTCGGGGGCTTTCCGCAGCACGAGTGCCGCGTTGGAGCCCATGAGTCCACGGCTCAGCACGAGTGCCGTTCGCAGCTGGGCGGGGCAGGCAGCGTCGGTCACGACATTGAGGTCGTGGCAGATGTCGAAGACGTTCGGTGTGGGAGGAATCAGGCCGTGTTCCAATGCCAGTACCGCGCAGGCTGTGTCGAGCGCGGGAGCTCCGCAGTAGGCGCGGCCGATTCCGGTCTTGGGCGCTGTCACCGGCACGCGCAGGCCGTGGGGGCCCAGCGCGTCGGCGATCGCCAGCGCTTCGGCGCGGTCGGCCTGCGGCACGCCAAGCGCATCAGCGAAGACCACGTCGATTTCTTCAGGCGGGCAGTCGGCCTCTCGCAGAGCGCCGCAGATCGCGCGGGCGAGTCCCTGCCGGGACTGCTCCCACTGGGAGGGTCCGGTGAATGTAGCGGCGTGGCCGCCTACTGAAGCGCGGATCTCGGCGCCGCGGCGGCGGGCCGCCGTCTCGTCCTCGAGCACGAACATCGCGCCGCCTTCGGCGGGGGTAAAGCCGCAGGCGTCGGAGGTGAACGGCCGGTAAGCGCGGGTCGGATCCTTGTGGGTGCTGAGGGCCTCGTACCCGAGCTGGCAGACGACCGAGTACGGTGCGAGGGGGGCTTCCGTTGCGCCGACTACGACCGCGTCGGTGCCGCGTCGGATGGCCCCGGCGGCGATTGCGAAGGCGTCGAGCCCGCCGGCCTCGTCATTGGCCACGACGCCACAGGGACCCTTGAGACCGCGGCGGATGGAGATCTGACCGGTGCTTGCGGCGTAGAACCAGGCGATGGACTGGTACGGTCCGACGAAGCGAGGTCCCTGGCTCCACAGGCGTTGCAGTTCGCGTTGTCCGAACTCGCCACCGCCCGACCCGGCGGCGGTCACCACCCCGACGGAGAAGGGCGAACCCTCGTAGTCGGCGTGAGCGAGCCGGGCGTCTTCCATGGCGAGATCCGCAGCAGCCATCGCGAAGTGCGTGAACCGGTCGGTCTGGACGAGAAAGCGCTCCTCGATCAGCGCAGCGGGCTCGAAGGCGGGTACCTGCCCCGCGACGCGGAGCGGCAGCTGCTCGCACCCTTCGCGGATGACCCGGCCCAGGGTGCTGACACCCGCCTGTGTCGATTTCCAGAAGGCTTCGGTGCCGATCCCGTTGGGGGCGATGGCGCCGATCCCGGTGATCACCGGGTTGCGGGCGTGCCCAGGGCTCATGAGGCCCTCACTTTCGGCCGGGTCAAGACGACTGCGGACTGGAATCCGCCGAACCCGCTGCCGACCGAGAGCACACTGCGCAACTTCCGTGGTCGAGCGGTACGCGGTACGTAGTCCAGATCGCACTCGGGGTCGGGGGTCTCGTAGTTCGCTGTCGGTGGTACCACTTGGTGGGCCATGGCCAGAACACAGGCCACCAGCTCGATGGCGCCGATGGCGCCGAGCGAGTGGCCGACCATGGACTTGATCGAACTCATGGGTGTGTCGTACGCGTGATCGCCGAGGGAGCGTTTGACCGCGGCCGTCTCGTGCCGGTCGTTCTGCTTGGTGCCCGAGCCGTGCGCGTTGACGTAGTCGATCGCCGTACGGTCGACGCGGGCATGGACGAGCGCAGTGTCGATGGCCCGGGCCATCTCCAGGCCCTCGGCGGTCAGACCAGTCATGTGGTGCGCGTTGCCGAAGGTGGCGTAACCCCCGATCTCGCAGTAGACGCTCGCGCCTCGGGCCCGAGCGTGTTCCATCTCCTCCAGAACGAGGACGGCACCGCCCTCGCCCAGGACGAATCCGTCCCGGTCCGCGTCGAACGGCCGAGAGGCGTGGGCCGGGTCGTCGTTGTTCGGGGACGTCGCCTTGATGGCGTCGAAGCACGCCACCGTGATGGGAGAGATCGGAGAATCCGAGGCGCCGGCCACGCAGACGTCGACACTGCCTTCCTGGATGGCGTGGAGGGCGTATCCGATGGCGTCGAGCCCCGATGTGCAGCCAGTCGAAACGGTCTGCACCGGGCCGTGGGCGCCGACCTGTTCGGCCACCGCTGAGGCGAGGACGCTCGGCGAGAACGCCCGGTGCAGGTGCGGTCCAGCGCGCTGGTGGTCCACGTCCCAGCGGGCGCCGGAGCCGCTGACGGCGACGTAGTCGTGCTCGAGACGGGTGGTTCCGCCGACGGCAGTGCCCAGCGTCACTCCGATGCGCCAGGGGTCCTCCTCCCCGGGGTCAAGACCGGCATCGCGTATGGCTTCCCGGGCGGCCACGAGCGCGAACTGGACGTACCGGTCCGAGCGCGCCATCTGGTCCTGTTCGAGGCCGTGGGCCGCGGGGTCGAAGTCGACCTCCGCGGCGATGCGCGAGCGAAACCCCGCCGGGTCGAAGAGGGTGATGCCCCGAGTGGCCGTACGGCCGTTTGCGAGCAGGTCCCAGAAAGCGGGGGCGCCTACTCCGCCCGGGGCGACGATACCGACCCCGGTAACCACCACCCGCCGGGTCATGGAGCGACCTCGGTCCTCTCCTGCGGCCCGGCCTGCTCAGTCCTGCCGGTGTGCTCGGTGTCGACGTGCCCGAGCTCGGGACGAGGGGCGAGCGGGCCGAGGTGGAAGACCATCCGGGCCTCCGTGTTGCCGACGTTGCGAAACCGGTGGCGCACGTTCAGTGGGATCAGAAGTCCCTGGTCAGGTTGCAGTTCGTGCGTCTGGCCGTCCAGATCCACCTCAAGGAGGCCGCTCACGACGTACACGAACTCCTCGGAGTACGGATGATAGTGCTCACCGATGCGCTCACCGGGCTGCACGATGGCAAGCCCCATGAAGCCACTGGTGGCACCCACCGTGGCTGGGGTGAGCATGGCACGCAGATCGCCTCCACGCCGCTGGTTGGGTTTCGTATCAGTGAGCTTCACGATGCGCGCTCTGCATTTGGTCAAGGCAGTGCCTCCAGGTGCGTTGCTGCGGCGGCTTGAAGACGTGCCGCGTAATGGGGGCGAAAGGGCGAGTCAGGATTCCGGCGACGCGCACCGGTCGGTGATCAGCTGCATTTCGGAGGCCGCGAGGAGTCTCGGCACGTCCATGCCGAGGACCGGATCACCATCACTGCCACTCGTACCGCCATCCGTACCGTGGTCGAGCAGCCGGGCGAGCGTGGCTACCTCGTCGTCTCCGTCGACGCCGAAAGCCAGGGAGGGGTGTGCGTCGAGCCGGCCGCGCACATCGATGAGCCGTACGACGATGTTGTCGCGCTGGAAGACAGTGCTGCTCGCGACGGGGTTGTCGGGGTCTTCCGCCGCCGCTTCGTCCTGCCGGGCCAAGAGCCGGGCCAGGGCCATCCCGCAGCCCTCCTTGGCCTGGTAGTAGAGCGCCTGACGCGCTGCGCCGGCGAGGCCCTGTCCGTCGGGGGCGATGTGGTGCACCGCCGGAAGAGCCGCGCGGGTGAAGAACATCCGGGCGGACTCCGGATCGTCCAGGTCCCGGTCCTGCTCCAGGTACGGGTTGATGGCTTCCTCGACGGCCCTGATCTCGGGCTGCCGGGCCACGTGCCGAAGGGCGGCAAGAAGGTCACCCTGCACCTCGATCGCCCGAACAACGCGATTGCCGTGCATGAAGAGCGAGGTACGGCGCAGCCGTGTGTGCTCGTCGACCTGGGCCGCCGGGGAGGTGTACCCGGCGAGGATCTCCGCGACGGCTTGTTCGCTGCCAGGTCTGACCGTGAAAGTAAGAGCATGGCGGACGATGCCGTCCCCGAGCCGCGGCGTTGCCTGGAGCCGGCCACTGGACAGCTCTGGCCTCTCATCACAGGCCCGTCCGGTCTCCCGCAGGACGCTGTAGCGAAGCGACCGCATGTCACGTACACAGGCGCTCAGCGGCTTGACCGTCTCGACGTGCTCTTCACTGTTCACCCAGGCCAGAAAAGGCGGTGCGCTTTCCCATTCGCTGGTGATGAGCCACTGTGACGGGTTCTCGAACGACTGGCACAGTTGGTCGCTGACGTGGCCGGGAACCGCCGCGACGTGGTTGCGCAGATGGTCGTACGCCTCCAGAAACTGCTGCTGCGCGTCGTCGTGAAGGTCTAGCAGCAGAACAACCCGCAGCCGTGAGCCGTCGAAGGCAGACTGCGATACCCGTTCGGACAGGGCTGTCATCTTGCACACTCCTCATAGTCAACGCGCGGCCGCGTGGCGTGCCCTCGTCAGACGCCAGGTGGGGGCGCTGACCACAGCGGTGGCTTTGGGGCGAACAGCGCCCGTGTCGCGGCCCCCGCAATCGATCGTGACCCTTTGCCACGAGGGGCGCGAGAGTTCAGAACCAGGTGGGTGAATGTGCGACCGAACCTCTCCAGCACAGGGCATGGAGAATCCATCCCTGCCGGCACGAAGTAAGGAGCGATGTGGAAGAGAACGTCGACCACCGGGTGCCCGTTCTGGTCGTGGGAGGGTCCCTGGTAGGCCTGTCCACCTCCCTGTTCCTCGGCCGCCACGGCGTTAGACACATGGTCGTCGAGAAGCACTCGGCCATCTCTGAGCACCCGCGCGGACGTGGCATCAACGTCCGCACAATGGAGCTGTACCGGTGCGCCGGCGTGGAACCACGGATCAGACAAGCCGCTTCGGTCCTCGCAGAGAACAACGGCATCCTTCAAGCCAGCTCGCTGACCGGCGACGACCAGAAGTGGCTGGTCAAGGATATCGATGCCAGCGGCGCGCTCGCACGCTTCAGCCCTACCGCGTGGTGCCTCTGCAGTCAGAATGCCGTCGAGCCGGTCCTGATGTCCCGCACGCGCGAGGGCGGCGCCGACCTGCGGTTCTCCACCGAGCTGCTGTCCTTCTACCAGGACGCCACGGGCGTCACCGCAGTGGTGAAGAACCGGGACACCGGCGAACACAGCACCATCCGCGCCGACTACCTCATCGCGGCCGACGGCCCGCGCAGCCCCGTCAGGGAACAGCTCCGCATCGGTCAGCAGGGCCGCGGCGCCCTGTTCCACAACGTAAGCGTCACCTTCCGCTCCCGGCAGCTTGTCGACGTAGTGGGCGACCAGCGATTCATCGTCTGCTACCTCACCCGCCCCGGAGCAGACGGGGCGTTGCTACCGGTGGACAACCAGGGAACGTGGGTGTTCCACCTACCCTGGCACCCCGAACAGGAAGAGACACTCGAGGACTTCACCGACGAGCGATGTGTCGAACACATCCGCAGAGCGATCGGCACACCGGACCTGGACATCGAGATCACCGGCAAAGCTCCCTGGCACGCCGCGGAACGGATCGCCGAACGGTACTCCAGTGGCCGGGTCTTCCTCGCCGGGGATGCCGCCCATGAAATGTCCCCCACCGGGGCGTTCGGCTCCAACACCGGCATCCAGGACGCCCACAACCTCGCCTGGAAACTCGCGGCCGTGCTGAACGGTTCGGCCGGCTGCGGACTGCTGGAAACCTACGAGTCCGAACGCCTGCCCGTGGCACGAGCCACGAGCGAGCGCGCATCAGCCCGCTCAGCAGAGCACAGCCACCCGGGCTACGCACCCCCCGTCTCGCCAGGAGGCTCGAGACAAGGAGGGATCCTCCCGGTGGTCATGGGATACAGCTACCCTAGCGGCGCCGTACTGGGCGTCGATCCCGAACGGCTCGTCGTGCCCGAAGCGATGCGCCTGACGGGTGACCCGGGTACCCGTGCTCCCCACCTGTGGGTCAACAGATCAGGGCAACGGATCTCCACCCTGGACCTCTACGAGCGGTCGTTCGTCCTGCTCAGCTCCGAAGGAACTCCGTGGCGCGCCGCCGCGAACAGGGTTGCCGAGCATCTGTCTGTACGGCTGGATGCCTACGAGATCGGTGCTGGTCCGCAAGCAAGCTTGACCGTTGAGGACGGGGTGGATTGGGCACAGATGCACGGCACGACGACCGAAGGCGCGCTACTCGTACGCCCGGACGGCTTTGTCGCCTGGCGGACAGCGGCCGCCGAACCCAACCCAGAATCACAACTCCACGAGGTCATGTCAATGCTGCTGCGCCGGACCTGACGGTCTGGGGCAGATCGGTGCCGGGGGGGGAGGCCGGATGGAAGCGTGACCGGAGGGGCCTGCACGGATCGACACCGGCGACATCGACGTCTTCCTCGGCCTGGACGTCGGCAAGGGCGAACACCACGCCACCGCCGTCACACCGGCCGGGAAGAAGGCGTTCGACAAGCGCCTGCCCAACACAACCCAAGCTCCGCGACCTGTTCGCGAAACTCCAGGCCAAGCACGGGACCATGCTGGTGCGAAGTGGCCGACCCAGTCTTCGCGCGCCCGGGCCGGCCGCGCGCTCTTCGTACGCCCCCACCAACAGTCCGCCAAGGCACCACGACGCCCACACCATCTGCATCATCCACATGGCGTTCTCGGCAGCCGCCCCACCCGCATTGTCGCCACTCCGCCTGATCAGCAGCGCACACCGCCCGAATCGCTTCGCCGCAGGTCTGATGTTTCTCAGCTCAGCCACGGGTTGCCGA
The DNA here is from genome assembly GCF_053646035.1 of Streptomyces sp. NPDC055287. Taxonomy (NCBI): domain Bacteria; kingdom Bacillati; phylum Actinomycetota; class Actinomycetes; order Kitasatosporales; family Streptomycetaceae; genus Streptomyces; species Streptomyces sp. NPDC055287. The sequence continues at coordinate 290 of NZ_JBSHNE010000072.1, read as the reverse complement.
ACAGAGGCCGGTATTCATCCGGGAGTTCGTTCAGGATCAGTGCGATCCGGTCCGAAGGAAGTTCATCGGCCAGGAAGGCCAGCACCGCCTCGGCGTCCCAGCGAGCAGCCTCGAGACTAACCTCGATCGTTCATGAGTCCTCGTCGGTGTGCTGACGGGGACTCTGTGTTTGCGAGGTGCGGGATTTCGGGGGCTGGGGCAGGTTGGCGGCCCGGTTGTCGCGTCGGGTGGGCGCCGGGTTCCACTTTCCCGGTGTGGTGGTGCGGATCGTTGGGGCGGTCGGTGTGGCT
>NZ_JBSHNE010000071.1:0-18824 GCF_053646035.1 Streptomyces sp. NPDC055287 | reverse complement strand
CACCCACCCCAAACAACAACGTCGGCCTTCAAGACCACAACCGGGTCCTGAAGGCCGACGTCACGCGAAGGGCCGAATTAACCAACAGCGTCCGATTTCGGCGGGGCCCTCAGCTCGGGTACAGCTCTCTGCGCCGGACGTCAGTCCTTGATCTCGCAGATGGTGGCGCCGGAGGTGACGGACGCGCCGACCTCGGCGGCCAGACCCTTGACGGTGCCGGAGCGGTGCGCGTTCAGCGGCTGCTCCATCTTCATGGCCTCGAGTACGACGACGAGGTCGCCCTCCTTGACCTCCTGGCCCTCCTCGACAGCGATCTTGACGATCGTGCCCTGCATGGGCGAGGCGAGGGTGTCGCCGGAGGCGGCGGGGCCGGACTTCTTCGCCGCCCGGCGCTTCGGCTTGGCGCCGGCGGCCAGGCCGGTGCGGGCCAGGGTCATGCCCAGTGAGGAAGGCAGCGACACCTCCAGGCGCTTGCCACCGACCTCGACGACGATGGTCTCGCGACCGGACTCGTCCTCGTCAACGTCGGCACCCGGCACGGTGAACGCCGGGATCTCGTTGACGAACTCGGTCTCGATCCACCGGGTGTGGACCGTGAACGGGTCGGAGGTGAACGCCGGGTCCGCGACGACCGCGCGGTGGAACGGGATGGCCGTGGCCATGCCCTCGACGTTGAACTCGGCGAGCGCACGCGCCGCACGCTGCAGCGCCTGCTCACGCGTGGCGCCCGTCACGATCAGCTTGGCGAGCAGGGAGTCCCACGCCGGGCCGATGACCGAACCCGTCTCGACACCCGCGTCCAGGCGGACACCGGGGCCGGACGGCGGCGCGAACGCGGTCACCGTGCCGGGGGCCGGCAGGAAGCCGCGGCCCGGGTCCTCGCCGTTGATGCGGAACTCGATGGAGTGTCCGCGCACGGCGGGGTCGTCGTAACCGAGCGCCTCACCGTCGGCGATCCGGAACATCTCGCGGACCAGGTCGATGCCGGTGACCTCTTCGGAGACCGGGTGCTCGACCTGGAGGCGGGTGTTGACCTCCAGGAAGGAGATCGTGCCGTCTACGCCGACGAGGAACTCGACGGTGCCGGCGCCGATGTAACCGGCCTCCTTGAGGATGGCCTTGGAGGCGCGGTACAGCTCGGCGTTCTGGGCGTCGGTCAGGAACGGCGCCGGGGCCTCCTCCACCAGCTTCTGGTGGCGGCGCTGGAGCGAGCAGTCACGGGTCGACACGACGACGACGTTGCCGTGGCTGTCGGCCAGGCACTGCGTCTCGACGTGGCGCGGCTTGTCGAGGTAGCGCTCGACGAAGCACTCGCCGCGCCCGAAGGCCGCGACGGCCTCGCGCACGGCGGAGTCGTACAGCTCCGGGACCTCTTCGAGAGTGCGGGCGACCTTCAGGCCGCGGCCGCCGCCGCCGAATGCCGCCTTGATGGCGATCGGCAGACCGTTCTGCTCGGCGAACGCGACGACCTCGTCGGCGCCCGAGACCGGGTCCGGCGTACCGGCGACGAGCGGGGCACCCGCGCGCTGCGCGATGTGCCGGGCCGCCACCTTGTCGCCCAGGTCACGGATGGCCTGCGGCGGCGGGCCGATCCAGGTCAGGCCCGCGTCGAGTACGGCCTGGGCGAACTCGGCGTTCTCGGACAGGAAGCCGTAACCGGGGTGAACCGCATCAGCCCCCGAATCCTTGGCGGCCTGGAGAACCTTGGCCATGTCCAGATAGCTGGCGGCCGGGGTCTCACCGCCCAGAGCGAACGCCTCGTCGGCCGCGCGGACGTGCAGAGCGTCCCGGTCCGGATCGGCGTAGACGGCTACGCTCGCGATTCCGGCATCCCGGCAGGCCCGAGCAACGCGGACAGCGATTTCGCCTCGGTTGGCGATGAGCACCTTGCGCACGATTGGCTCCCTCCTTGAAACAAGCTGAGTTTAGGGACTGCCGACACGGCCCTACGACCCATCCCCAATAGTGAGCTTGCCCACACGGAGCGTGATTCGAGGCTCGCTCGAGTCGCGAATTCCCTTGTCGCACCACGGTACGACGGGATCCTTCACCGCACAGTAGCCCTCAGGTGTGGCGCAGGTCTCTGTCTGAGCGGTCAGCGGCGCGCCACCATTCTTTGTCGAGTCCCTACGAACGCCCGAATGATTCTTTGCCCTGCGACCGGCGCTGTCCGACCCCTTGTACGGAGGATTACCCGTTAGTAGCGTTTGGGCCGTCGCGTACGTACTAGGGGTAACAGCCGGAAGAGGGTGGGCGCCGTGGCGCGCAGACCGATAGCTGCCGCTGCCGCGGCTGTGCTGTTCGTCGAAGCCGTGGGGATCGTGTTCATCCACTGGATCCTCGGCAAGGTCGTCAACAGCCAGTCGATGTCCCTCGCCGGCCTGGACCCGGACGTGATGTCCACGTCGACGTTCGTGATGGGCGGCGGCTTCGGCCTCTACCTGGTGGCGTGCGGCGTCCTGCTGCTGCGGGCCGCCTTGTCGGACCGTGCGCCGGGTCGCCTCGGCCGGATCCTGCTGATCGCGTGCGCTGTGGTGCACGGGGTGCTCGGGGCGCTGTGCGTCGGGCTGGTGGGCTGGGCCGCGTTCGCGGTGCTGATGGCCGCGTTCGGCCTGATCGTGCTGTCGGTCATCGCCTACGGGCAGCGGGACGAGCCGGGAAGCCCGCCCGAGCCCGTGGACGCCCCGCCGGCCGGTCCGCCGGAGAACGGGACTCCGGCGCCGGCCTGACGCGTCGGGCGGGCGGCTCAGAACGGGAACCGCGGCGAGTCCTGGCTCATCACCGCGCAGGAGGCCGGGTTCACGGACCACAGGGCGCTCAGCTCTTCGGCGAGCGCGGCGGTGAGGCGGTGCATGTCCGCGGGAGCGGACTCGTGCATCGCCTCGGCGATGATCAGGACGCTGCTCGTCGCGCCGCGGACGGCGGAGGCGCCGCTCTGCCGGTTGGTCCATCGCCGGGAGTGCGCCTGTCCGGCGTCGTCCGCGAAGATCACTTCACCGGGGCCGGGATTCTCCGTCCCGCCGGAGAACGTCACGTACTTCTCGTCACCGGTGGCGTAACGGACCTCAAGGTTCCCGGAGATCTCGGAAACGTCGAATACGCCGACCGGAATCGCGAACGCGAGCGATACGGCATTGCAGACGTCGATCAGCGGATGAATCCGGGGCAGCGAATTCTCTTTCCTGAAGCGCCGCAGGAGGGATTCGGAGGCACAGCGGTACTGGGTCGGCCTGTGGCCCATTACGGAGAAGGCGCGCCGCCATGCCTGGATCTCGGGCAGCTCTCCTTCGGTGCCGAGTGCGAGCCGCGACTCCGCCAGCGCGTGATAGGTGGCGAGCGTACGGTCGACGGGTGCGTCCTCGGTGATTCCGTCGGCGCGGATCACACCGGGCACGAGTTCGGGGAAGTCGCGCCAGATCTCGTTCGCGTGCTGGAAGTGCATGGAGTCTGCTTTCGTTGGTCAGAGGAACGCGAGCCGGGCGCCGAGCGCGGCGAACGCGCCCGCGAAGACCCTGCGCATCCCGGTCAGGACACGGGGGCGCGAGAGGACGTGATGCCGCATCGCGGCGGCGAACCTTCCGTAGGCGGCGAAGACCAGGAACGTGAGCAGCATGAATACGGCGCTCAACTCGGCCATGCGCAAGAGGGCGTTCGGCTCGCCCGCACTCACGAACTGGGGCAGGAAAGCGAAGAAGAAGACCGTGAGTTTCGGGTTGAGGATATTGATGAGGATGCCGGAGGTGATGACTTTCGTCGCCGACCGGGGTCGGGTGTCCTTCTGTGCCGTGAGGGCGTTCTTGTCGCGGAGCGTGCTCCACGCCATGTAGAGGAGATAGGCGACGCCCAGGTACTTGAGGATCTGGAATGCCGTCGCGCTGGTATGGAGGAGTGCCGCGAGGCCCGTGATCGCCGCCACCATGTGCGGAATGATGCCGAGCGTGCATCCGGCCGCGGCGACGGCACTCGCGCGGGCGCCGCGGGAAAGACCGGCCGCCACGGTGTAAAGCACGCCGGTTCCCGGAGTGGCGACAACAATCAGAGACGTCAAGAGGAACTCGGTGTTCATGCCCTCACCCTGACGACACAATGGCCTGATGAACAGGTCCATTGACGACGCCTCCGACCGGTCCACAACAGCCTCTCCCGGGTCGGACTTCCTCCAGCTGGACCCGGACGAAGCGCCGGCCGGCGGGCTGTCGGACTGGCTGGCACGCAGGCTCAGGGCGGCGATATCGGACGGCAGCCTCCCGGTCGGGAGCCGCCTGCCGGCCACGCGGGTGCTCGCGGGCGAACTGCGGGTCTCACGCGGGGTGGTGACGGAGGCGTACCGGCGGCTCACGGAGGACGGGCACGTCGCGGGGCGGGGCAGAGCGGGGACGGTGGTCGTGGCGGCGCCGCTCGCGCCTGCTCCCGCGCCTGCTCCCGCCGGCCCCGCGACGGGTTCGTCCGCAGGAGCGGTGTTCGCCGTAACGCCGCCGGGGGCGGACGTCTTCGACGCGCTGCGCGCTGCGCGGGCCCGCATCGACCTGTCGCCCGGTGTGCCCGATCTCGCCGCGTTCCCGCGAGCGGCGTGGCTGCGCGCGGAACGCGCCGTACTCAAAGATCTGTCGGCGTCCGACCTCGGGTACGGAGACCCGCGCGGCGCACGGGAGTTGCGTGTCGCGGTGGCGAACTGGCTGGCGCGGAACCGGGGGATCAGGGCCGACGCGGGTGAGGTCCTGATCACGTCGGGCACCGCCCAGGGGCTCGGGCTGTTGGCGCAGGTGCTCCGGGACGACGGGATCCGCGCGATGGCGGTGGAGGACCCGGGGTCGCTCGGGGCCCGGCAGCACCTGAACAACCGGCGGTTGGAGACGCCGCCGGTCGCGGTGGACGCGGAGGGGATACGGGTCGGCGAACTGCGGGACACCGGCGCGAGGGCGGTTCTGCTCACCCCGGCGCATCAGTTCCCGACCGGGGTGGTGCTCGGCGGCGTACGACGCCGGGAGCTGATGCGGTGGGCCGGGGAGGGCGGGCTGATCGTCGAGGACGACTACGACGCCGAGCACCGCTACGACCGGCCGCCGGTGCCCGCGCTGCGGTCGGTGCTCGCCGAGCACGTCTGCTACGCCGGGAGCGTGTCCAAGCTGCTCGCGCCCGCGCTGCGGGTGGGCTGGATGCTGGCCCCGCCGAAGTACCGGGACGCGTTGGTGGACGCCAAGCGGTTCGCCGATCTCGGCAACGCGGTGCTGCCGCAACTGGTGCTGGCCCGGCTGATGGAGTCGGGCGAGATGGAACGCCACCTGCGCCTTCTGCGCCGACGGCACCGGCGGCGCCGCGACGCGATGATCGCGGCGATCGGGGAGCATCTGCCGGGGGCGGTGGTGCACGGCGCGGCGGCGGGCCTGCACCTGATGATCACCTTCGATGGCGCACGGTTCGACGACACCGGCCTGGCGGCGGCGGCACTCGCGCGCGGTGTGAAAGTCCAGCCGCTGTCGTGGCACCGGCAGCGACCGGGCCGCCCCGGCCTGGTGCTCGGTTACGCCGCGACCGCGCCGGGAGGGATCGGCGAGGGGATCGCGACCCTGGGCGCGGTCATGCCCAGAGGGCGGTGATCGGCGTACCGAGGTCGGCGAGGAGCCGGCGCAGCAGCGGCAGCGAGAGTCCGATGACGTTGCCGGGGTCGCCGTCGATGCCGTCGATGAACGGGGCCGAGCGGCCGTCGAGGGTGAAGGCGCCGGCGACGTGGAGGGGTTCACCGGTCGCGACGTACGCGGAGATCTCGGCGTCGGTCGGCTCGCCGAAGCGAACCGTCGTGGACGCGGTGGCGCAGGCGCGGCGGCCGGTGGCGGTGTCGATCACGCAGTGGCCGGTCTGCAGGATGCCGGAGCGGCCCCGCATGGACTTCCAACGGGCGGTGGCGTCCTCGGCGTCGGCGGGCTTGCCGAGCGCCGCGCCGTCGAGTTCGAGTACGGAGTCGCAGCCGATGACCAGGGCGTCGGCGGCCTCGGGGCGGGCGGCCACGGACGCCGCCTTGGCCTCCGCGAGTACGAGTGCCAGCTCGCCCGGTGTGGGCGCGGTGATCGCGTCCTCGTCGACGCCACTGACGACCACCTCCGGAGCGAGCCCGGCCTGGCGGAGGAGCGCGAGGCGGGCGGGGGAGGCGGAGGCGAGGACGAGGCGGCGGCGCGGATCAGTCATGCGGTTCATCGTACGAGGCGCAGGGGGCGGACCCTCCTCCTGCCGGGCGGTCCCCAGCAGCGGTCGGCGGGCATCCCGTACGCCGCGACGGCCGGTGGGGGTCAGTGCACGCCCAGTACGAACATCGCCAGCACCATCGCCAGCGCGAGCAGCACGCCCGCGCGCCGGAGCATCGCCTGCATCTCGCGCAGCTCTTTCGGAGGCTTGTTCTCCGGGTCGGACCACAGCATGCCTTCGATCCTGCGGCCGACGCGGCTCCTGCGCCTGAGTACCTGTACTCAGGCGGGCCAGTACCAATGGACTAATTTCCGGTGAACGATCCGGCCTTCGCCGCCGTCACCGCCACCGAAGCCGCCCGCACGGCGTCCGCCTCGCCCAGCGGTTCCCGGCTCACCGCGAAGCGGTAGTACAGCGGCGCGGACACCGCCCGGACCACCTCGCCCGGGTCCGTCCCGGCCGGGACCTCCCCCCGGCCCGCCGCCCGCTCCACGCACGGCGCCCACGCACGGATGCGCGTCGCGTAGAAGCCGTTCAGCGCGGACGCGCACTCCTCGTCGCAGGCCGCCGCCGCGATGACCGCCTGGAAGACCGGACCCATGCGCGGGTCGGTGAGGCTCCGGTGGACGAGACGGGCGTTGGCCAGCAGATCCTCCTCCAGCGAGCCGGTGTCCGCGGCGGGAACCGACTGCTCGGCCATGTCGCGCAGCAGGTCGGCCACGAGGCCGGCCGCCGAGCCCCAGCGGCGGTAGACCGTCGTCTTGCCGACGCCCGCCCGCACCGCGACCCGGTCCAGGTTCAGCCCGTGGAAGCCCCCCTCCACGAGCGCCTCCTGGGTCGCTTCGAGCACGGCGGCGCGAACCTTGGCGGTCCGCCCGCCGGGGCGCACGGTCCCCGGCGTGAGCGGGGCGGCTTCCAAACGGGAATTCTGTTCCATTAGACGCTCCGAGTCTGGTACGGTCCTCACATCTTAACGGAACTTGCTTCCCATTAGGGAAAGGGCTGTGTCATGACCGTCAAGCTCGTCCGCCGCATCGCCGCCCCCGTCGTCGCTTCCGCGCTCGCTCTCGGACTGCTCGGCGCGGCGCAGCCGTCGTCCTCCGCGCAGCCCGCCGGCCGCTGGACCGCCGCCTGGGGCGCCTCGCCACAGCTGGCGAGCACCGGTTTCACCCCCAACTGGTCCCAGGAGGGCTTCTCGCGCCAGACCGTCCGCCAGGTCGTCCGCGTCACCGGCGCCGGCGAGCGGGTCCGTATCCGCCTCTCCAACACGTACGGGACCTCGCCGCTCGGCATCACGGGCGCCACGATCGCCCGTACGGCGAAGGAGAAGGGCGCCGCCGTCGAGCCCGACAGCGTCCGCCACCTCACCTTCGCCGGCAAGCGGTCCGTCGATATCCCCGCCCGCGGCGAGCTGCGCAGCGACGCCGCCCCGCTGTCCCTTGACCGGCTGGAGTCCGTCACCGTCACCCTCTACCTGGCCGGCACCACCGGGCCCGCCACCTTCCACTCCCAGGCCTGGGCCGACACCTACCGCGCCGAGGGCGACCACCGCGCGGACGCGTCCGGCGCGGCCTTCACCGACTCCACCCAGTCCTGGTACTACCTCTCCGGTGTCGAGGTCGGTGGAGCCCGGCCCGGCAGGAAGGACGGGATCGTCCTCTTCGGCGACTCCATCACCGACAGCTTCGGCTCCACCCCGAACACCGACCGCCGCTACTCCGACGCCCTCGCCGAGCGCACCGGCCGCCCCGTCGCCAACCAGGGCATCGGCGGCAACCTCGTCCTCAACGACTCCGCCTGGTACGGCGAACGCGCCACCGCACGCTTCGGCCGCGACGCCCTCGACCAGTCCGGCGTCTCCACCGTCGTCGTACTCGAAGGACTCAACGACATCGGCTTCAGCGAGGCGAAGAACCAGCCGACCTACAAGCCGTCCCCCGTCGTCTCCTCCGCCGAACTCGTCGCCGGCTACCGCAAGCTGATCCGCGCCGCCCACGCCAAGGGCCTGCGGATCGTCGGCTCCACCCTCCTGCCGCTCAAGGGCTCCGACCACTGGGGCAAGCACGCGGCGCGCGTCAGTGACGAGGTCAACCACTGGATCCGCACGTCGGGCGAGTTCGACGCGTACGCCGACTTCGACAAGGCGCTCGCCGACCCGGCCGACGCCGACCGCCTCAACCCGGCGTACGACTACGGGGACGCGCTGCACCCCAACGACGCGGGCTACCGGCTGATGGCGAAGACCGTCGCCGAGGTCCTGTGAGCGGACAGCGACGAAGGCCGGACCCGCCGAGCGGGTCCGGCCTTCATGTCTGTCGTCCTCTAGCCGGGCCAGTACGTCCGGCCCCAGGCCGTCGGTCCCGGCTGCGGCAGCCGGTGCCGCGCCACCCTGGCCGGGTCCGACCAGGCGGTCGGCGGTTCCTCCGCGCCGGACGGCGAGCCGGCCGCCGCCGCGGCGCGGGCCTGGACCACCGCGAGGGCGGCGGCCAGCTCCTCGGGGGTCGGGTTGCCCCGTATGACCTTGATCATCGTCGCGGCCCTTCCTAGAGCGGGATGTTGCCGTGCTTCTTCGGGGGGAGGGATTCCCGCTTGGTACGCAGCTGGCGCAGCCCGCGCACGATGTGGCGGCGCGTCTCCGACGGCATGATCACCGCGTCGACGTAACCGCGCTCGGCGGCGACGTAAGGATTCAGCAGCGTGTCCTCGTAGTCGGCGATCAGCTCCGCCCGGATCGCCTCGGCGGCAGCCTCGTCGACGGATGCCGCGATCGTACGGCGGTGCAGGATGTTGACCGCGCCCTGCGCGCCCATCACCGCGATCTGCGCGGTCGGCCACGCCAGGTTCAGGTCGGCGCCCAGGTGCTTGGAGCCCATGACGTCGTACGCGCCGCCGAAGGCCTTGCGCGTGATGACGGTGATGAGCGGGACCGTCGCCTCGGCGTACGCGTAGATCAGCTTGGCGCCGCGCCGGATGATGCCGCCGTACTCCTGGTCCACGCCCGGCAGGAAGCCCGGCACGTCCACGAATGTCAGCACCGGCACGTTGAAGGCGTCACACGTGCGGACGAACCGCGCGGCCTTCTCGGAGGCGTTGATGTCCAGGCAGCCCGCGAACTGCATCGGCTGGTTGGCGACGATGCCCACCGGGCGGCCCTCGACGCGCCCGAAGCCGGTGAGGATGTTCGGCGCGAAGAGCGCCTGCGTCTCCAGGAACTCGCCGTCGTCCAGCACGTGCTCGATCGCCGTGTGCATGTCGTACGGCTGGTTCGCGCTGTCCGGGATGAGCGTGTCCAGCTCGCGGTCCTCGTCGGACGTCTCCAGGTCCGCGTCCTCGGGGAAGGCCGGCGGCTCGCTGAGGTTGTTCGAAGGGAGGTACGAGAGCAGCGACTTGACGTAGTCGATCGCGTCCTTCTCGTCACCCGCCATGTGGTGCGCCACACCCGAGGTGGTGTTGTGCGTACGCGCGCCGCCGAGCTCCTCGAAGCCGACGTCCTCGCCGGTGACCGTCTTGATGACGTCGGGGCCGGTGATGAACATGTGCGAGGTCTGGTCGACCATCACCGTGAAGTCGGTGATCGCGGGCGAGTAGACCGCGCCGCCCGCGCACGGGCCGACGATCAGCGAGATCTGCGGTACGACGCCCGACGCGTGGACGTTGCGGCGGAAGATCTCGGCGAACAGGCCGAGCGCGACGACACCCTCCTGGATGCGCGCGCCACCGCCGTCGTTGATGCCCACGACCGGACAGCCGGTCTTGAGCGCGAAGTCCATGACCTTGACGATCTTCTCGCCGTAGACCTCGCCGAGCGACCCGCCGAAGATGGTGAAGTCCTGCGAATAGACGCAGACCGGGCGGCCGTCGACCGTGCCGTAGCCGGTCACCACGCCGTCGCCGTACGGGCGGTTCTTCTCGATGCCGAAGTTCGTCGAGCGGTGCCGGGCGAACTCGTCGAGCTCGACGAACGACCCCTCGTCCATGAGCAGTTCGATCCGCTCACGGGCCGTCAGCTTGCCCTTCGCGTGCTGCTTTTCGACCGCGCGCGCGGAGCCCGCGTGCGTGGCCTCGTCGATACGTCGCTGCAAATCCGCGATCTTGCCCGCGGTGGTGTGGATGTCTGTCTCGGGCTCGGACATCGGGATGCGGCTCCCTGCCTGGTCAGCGGACGGCTACTGGCACGTAGCGTAGCGGCGCGTGTGCCGCTCGGCAGTGCGTCGTTTGCCACACCTACGCTGGGTTGCATGACGCCTCCCGATGCTTCAGACCACCGTTGGTCCGACCTCGACCGCCCGCCGCTCAGTGCCACGGCGCTGCGCCGCGCGCTGGTGCGGGAGGGCGGGCTGTGGACGTCCCTGGACGTCGTGCCCTCCATCGGATCCACCAATACCGAACTGGCCGGGCGGGCGGAAGACCTGCCCGAAGGCGCGGTGCTCGTCGCCGAGGAACAGACCGAGGGCCGCGGGCGCCTCGACCGGCGCTGGTCGGCGCCCGCACGCTCCGGGCTCTTCTTCTCCGTACTGCTGAAGCCCACCGGGGTCCCCGTCGAGAAGTGGGGCTGGCTGCCGCTGCTCGCCGGCGTCTCGGTGGCGACCGCGCTGTCCCGGTCCGCCGGCGTCGACACGGCGCTCAAGTGGCCCAACGACCTCCTGGTCACCGTCGGCGGCGAGGAGCGCAAGACCGGCGGCATCCTCGCGGAGCGAGCTGCGGACGGTGTCGTCGTCGGCATCGGCATCAACGTCACCCTCACCGAGAAGGAACTGCCGATCCCCGGCGCCGGGTCACTGGCGCTGGCGGGCGCCGTCTCGACGGACCGGGACACGCTGCTGCGGTCGGTGCTGCGTTCGCTCGATCAGTGGTACGGCGAGTGGCGGGCCGCCGACGGTGATCCGGCGGCCTGCCGCCTCCAGGAGGCGTACGCCGCGGGCTGTGCCACGCTCGGCCGTACGGTACGGGCCGAACTGCCCGGCGGACGGTCGGTGACCGGCGAGGCGGTGGCGATCGACGGCCATGGGCGGCTGGTCCTGGCGACGGCCGAAGGGGTCCAGCAGCCGGTGGGAGCAGGTGACGTCGTACACCTCAGGCCGGGGACGAGTACAGAGGAGACGCGCGGGACGGGGGAGTGAGCTAGGGCACACCTGCCGTATCGTTGAGGCGATCCGCGACGGATCGGCGGGACAGACGATCGGCAGGACACAGGGCAGTGCGCAGGGAACGGGCAGGAGGCGGTAGGTGACCGTCGACGACGCGGGGTCCTCTGCTGGTGCGCGCCGGGACTCGGGGCCGGGGCCGGGTGCGGCCGCGCCGACCGGTTCCGGCGCGGGTGAGGAGTCCTCTGTGGGTGCGGCATACCCGTCCGGCGCGGACACGCCCGCCACCGGGGAAGACCACCACGGGGCCGGGACCGGCCCCGGCCAGGGGATCGTCCGCGCGGACGGGAGCGAGAGCGGGGTGCCCGCGGCCGTGGAGCCTTCGCCGTACCCCACCCCGCACCACGCCGTCGACCACACCGCCGAGCCGACCGACGATCCGCTCGCCATCCGTCTCGAGCAGCTGATCCTCGGCGCCGAGCGCCGCTACACCCCCTTTCAGGCCGCCCGTACCGCAGGCGTCTCCATGGACCTCGCCTCACGCTTCTGGCGGGCCATGGGCTTCGCCGACATCGGGCAGGCCAAGGCCCTGACCGAGGCGGACGTCCTGGCCCTGCGGCGGCTCGCGGGTCTCGTCGAGGCGGGGCTGCTCAGCGAGCCGATGGCGGTCCAGGTCGCCCGGTCCACCGGGCAGACCACCGCCCGGCTGGCGGAATGGCAGATCGATTCTTTCCTGGAAGGTCTGACCGAGCCGCCCGAGCCCGGCATGACCCGTACCGAAGTCACGTATCCGCTGGTCGAGCTGCTCCTCCCCGAGCTGGAGGAGTTCCTCCGGTACGTCTGGCGGCGTCAGCTCGCCGCCGCGACCGGCCGGGTCGTCCAGGCCGCCGACGACGAGGAAATGGTCGACCGGCGGCTCGCGGTCGGCTTCGCGGACCTCGTCGGCTTCACGCGGCTGACGCGGCGCCTGGAGGAGGAGGAGCTGGGCGAGCTGGTCGAGGCGTTCGAGACGACCTGCGCCGACCTCGTCGCGGCGCACGGCGGCCGGCTCATCAAGACGCTCGGCGACGAAGTCCTGTACGCGGCGGACGACGCCGGCACGGCGGCGGAGATCGCGCTGCGGCTCATCGAGACGATGGCGGCCAACCCGACGATGCCGGCCCTGCGCGTCGGCATCGCCTTCGGCACGGTCACCACGCGCATGGGCGATGTCTTCGGTACGACCGTGAACCTCGCCAGCCGGCTCACCTCGATAGCGCCCAAGGACGCCCTCCTCGTGGACGGAGCGTTCGCCGAGGAGCTGTCGCGGACCGGCGACGCGCCGGTGTCCGAGGCGGAGGCGGCGGCCGAGGCGGAGAAGGCGGAGAAGGAGGGCGTCGCCCCGCCCTCGTACCGTTTCGCGCTCCAGCCGATGTGGCAGCGGCCGGTGCGCGGGCTCGGCACCGTCGAACCATGGCTTCTGACCAGGCGCGCCACCTAGGATCCTCCCGGTAACGATCGTTAACCGGGAGGGTGTGCGGCATGAGTGCGGAACAGGAACGCTTCGGGGAGTTCGTCGGCGTGCGGCGGCACGGGCACGTCGCCGAACTGCTGCTCGACCGGCCCAAGGCGATGAACGCCGTGTCCACCGACATGGCCCGTTCCATCGCGGCGGCGTGCGACGCGCTGGGCGCGGACCCGCAGGTGCGCGTGACGGTGGTGACCTCCAGCCACGAGCGGGCGTTCTGCGTCGGCGCCGACCTCAAGGAGCGGAACTCCTTCACGGACGCGGAGCTCGTGCGTCAGCGGCCGGTCGCCCGGGGCGCGTACACCGGCGTACTGGAGCTTCCGATGCCGACGATCGCCGCGGTGCACGGCTTCGCGCTGGGCGGCGGTTTCGAACTGGCGTTGGCCTGCGACCTGATCGTGGCCGACCGTACGGCGGTGGTCGGGCTGCCCGAGGTGTCGGTGGGCGTCATTCCCGGCGGCGGCGGTACGCAGCTGCTGCCCCGGCGGGTCGGGGCGGCGCGGGCGGCGGAGCTCGTGTTCACGGCGCGGCGGGTGGAGGCGGCGGAGGCGGCCTCGCTCGGCCTGGTGGACCAGCTGGTGGACGCGGGCCGGGACCGGGAGGAGGCGCTGGCGCTGGCGGCGCGGATCGCCGGGAACTCGCCGGTGGGCCTGCGGGCGGCGAAGCGGGCGATGCGGCTCGGGCACGGGCTGGACCTGCGGGCCGGGCTCGAGGTCGAGGACGCGGCGTGGCGCTCGGTGGCCTTCTCGGGCGACCGGGCGGAGGGTGTGGCGGCGTTCAACGAGAAGCGCGCACCCCAGTGGCCGGGCGAGTAAAGACCAAATCGCTACAAAACTCTACAAACTCCTTAAGCTGGGGTGATGGGTGAGGATGTGCGGCTACGGGCCGTCGTGACGCTGGCGCAGGCGATGGCGGCGGCGCACACCCCGCGCGAGTCGTGGCGGGCGGCCGCGCTGGGGGCGAAGGAGGCTCTGGGGGGCAGCTTCGCGGCGGTGTCCGTGTGGGAGCGCGAGCTGGGGCAGCTGCGGGTGCTCGTGAACGCGGGGGTGCGGGCGGCGGGGGAGGACGAGTTCCCCGAGGGCGAGACCTATCCCGTACACCAGTTTCCCGAGATCGCGGAGTTCCTGCACGAGAAGTGGGCGGGCGGGGGCGAGCCCAACGCCTGGGTCGAGACGGCGGAGGCGGCCGCCGGTGCTTCCGACGCCGCCGGGTACTGCCACCAGCGGGTGGCGGCGCTGCGGCGGCGCGGGCGCGGGTCGTGCGTGGTCGCGCCCATCGTGCTGCGGGGCCAGGCGTGGGGTGAGCTGTATGTGGCGCGGCCGGCCGGGGCGCCGGTCTTCGGCCGGTCCGACGCGGACTTCGCGACGGTGCTCGCGTCGGTGGTGGCGGCCGGTATCGCCCAGACCGAGCTGCTGGAGGAGGTCCGCAAGCTCGCGTTCACGGACCCGCTGACGGGGCTGGCGAACCGGCGGGCGGTCGACATGGGGCTGGACGAGGCAGTGGAGCGGCACCGCGCTTCCGGGGTGGTCGTCAGTCTGGTCGTCTGTGACCTGAACGGCCTGAAGCGGGTCAACGACTCGCTCGGCCACGCGGTGGGCGACCGGTTGCTGGAGCGTTTCGGCTCGGTCCTTTCCGTGTGCGGGGCCATGCTGCCGGGAGCGCTGGCGGCGCGGCTCGGGGGCGACGAGTTCTGCCTGCTCGCGGTCGGGCCGTCCTCGGACGCGGTGGTGAAGGTGGCGGAGGATCTGTGCGTACGGGCCGGGGAGATGGACCTCGGGGAGGGGGTCGCGTGCGGGGTGGCTTCGACCGGTGATCCGATCGGGCCGGTACGTACCGCCCGCCGTCTCTTCCGGCTCGCGGACGCGGCGCAGTACCGGGCGAAGGCCGCGCGCTCCGCGCTGCCGGTGGTGGCGGGGCGTGACGGAGCTGTGGTCCGGCTCGCGGACGCGGTCCCGCCGGCGCCGCACGACCGGCGGCGGTTCCGGGGGCGGGAGCCGGGGTGAGTGGCGCCGGGGTGCGGCGCGGGCGTGCTGGCCCCGGGGGCTCGCAAACGGTCCGCGCCGTCCGCCGCCCGGTAAGGGGTCAACCGTCCGTCGGGTAGTGACAGAGAGGGATTCAGTCCGTAGGGTTCTGAATATGGATATGCACACAGTCGTGCTGGGGACGTCGGGGACGACCGCAGCGGACGTCATCGCCGTCGCCCGGGACAACGCCAGGGTCGAGCTCTCCCAGGAAGCCCTCGCCGCCCTCGCCGCCTCCCGCGAGATCGTGGACGCGCTCGCGGCCAAGCCCGAACCCGTCTACGGCGTCTCGACCGGATTCGGCGCCCTCGCCTCCCGGCACATCAGCCAGGACCTGCGCGCCCAGTTGCAGCGCAACATCGTCCGGTCGCACGCCGCCGGCATGGGCCCGCACGTCGAGCGCGAAGTCGTCCGCGCGCTGATGTTCCTGCGGCTCAAGACCGTCGCCTCCGGTCACACCGGCGTACGCCCGTACGTCGCCCAGACCATGGCGGACCTGCTCAACGCCGGGATCACGCCCGTCGTCCACGAGTACGGATCGCTCGGCTGCTCCGGCGACCTCGCCCCCCTCAGCCACTGCGCCCTCGCGCTGATGGGCGAAGGCGACGCCGAAGGGCCCGACGGAGTCGTCCGGCCCGCCGGCGAGCTCCTCGCCGCCCACGGCATCGCCCCCGTCGAGCTGCGCGAGAAGGAGGGCCTGGCCCTCCTCAACGGCACCGACGGCATGCTCGGCATGCTGATCATGGCCATCGGCGACCTCAAGCGGCTCTACACCTCCGCCGACATCACCGCCGCCCTCAGCCTCGAAGCCCTCCTCGGCACCGACAAGGTCCTCGCGCCCGAGCTGCACGCCATACGCCCGCACCCCGGCCAGGGCGAGTCCGCCGACAACATGCTCCGCGTGCTTGCCGGTTCCGGGCTCACCGGCCACCATCAGGACGACGCTCCGCGCGTCCAGGACGCCTACTCCGTGCGCTGCGCCCCCCAGGTCGCCGGCGCCGGGCGCGACACCATCGCGTACGCGCTCACCGTCGCCGAGCGGGAGCTGGCCTCCGCCGTCGACAACCCCGTCGTCCTGCCCGACGGCCGCGTCGAGTCCAACGGCAACTTCCACGGGGCGCCCGTCGCCTACGTACTGGACTTCCTCGCCATCGCCGCCGCCGACCTCGGTTCCATCTGCGAGCGCCGCACCGACCGGCTCCTGGACAAGAACCGGTCGCACGGGCTGCCGCCCTTCCTCGCCGACGACGCCGGCGTCGACTCGGGCCTGATGATCGCCCAGTACACGCAGGCCGCCCTGGTCAGTGAGATGAAGCGGCTCGCGTCGCCCGCCTCCGTCGACTCGATTCCGTCCTCCGCCATGCAGGAGGACCACGTCTCCATGGGCTGGTCGGCGGCGCGCAAGCTGCGTACGACGATCGACAACCTCACCCGGATCGTCGCCGTCGAGCTGTACGCCGCCACGCGCGGCATCGAGCTGCGCGAGGGGCTCACGCCCGCGCCCGCCTCGCAGGCGGTCATCAAGGCCGTGCGGGAAGCGGGAGTCGAGGGCCCCGGCCCGGACCGCTTCCTCGCGCCCGACCTCGCCGCCGCCGATGCCTTCGTGCGGGCGGGCAGGCTCGTCGAGGCCGTCGAGCCCGTGACCGGGCCGCTCGCCTGAGAGAAGTGGGGGTCGAGGGCCGTGCGTCAGATCACCTGGCGCGCGGCCCTTCGCATCGAGAAGGCCAGGAAACCGGCGCCCACGCCGAGAAAGGCCGTGCCGCCGATCAGGTAAGGGGTGGTGTCCACGCTGCCCGTGTCGGCGAGCGCGAGATCCCGCGCGGCGCTTCTCCCGGCGGCCGTTGGCTGGGCCCGGTACTGCTGCTGCGACTCGGTCCGGTGCTCCGCCTCCTTCTCCGCCGTGGCGTTGGCGGACGGGACGAACCACAGAGCACACAGCAGTGTGCCCGCGGCGGTGGCGGTCAGCAGCGGTCGGCGTGCGGACACGTAATCGATCCCCCTTGAGGCAACCGGGAATTGGCCGTGTACGCCGATGCTAATGAAAGCAGCGGGTCGCAGGAAAGTCGCGAGAGCCCGGAGGCCTACGCTCCGAGGCATGAACGCATCTGACACGTCACGCTTTGTCCGGCTCCAGGTGGAATTGGTACTGGAAATTTCCGACCCCGAAACGCTCACCGACGCGGCTCTCGCCCACGTAACGGAAGACGCCCACGCGGCGGACGTCGAACGCACGCATGCCGAGGCTGCCGTCAGGGAAGACGTCGCGGAGGCCCTCGCGCACCTTGTGGACCCGTTCGATCTGATCAGCGAAGTCCCCGGAGTGGAGCTCGCGCAGGCCTCGTGGAGCAGTGAGCGGATCGACTACAACCCCGACGCCGTGGAGTGGGACCTGGATGAGGACGACGAGGAGGGCCCCGCGTAGCTTCTCCGGTGAGCCCGGTGAACAAAAGCGCGCCGCCGCCGCAACCGGCGGCGGCGTGGCTGCGTCGGTCTCTGTGATCAGTGGTGTTCCCCACATTCCCCCCAGATGTGGAACGGACGAATCGAATCAGGTGTTTAGGACATTGGCAGGGTGATGCTGCCCAGCGGCCCTGCCCGGGGATTTTGTGGGGAATCGGCAACGATGGAGAAGCGTGTGATGACGGACAGCAAGCGGCGCAGGGGTCTCATGGCCGCGTCCGCACTGCTCGGCGGCGTTCTGGTCCTTTCGGGCTGCAGCGACGGCGGCGACAAGGGCGGCAGCGCCCAGAGCTCCAAGAAGTCGCAGGCCGAGGTGGACGAGGCGGCGGCCAAGGACACCTCCAAGGCCCGAATAGCGATCACGCCCAAGGGCGGCGCCGACAACGTCAGCATCAATCGCGGCACCAAGGTCACCGTCAGCGAGGGCAAGCTGACCGACGTCACCATGACCTCAACGGCCGGCGCGAAGGTGGCGGGCACGATCGCCGCCGACGGCAAGAGCTGGAAGCCGGACGCCCAGCTGGAGCGTTCGACGACGTACAAGATCTCCGCGACGGCAGCAGACTCCGAGGGCCGCGAGGCCCACGAGAACGCCTCCTTCACCACCGTCTCGCCCGCCAACAGCTTCATCGGGAACTTCACGCCCGATGACGGCTCCAAGGTCGGCGTGGGCATGCCGGTATCGATCAACTTCGACAAGCCGATCACCGACAAGGCCGCCGTCCAGGAGGGCATCACGGTCACGTCGAGCAGCGGCCAGGAAGTCGTCGGCCACTGGTTCAGCTCGCAGCGTCTGGACTTCCGCCCCCAGGAGTACTGGAAGGGCGACTCCACGGTCACCATGAAGCTGGCCCTCGACGGCGTCGAAGGCGCCGACGGGATCTACGGCGTCCAGGACAAGACCGTCACCTTCACGGTGGGCCGCAACCAGGTCAGCACCGTCGACGCCAAGTCCAAGACCATGACGGTCACCCAGGACGGCAAGACGGTCAAGACCATCCCGATCTCCGCGGGCGCGCCGGACAACCCGACGTACAACGGTCAGATGGTGATCTCCGAGAAGTTCAAGGAGACCCGGATGAACGGTGCGACGGTCGGCTTTACGGACGACGACGGCAAGGGCGAGTACGACATCAAGGACGTGCCGCACGCCATGCGGCTGTCCACGTCGGGCACGTTCATCCACGGCAACTACTGGGGCGCCGACTCGATCTTCGGCAGCGCCAACACCAGCCACGGCTGCGTGGGCCTGAACGACGCCAAGGGTGCGAACGACCCGAACCAGCCCGGTGCCTGGTTCTTCAACAACTCGCTCATCGGCGACGTGGTCATCGTCAAGAACTCCCCGGACAAGACCATCAAGCCGGACAACGGCCTCAACGGCTGGAACATGGACTGGGAGCAGTGGAAGGCCGGCTCCGAGGCCTGAGCCGATCCTGAGAGCGCCCTCCCCGCGTTTTCGCAGCACGTGCGGCGGCGGGGGGGGGGCCCCCCCCCGGGGGGGGGGCCCCCCCCCCCCCGGGGCCCCCCGGGCAGGGGGGCGGGACACCGCCCCCCAAAAAACACCCCACA
>NZ_JBSHNE010000070.1:0-19024 GCF_053646035.1 Streptomyces sp. NPDC055287 | reverse complement strand
CGCACACCAGCCGAGTTTGAACAACAACTGATCACGACACCTACGCTGTCACTCGTCGCATGAAACACGGTGTCCACTCCCCGGGATCAACCTCAGTGAACCCTCTGATCAAGGGTTGGGCCACCTACTACCGAAGCGCCGTGTCCAGCGAGACGTTCAGCAAACTGGACTGGTGGCTGTACAAGCGGCAGTACAGGTGGGCGAAGAGACGGCACGCACAGAAGTCGCGCAGCTGGGTCAAGAGCGCGTACTTCGGCCGCTTCAACCCAACCCGGCAGGACAACTGGGTCTTCGGCGACACGGAGACCGGTGTCTTTATGGGCAAGTTCGGATGGACGAACATCCAACGCCACGTGATGGTGAAGGGTGCTGCGTCCAAGGACGACCCGGAACTGGTGGAGTACTGGCGGGAACGAACGCGCAAGCGGAAACACCCGCAGGCGGACGGCAAGTTCGCCGTCAATCTCGCAGCCAGGCAGAAGGGACTCTGTCCACTGTGCGGACTTGACCTGATCGATGGAGCGACGTACGAACCAGACTCAGTCCGCGACTGGGCCAACTGGTTCCACGCCAGCTACCGGACGATTCACAAGCACCATCTGATCTACCGCTCACGCGGCGGGTCAGATCAAGCGTCCAACCAAGCCCTGGTCCACTCCGACTGTCATCGGAGGCATCACGCTTCCCATGACTACGGTCGAACGCAGAATCATGAGCTGCCCGAGGGGTCTGCTTGAGCCGTGTGCCGCGACGAGTGGCACGCACGGTTCTGAGGGGGGCCTCGTCCCGAGAGGGACGGGGCCTACCCGACAGATGCGCCGCCACGACCGCACCGCCACCCGCGCCGAACGCGGACTGCTCCACGGCTTCTGGATGCTTGCCGGCTACGACCTGCGCGCCTCCCGCGCGCTGGGCTGGCTCGCTGCCGCGATGCTCATCACCATCGTGCTGCTCATGGGCTTCGGGCTCCCAAAGGACTCCCCGAAGCAGGAAGTGACCGGCACCGTGCCGCCCGGCGGCGGCAAGGTCACCTTCGAGATCGACAAGGCTGATCCCCAGAACCCCACGAGGGACAGGTTCACCAGCGAGCGCTCCGAGAAGGCCCTGAACGTCACACTCAACTCGGTGGTGTTCCGCTCCTCCGGCCAAGACCTCACCACCGCCGGCACCTACATCGAAATGGCATCCAGCATGACCGAGCCCGTCCTTCTGGGCCTGGCGGTCCTGGCCGTCCGTAACCGCGTCAAACGCTGATCCGCAGCTCCCACGAGGGTCCCACGCCAGGGACCAGACAAGACGCCGCAGGCCACCAGACACTGAAGCCACCGGTGCGCCGAAACTGCGCGCCATCGCCTGACGCACGGAAGGTCTCAGTGCACAGGTCACAGTCGCTTCGGGTGAGCAGGGACGTCACGATCGAGATCAGAGCGGTCGTGCCCCACGAGGGCATCCAGTCAGGCATGGGCGCGATTGTGGGGGGTGCCAGCCGAAGTCAGCGAATCGGCTGGAGGCTGACGCAGGTGATTTCGGGCCATGAACAAGGCTGCGTGCGCCAGATCTCGCGGAGTCACCTTGACCTGGCATCAACAGCATTGCTGCCTGGGAAGGATGGGCGAATGACCTTCACGTGGAAGACCCCTCCGTGGCAGCGCAACGAGGACTGTACGCACATCGCGGTGATGGTCACCGACGTCGGCGGTGGCCAGATTGGCTTCAGCACGGAGAGTGTGCGCGGTGACGATGCGACCGAGGCGCTCGCAGACATGCTCATGGGCCCCGGTGGCGCGGGTGGTGGCGCAGTACTCCTGCCCGGCCTCCTCGCGATAGTGGTCCGACGTGGAATCGACGTGATGTGGATGGCTCAACCGCCCATCCGGGTCTCGTCCGCAGGGAACGGTGGGTTGAACATTTCTGTCGCCGGCGCCGAGGAAGGCGAAGTGACAGCGTTCTCAGTAGAGGACGCGCATGCCCTGCTCGGCCGAATCCAAGCTCAGTACGGGGGATAGCCAGGACAGTTCCAGGCCCCTGTGGCCCGTGGCCGCGACCTGCAGCCACGGGCCCGTTTCATGAGTGGTCAGCGGGTGCCAGGGTCGAGCCAGTGATGCGGCGACGTGGCTTTGTCCACGACAATCTCGTGGACAAAGCCACCCTCGGGCCCCACAGCGAACTGCGGTCGTTCTAGGCCTGGCGGCCGTCGGCGACGTCATCGGCACCATCACCGTCTCGATCACCGAAGTCGACGACGAGCGGATCGACCAGGTAGTGGAACTTCTGGACGAGGCCCAGGCCCACGCCCAGGACAGCACCGGCGACCGCATCCGACGCGCCCGGAGACCATGGCGCCGCTGCTCCGGCGCTGCACCGGCTGCGGCGAACAGAAGACGGACCTCAAGGCGATGACAGACCCGTTCGGCGAGGTCCAGTACCCGGAAGCCACCGGCCACGAGACCGTCCACCTGTGCCCGCGCTGCGTCACCGCCCGGTTTGAGGAGAGCTGACCAACAGTCCCGTCACTCCACGACGCCCGGCCTCCAGAGCGGAGGCCGGGCGATGGGCGTGAGCCGTCACGCCCCGCTGGCGCCCGACCCAGCCAGCCCGTCGGGCAGCCAGAAGACGCTCCTTCCTGGACCCACATCTCGGGAGGCTTGTCAGCGATGGTTACCCCCGCGCTGCCGGGCGATCGAGGGGGCCACAGATGTGTTCTACCGGCGGTAGAATCGTCGGTATGAGTAAGCCGACGAGCATCAAGACCAGCGAAAAGGTGCGCGACCGACTGCGCGCCCTGGCCGACGAGCGCGGCACCACCATCACGGAGCTGCTGGAGGAGCTCGCCACCCGCGAGCCCACCGCTGCCGAGCGTGAGCAGCGCGCCCTCGAGGCCGCTCGGGAGCTCGGCATCGAGTACAACGAGCAGGTCGAGCAGACCGGACAGGACGCCTGGGCGAAGATCCGCGCCCATCAGGGCGGCGCCGCCGCATGAACCTGACGGCCGTCCTGGACCACACCGCTTTGACCGCCCTCTATCAGGCGGATCCGTTCTTCACCGGCCTGTACATCGAAGCCTCGCGCGGCACCGGCCGCATCCTCGTCCCATCCCTGTCCGTCCTAGCTGCCGAGCGTCAGGTTGCGGGAGCGGGCAATCACGCCGCGTCCCTGCGGTTCACGGAGAACCTCCCCTTCAGCACAGCACACGCCGTGGATGCGATGGACTGGCCGGGCGTGGACTGGCCCGTGGCTCACGCGGCGGCGATCGCCTGGCAGGCGCTCAAGGCAGGCGAGCCGCTCACGGTTCTGTCGCTTGAGCCCGAGTTGTACGCGGGAACGGGCATCACCCCGCTCAATCCCACCTGATCGCGTTGCATCCAGACGCCGGCGCGCGTCGCGGAAACGGCGGCCGTTTCCATTGGAAACGGCCGCCAGCCTGCTCACATTTGATGACATGCAGACCGCGATTCTTGGCAGGCTGGGCACGTACGGCGCCGATTCGAACCGCTGAGGACCTGATCTCCTCGGTGCTGCACTCAGCGCGATACGGCTCCACTGCCTGACCGGCCCGGCCACCTGGGCACCTGGGCACCAAAGATCAGGTACTGACTGAAGGGCGTGCTTCGGCGATGTGAAGCTACGCCGGGACGCGTACGGCGCTCAAATCTCGCGCCGTTCACTACATCCGACGCAGACTGGCGCACCCGGCGGCGACGGACGACGTCCGGCCCGACAAGACCCCGCCGCCGGGCATTTACTCCAGGATCCCAAGCTCCGTGTCCGGGCGGCAGGCAGGGCAGGCGCTGACCCCCTGGGACAGCCACCGCAGCGCCTCTTCCCGGCTGATCTCCTTGTTCCGGACCGGGCTGCCGCCCATGGAGCACTCGCCGGCGTGCACGGCGACGGGCGTACGACCGTTGATGCTGATCTGGAGGGTCCAGTCCGGCGGTGGCTTCTGCCGCTCGATCTTGTCGCGAATGACGGCCTGCTGCTCCAGGTGCGTGATCTGCTCCCGCACCCGGGCCAGCAGCGCCAGCAGGAAGGTCTCCAGGATGCGCAGACGCGGCAGGTCAGGTGGCAGGTCGAACGGGGCGGACATGACGGTGCCGTTGCTCAGGCGAGGCGGTAGGGGCGCCAGCGGCTTTCGCCGCGTGCGATCACGCCGTGCCGCTCCAGCTGCTTGAGCTGGTAGTGCGAGGAGCTGGACAGGCCCACATGGTCGCCGATCTCCCGGACGGTGGGTGCCTCGCCGTGCGTCCCGATCGTCTGCCGGATGCATGCCAGGACTTGCTCTTGTCTCTCGGTCAGGGCCTTCATCGGACGCTCTCCCCTTCCTGCGCGTGGATGTGTACGGGCTGGCACAGAGAGGCACGGGCGGCAGTCGACTGGCCCGACGGAGTTGTCCAGAACGGATGCCAGGAGACACCCGGCCGGAAAGCAGCAACAAGCGGCGCCGCACCGCCGTGGTGCCATGCGGGCGGGGTGCGGCAAGCGCGGCGTACGTACGAGCCCAGTCCTCCCGCGCCTGTTGCGGATCTCCCATGCACCCGACGCGGCTGAGTGCAGGGTAGAGCCGCGCGGTCTCCCGCGTGGTGTGAGAGTACGAGCTGAGGTGCCGGAAAGGCAGATATGCGGCGCGTGGGCATGATGTCGCCGGGTAGCCCAAGGCGGGCGGTGACCTCATCCAGCCGCTCGGCGAGCGGCTGGCCGATGAGGATGGAGTCGATGACCCTGCCCGACATGCAGACACTGTTGTGGCCCGATGAGCTGCGCGGCACCGAGGACATCGCTGTCGTGCGCAAATTCGGGCATTACGCCAGGCTACGGCGTCCCGCTCCGCACCCGCTGGTGCCTTCCCGGCGGAACGCCCACGAACGCGCGGTGCCAGTTCGCGCTGGGAGGTGACAACTCTTGCTGCCAGGCACACTGGGCAAGCCTGTCGCGGCGCACCCCGGATGAGGGTTGCGCCCACAGTTGTCTGCACCGTTGTCTCCGCAGGGGGATCGAGGGTTGCACCGGAGGTACTACCGGAGGTGTGAACCCCCGTTACCGTCTTCGTGGCCTCGCAATGAGGCTCCCGGCCTTCGGCCCCGGTATGACTTGAGCCCCCAGTCGAGATGATCGAAAAGGTGGTGTCGCCGGTGCCGGAGGCATTGGCAGACCGCTGATTAGAGGCACGAGCGCCCCTTGGGCAGTCTCTTCGTAACGTGGATGCCGGCACGCTGATGCCGCAGGTGAGGCCGGGGAACAGGCGAGCGCGGGAGCGAAGGGCATGTCGGACGAGACTGGCATCGACGTCTATCTGGGCCTGGACGTCGGCAAGGGCGATCACCACGCCACCGCCGTGAACCCGGCGGGGAAGAAGGTGTTCGACAAGCCGCTGCCCAACAGCGAACCGAAGCTGCGGGAGCTGTTCGACAAGCTCCACGCCAAGCACGGAACAGTACTGGTGGTCGTCGACCAGCCGGCTTCCATCGGGGCCCTGCCGCTGGCGGTCGCCCGGGACTCGGGATGCCAGGTCGCCTACCTGCCCGGACTCACCATGCGGCGGATCGCCGATCTCTACCCCGGAGAAGCCAAGACCGACGCCCGCGACGCGTTCATCATCGCGGACGCCGCCCGAGCCATGCCCCACACCCTGAGGACGATCGATCCCTCGGACGAAACCGTTGCCGAGCTCGCAATGATCGCCGGGTTCGACGACGATCTCGCAGGTGAGTCCACCCGGATCGCCAACCGGCTCCGCGGCCTGCTCACCCAGATCCACCCTTCCCTGGAACGGGTCCTGGGCCCGCAGATCCAGCACCCGGCCGTGCTCAGACTGCTGGACCAGTTCGGATCACCGGCCCGGATCCGCAAGGCCGGGCGCCGTCGCCTCGTGACCTTGATACGTCCCAAGGCGCCGCGGATGGCCGAACGGCTGGTCGAGGACATCTTCACCGCACTCGACGAACAAACCGTCGTCGTCCCGGGCACGGAGGCTGCCGCGCTGATCGTCCCCAGCCTCGCCAACTCGCTCCAGTCCGTCCTTGACCAGCGAAAAGTCCTCGCCGCGCGGATCGAGGAACTCCTGGAGGCCCACCCTCTTTCCCAAGTCCTGATCTCGATGCCCGGCATCGGGATCAGGACCGCCGCCCGCATCCTCATCGACGTCGGCGACGCCAGCGGCTTCGCCACCGCCGGCCACCTCGCCGCCTACGCCGGCCTCGCGCCCGTGACCCGCAGTTCCGGCTCCTCCATCCGCGGCGAACACCCCTCCAGGCGCGGCAACAAACAGCTCAAAAGGGCCTTCTACCTCGCCGCGTTCGCCTCGCTCTCCCAGCCAGAGTCACGCGCCTACTACGACCGCAAACGCCGCGAGGGAAAACACCACGTCGCCGCACTCATCGCACTCGCCCGACGACGCATCGACGTCCTGTTCGCCATGCTCCGCGACGGCACCTTCTACCAACCACCCACACCAGCTACGGCTTGACGAAACCATAGAGGCACCTTTTGTGATCTTGGGCGTTTTGCCTGCTCAGACGCCATGGGCAAGCCGCTTTCGCTCGACGACACCTCTTTCTCCGCGATAGCCGGAGGAAGAGGCTCTATGTCTGACGGCCCGGCGCGGCCTGCTCGCTCTGTCGTCCGTCCCTCGCCTTGCCTTCCACTCCTCAGCCTCCCGCTTCCCGCTTCCTTTCCGGCTTCTTTGTCCGCCGGCCTCGCCTCCGCCGAGCGCGTGCCCGGCCGCGTACCGGAGCCGTCCGGTCGCCGACGGAGCGCCGAGCTCCCGGCGCGCTCGGCACGGCAAACCGGGCGCATCGGCGGCGCACTGCTGCACACTGGTTGCAGCCTCGCCGCCCCCGTCGGCGAGGCTCTCGCTTGCCCGTTGCCCGTCAGCCGACTGTGCCGGGCGCGGAAACGCGAAACGGCCTGAACGGGCTTAGAGGTTGTCTCACGTGGCAAGTTTCGCGAGCTTCTTGTAGCAGGTCAGGGCGGCGGCCATGGTCAGGCCTCGGCTCTGCCAGTCGTTGCGGACCACGTACGGGATCTTGAGACCACGAGCAGCCCATGGCAGGCTCATGCCGCATGATCGATGAATTCGCGAAAGACAACCTGCACGGGAGACTGCGGCGGGACCGCAAGGCGCTGCTCTGGAAACTCGACGGCTTGTCCGAATACGACGCCCGCCGACCTTTGACAGCGACCGGGACCAACCTCCTCGGCCTGGTCAAACACGTGGCCACCGTCGAGGCCAGGTACTTCGGCGAGGTCTTCGACCGCCCTTCCCCGGAACCGCTGCCCCGATGGCAGGACTACAACGGCAGCGATCTGTGGGCGACCGAGGACGAGACCCGCGATCAGATCATCGGGTTCTACCGGCGCACGTGGGAACACTCGGACGCGACGATCAACGAGCTTCCCCTCGACGCCCCCGGCCACGTGCCGTGGTGGCCGGAGCCTTATACCAACACGAACCTGTTCGCCGTCATGGTCCATGTCCTCGGCGAGTCCATCCGGCATACCGGGCACGCCGATATCCTGCGCGAGGGCCTCGACGGCCGGACCGGGTTGCGCGCCGAACACGAGAAGCAGATCGACGCGGAAGCCCGTGCAGCCTACTGCGCGAAGATCGAGCAGGCCGCCAGGTCGGCCGCACCAATCAAGGCTTAGAGGTTGTCTCACGTGACTTGATGTCCGTGCGGCATGATGCCGGTCGTGGGTGCTGATCTATCGAAGCGTCTGGTTCCTGATGAACTCTGGGAGCTGGCCGCCCCGTTGCTGCCGTCGTTCGCTGCTCGTCCTCAAGGTGGTGGGACCGCTCCGTGTGACGAGCGGGCCGTGTTCACGGCAGTGGTGTACGCGAGGTGGACTGGACCTCGGCGATCGTCGACGCGTCCTCCGTTCGCGCCAAAAGGGGGATCGCTGACCGGGCCGAACCCGGTCGATCGCGGCAAGAAGGGCAGCAAGCTGCACGTGCTGTCCGATGCCCAGGGCATCCCGCTTGCCGTCGCCGTGTCCGGCGCGAACATGCACGACAGCCTCGCCCTCAAGCCGCTCATCCGCGGCATACCCGCCGTCCGGTCCCGCCGGAGACCACGGCGGCGCCGACCCGTCAAACTCCGCGCTGACAAGGCGTACTTCTCCGCCGAACACCTGGCCTGGCTGCGCGAGCGCGGGCTCGTCGCGCGCATCGCGCGGCCCGGCATCGAGTCCGGCGAACGCCTCGGTCGGCACCGCTGGAAGATCGAACGGTCGATCGCCTGGCTCTTCGGCTACCGCCGCCTCACCGTCCGATACGAACGAAAGGGCTCGCACTTCCTCGCCTTCCTCGGCCTGGCCGCCGCCCTGACCTGCTACAAGAAGCTCGCGAAACTTGCCACGTGAGACAACCTCTTAGTGTTGCCATCGGCGGCGCCAGTGGGAACAGTGCAGGACCGACCTGGGACACCGACTGGTCGCCCCCGGCACGGGCTTGAGTGGCCGCGCCTTGAGCGAGCAGGCGCACGGACGGCGCGTCGCCGCCCGTGCGGGGGCCCTAGCGGCTCACTGGGAGGAGCCCTCGCGGTGCGTGCCGATGAGCGAGCGCAGCACGGGGACGGCGGAGCCGGCCGCGGTCAGCCCGGCGAGCACTGCGCCGGCGAGGGGGGCGTCGGTGAGCGCGGTCAGGCCGCCTGCCACCAGCCCGGTGACGAGCGCGGCGAGCAGGACGACGGTGGTGTGCAGGGACAGGAACGGTGGCTCCGGCGCGGAGCCGCCCGCGGGACCGGAATTCACCGGCGAGTTCGGGTTCATGCCCCCACCATTCCCCCGCACCCTGTCCTGACCTGCATGGATCGAACAATCCCGGCGCACTCCGATCAAAACCTGCGTACCAATGAACACCGCGGGTCGACTCGGTTTGCGTTCAGCGCTGTTCAGGCAAGTTCGGTGCTGTCAGATGCTCGACGTCCTACGCTGCTGGTGATGGCAGGAGCGGAGCGGCATGGCACGGGGCATGGTGGACATCACCTACGAGGAAGCACTTCAGCATCTCGGGAAGGCGCTCACCGAGCTGCGCTCGGGGCGCGGTGGCCCGTCCTTCGACCGCATTCGCGTCCGCGGGCTGAAGGTCCTGCAGGACGCCGCCAGCGCCTGTTCCAAAGGGACCATGAGCAAGGTCTTCGCGGGCGAGCAGTTCATCTCGCTGGACAAGCTGATCTGGTTGGTGCGGGCCGTGATGTCCTGGGACGTGTACGGCGGCGAATGCGTCCCGCCCGATCGCCGCGCCCCGGAGCTGACGCCGTGGCTCAGCCGTTGGCAGTCCCTGAACACCTTGCGTATCGCTGCCCGCCGCCGCCCGGCAACCACCGCACGGACGCCTCCAGGGCCCGCTCCGGAACTACGCGCGCTCCCCGGTCCGCGGCCCGAAACCGTCGCGAGCCAAGTGCGGGTCGCCCCTGTTCTCCCTTCGGAGCCAACCCTGGAGGAGCGTGACACCGGCGGAGCCACCAGGCTGATTTCGCCGGAGACATGGCCATTGACTCCTGTCGGCCCCCTCACCGGCCACAACGGCCCGGTCGTGGCGGTGGTGTTCTCGCCGGACGGGCGCCTCCTCGCTACCGCGGGCGACGACGGGTCGGTGTGGCTGTGGGACCCGGCCGCCCGCCAGCCCGTCGGCGAACCTATCGCCGGCCACACCGGCAGGGTCCTCCCGCTGGCGTTCTCCCCCGAGCGGCACACCGTGCGG
Source organism: Streptomyces sp. NPDC055287 (assembly GCF_053646035.1). Classification (NCBI taxonomy): domain Bacteria; kingdom Bacillati; phylum Actinomycetota; class Actinomycetes; order Kitasatosporales; family Streptomycetaceae; genus Streptomyces; species Streptomyces sp. NPDC055287. The sequence continues at coordinate 9,327 of NZ_JBSHNE010000070.1, read as the reverse complement.
GTTCGGTCCTCGTCCTGGGCCTGTGGCACCGAGAGGGCTCCTCCATCAGGGGATCGGCTGAGGACCATGAGATCTTCGCGGTGCGAGCACGCGTACAGTCGGCGGAGGAGGACTGCCGAGAGCTGCAACGGGTTCCCCGCTCGACGCCGACGAGCCCGCCCTCCTCTTCGCCCGGAGCTTAGCTACGTAGCGCCGCTCGCGGGCTACGCCACGTCCCCGTGCGTGCAGCGGGCCGATCCAGGAAGCTCTGAGCGCAAACCCCCACCGGCAGGCGTCGCGCCGACAGGTTCGAGGTGGCTCCAGGCTGCCGGGGGAGAGCTGAGCAAAACCGCCCGGCCCGCCAGGCGGGGCCCATGGGGACGATGCGTCGTGAGTCTGCCGGAATGGAGAGGCTGCGTCACCCACCGTAGAGTGGGCTCCCAACCATGCCGCTGGGGCTGGTGGTTGGGCAGGGACGCAGGCGCAAGCAGTGGGGGAACGGGTGCAGCAGCGCATTGTCGGAGTGCATGGCATCAAGCAGGGCCGTACGTCGCAGCGCGAGCTGATCAAAGACTGGAACAAGGCACTGAACCGCGGCATCACCGCCCTGCACGGGCAGGACGCGGTGCGCACCGACCCCCGTCTGACACCCACCCTGGAGATTCCGCACTGGTCCTCGCTGCTGGCACGGGGCGCGGACCGGCTGGGCCCGTCGGACTTCTTCCCGGACGACTCCACTGCCCTCACCGCCGACGAAGAAGCCTTCATCGTCGAGGCACTGGACGATCTCCTGACCCCGCAGGAGCGGGCTCTGGCTGCGGAACTGGACCCGACGACGCTCGGGCCGCCGAAGCTGTGGCCGGCCAGCGTCACCCGCCGCGCTACGGTCTACGACCGACGCACCCCTGACAGCGTCGTCGGCAAGCTGGTCACCGGTCTGCGCGAGGTCCGCTTCTATCTCAAGCACCCCAACCTCGCCTCCCAGGTCCACGATCACGTCCTCAAAGCCTTCAGCGATGACACCGCCACCGTCATCATCGGCCACTCACTGGGCAGTGTGATCGCCTACGACCTCATCCGGCAGAAGAGGATCGCCGCTCCCGGCACCGCTGGCACCGCCGTGCACACCTTCGTCACCTGCGGCTCGCCCCTGGGCATCCCCGCCGTGCGGCGTGCCATGAACATTCCGGAGCCGGAGCTGCTTGCCATGCCCGCGCACATCAAGTGGCTCAACGTCTACGACCCGGACGATGTCGTCACCGGCGCTGCCGGTCTGGCCCTGGGCGCCCGTAACGTCACTGACGTCGAAGTCGACAACGGCAACATCGACCCCCACGCCGCCCTGGCGTACCTGCGTACCCTCCCGGTCGCGCAGGCAGCCACCCATCACTGGTCATGACCGAACACGTCCCGTCCACGTTTCACCGGCGCCTGGTCGTCGTCGCTGTCAGCGACTACGACGACGGCACCCCGGCCGACCGGGAGGCCTTCCGCGCCGGCGTCAGCGCCCAGGTATCGGTCGTGGAGGACTGGTGGGCTGACGCACGGCTCGAAGCCGAGCGGCGCTTCACCCCTGTGGCCCCACCCAAGCCGCTGCTCGGCGTGCACGATCTGCGGTGCTTCCTGATCGACCAGGACCTGGCCGACGCCGACGACGACGAAGCGCTTGTCGTCTACGTCACCGGCCACGGTCTCGCCCCCCGCGGACGGCAGCATTTTCTGCGGCTTCCCGACACGGATGAGAACCGCCCCTTGGGCACTGCGTTCCCCACGGCCGAACTGATCGCCACCGTCCTCGACTCCCGCGCCGGGCACGTCCTGGTGATGGTCGACTCGTGTTTCTCCGGGCGCCTGAGGGACGAACTCCAAGACACTCTCAAAGCATTGGATGAGGACCGCCGGGCGTTGGGATCCCTGGTGGTGCTGACCGCCGGCAACGAAGACGCCAGACCCCGCCTTCAGGCGTTCACCTCGCTGCTGGCCGCGGTCCGCGCGCACTGCGAAGACCAGACCAACGGATACGCGCGCTCCCACCTGAGCTGGGAAGACTTCCATGCCATCAGCGGCGCGGTGTGGGACCGCACCACCATGGCGGACATCCACCGCATTTGGCCCCCGGGCGACAGCGTCAGCCTCCAACTCGCCGCCCGCGCGCTGAGCCCCTGTCTGCCCAATCCCGGCTACACCGACACCACCCTCCTTGAGGACGCCCGTAGCCAGGTCGGCTGGAACCGCGCCGACCTGGACGAGTACTGGATCTCCCGGGCCACCGGCCAGATGTCCGCCAGCAGCCCGGGCTGGTACTTCACCGGACGTGCCGCCTTGATCACTCGCATGATCGAGTTTCTGGACGGTGACGACAGCGTCCTCATCGTGACCGGGCCCGCCGGCTCCGGGAAGAGCGCCCTCCTGGCCCGCCTGGTCACGCTCAGCGATCCCCGGTTCCGGGCCGACGACGCCTACCGCCCCCTCCTCGACGCCATCCCCGAACACCTTCAAGTCCCTGAAGGGGCTGTCGACGCAGCAGTCCTGGCACGCAACACCGACCCGCACGAGCTGTCCGCCGCGCTCTACGAGGCCCTCACCGGCCACCCGACACCGGCCGGTCATGATCCGATTGAGGAACTGCGTGCCTATGTCCGCGCCTTCATGCTGCGCAACGGCACACCTCTCACCGTAGTGATCGACGGCATCGACGAAGCCCGCAACCCGCGCCGCATCATCACCGACGTCCTGCGCCCGCTGGCCGGCCTCCGCGCCGACGGCCGGCCCCTCATCCGACTCCTCCTCGGCATCCGCAGCTCCACCACCGAAGGCCCCGACCCCTTCGGTTCCGACCCCGCCGGCCCGACCGGCAGCGATCTTCTGGCCCTGCTGCAGCGGGCAACCGACGCCGGCCCGACACTGCGTACCGACGCCCTCACCGCACAGGACGACATCGCCGCCTACACCGCCTCACTGCTGCACGCCGAACCCCAGGGCTCGCGCCTCCTCGACCGCGACGACGACCGCATCAGCAGTGTCGCCACAGCGGTGGCTGGAGAGGTGGCCCCCTCCTTCCTGGACGCCCGGCTCGCCGCCCAACAACTGCACGCCCGCACCGCCCTGCCTCATCCCACCGACCTGGGCTGGCGCCTCCAGCTGAGGCAGGGAACGCACGAACTGCTCCGCCAGGACCTCGCCGACGTGGCCCTGCACGGTGATGCAACTCCCGAAGAGCTCCTGGCCGTTCTGCGCGCCACCGCCTTCGCCCAGGGAGCGGGCCTGCCCTGGGCCGACATCTGGCCGGCCGCAGTGAACGCCCTCCATCCCTGCGACGACGCGGCAGCCGCCATCCGCCAAGTGGTGCGCGACAGCCGCCTGACCGGATACCTGACAACCGCCCACGAAGACGGCAGAACCGTCTACCGCCCCATCCACGAACGCGTCAGCGAGACACTGCGCACCGCACCCCACACACTCCTGACCCCCACCGACACACCTGCCGGGGGCGGCGGCGAGACAGCCGACACCACACCCGTCCACCGGCAACTCACCCAGGCCTTCGCCCGGCTGCTACACCGGGCACCTGAGCAACCCCCGCACCCCTACCTGCGGCGCCACCTGATCACCCACGCCGCACTGGGAAACGCCGTCGACGACGACCACATCCCAGCCCACTTCCTGCCCTGGGCCACCGGTGACAACGTCCGCGGATCCCTTGGCCTGCCCATCACCACCACCGATCGCATCCGGCACCTGGCAGCATGGGCCCGCATCGAGCCCTTCGTCGGCGACGCACCCCCCGCCTCCCGCGCCGACAGCCTGGCCCTTGCCCAGCACACCGGCAGCACGCGGCCGCACACCCCGATGCGGCACCCACAACTGCGCCCGCGATTCAACCACCTTCATCTGCCCACCAACATCCTTGCGGGCACCCCCGGCAACCCCTACGCACTGGCCGCCTTCCGCACCGCCGACGACTCCGCGGTGCTGGCAGCGGCGGACGAGAGGGGAAACCTCACCCTGTGGGACCCGCTCTCCGGCAGCCCCTTCGGTACCGCCCTGGAAGGTCTGGGACCCCACGCCCGCGCCCTGACCGTCCTCAAGGACGGCCGCCGCCCCGGGGAACCCTCCCTCATCGTCGGAACCGACCACGGGCTGTGGCAGTGCGACCCCCAGACCGGCGAGGCCGCCCCCCTGCTCGAAGGGCGCATCCGTGCCGTCGCCACCTTCAGCGATGGTGCACGCCGACGGGGCCGCCGCGGCGCATACGGATGGCCGCTCCTCGCCGTCGCCACCACTGAAGACCTCCTCCTGGTGGACCCCATGACCGGCCACATCCAGACGCGCCGGCCTCTGCACAGCATCGGCCGCCTGCAGAGAGAACAGGACTTCGGCAGGCGGTACCGCGGCCCCCTCGTCCACGCACTCGCCGTCATCCCAGTACCAGGCGCCGGTCCACTGCTCGCCATTGCCCAGGACGGCAGTTACGTCCCCGTCGTGGATGCCCTGACGTTCGACGACGCCGGGGAACTGCCGTGCGCGGGCAGGGGCGCCTCCGCTGTCGTCGGCTTTGCCACACGCCGCGGCGAGCCGAGGCTGATCGTTGCGTCCCGCTCCGCAAAGTCCGTGCGCATCTGGAACCCGCTGACGCGCGTCCAGCACGCACACCAGCCGATCCGGCAGGCCGTGGCGTCCCTGGCCCTGCACCCGGGCCCCTATGGCGATCCCCTGCTGGTCACCGGCAGCAGCGTCGACGGCGCTCTGCACGTCTTCGATACCGACACCGGTGTACTCGTTCGCCAACTCCCCGCCGAGCACACCAAGATGGTCCGCGGCCTGACGGTCTTCACCGGCTCACAAGGCCAGCCCCTCCTGGCCTCCGCATCGTTCGACCGCACCATCCGCCTGTGGGACCTCCAGGCGCCGGCCGTCGACGACGATACCGATCATCCCTCGGCAGACCAGGTCGCCCTCCTGCCGCATCCATCCGGGCCACCCAGTCTCATCAGCGGTGGCCGCGCCGGCGAGATCGCCGTGCGCTCCGTACAGACCGGCCGGGAAACACACGTGCTGACCCCGCCGGACGACCGCCCCTACAAAGACGTCACCGCACTGACCGTTCTCGAACCAACACCTGACACCACCGCACGTATCGCCATCGGGTACGCGGATGGAAGCGTCGACCTCACCACGGAAGAAGGCGCACGGCGCGTCCTGCTTCCCTCGTACTACTCCAACAGCAGGGTCCGGGCGCTGGCCCGTTTCCCCCACCCGGAAACCGGACAGTCCCTCCTCGCCGCCGCCATGAGTGACTCCCGCATCGAGTACCTGCGCGTCGACGACGACACTCCCCGCTTGCCGACGCTGCGTGCCGAGGCGACCGTTCGAGCGCTCGCCGTCCTACCCGACACCAGATCACCGCTGCTGGCCATCGCCACCACCCGTGCCGTGCGCCTGCTGCACCCCGGCCACGACCCGCACATGGGTCTGCCCCAGCGCATCGGGGCCGTGCGCAGCCTCACCTGCCTGACCACGGCCGACGGGCACCTCTTGGCCACCGGCGGATCGGACGGCGTGATCCGGCTGTGGGACCCCTTCGCCCCGCGCTCAGAAACCCATCCACCGCTGACCGGGCACCAGGGCCCCGTCACCGCCCTTGCCGCCCTGCCCCACCCGGACATCGACCGCCACCTGCTCGTCAGCGCCTGCTCGGACGACACCAGCATCCGCGTGTGGGACCACCACACGGGCCAGGAAGTTCTCCGCCTGGTCACCGGCGCACCGATCACCTCGCTCGCCGTACTCCCCGCCAGCTCCGCCAGCTCCGCCAACCGCAGCACCGCCCCTGCCGTCATCGTCGGCAGTCCCACGGGAACGGCCGCTGTCACCGTGCACCTCCAATCTCCGAGCGGCGGCACCACGCTTGAGGATGCCTGAACTACCCCAGTCACCGTTCCGGCCGGGCCCTGGTGGAGGCCGGGCTGGCCGAGCGGCTGCCGAGGACGCCGGGGGAGCGGCGCGCTGGTACCGGCGCAGCGACAACGACGCGCTCTGGCAGTGTCTCGAAGGCCTGTTGAGCTGTTTGGCAGAACAGTCCGTACCCATGCGGGTTGGATAGTCGGCGGGCCGCCGCGTGCGGCCGGAGCCCGGTGAGGCAGGGTGGAGGCCATGGTGACCTTGGCGAACTCCGTGATAGGCCGTTCCGTGCGCACGGCTTCGGCCGCCCTGCTGGAGGCGGGCACCCAGACCAAGGCCGCCTCCCTGCAGGGCACCGAGGCCCTTTTCTTCCACCGGCTGGATGCCGCCGAGCACGCCCGGCGCCAGGACGTCGCCGCAGGACGGCTGGATCGGATGGCGGCGCTGGAGACCCTCCTGACGCTGCCAGTGGGCATCCCCGTCCCCCTCGCCTCGCTCGAGCCAGCCAACGGCGGGCCGTACGAGCCCTGCCCGCGGGCGCCGCGGACCGTGACCGCACGACGGTGACCCGGCGCGCGGTCCGGCCGGTGCGCGTGGACCTGGCCGTGGTGCGCGCCGCCGGATGGCGCCAGGGACTGCGGGACGCGGGCCGGTTCGCGCCGTTCTGCCGCCGCGCCATGCTGCTCACCCGCCGCCCCTCACGCCTGGAAGAGCTGCTGGCCGAGGCCGACTTCTACGGCATCGGCGTGTTCCTCGCTGCCGAGCACGGTGTGGTGTCGGAAGGACATCGCGCAGCGCGCCGACCTGCACCGTCTCGGCAGGCGTATCGACCAGCGCCGGCTACTTCCCTATGGGGGGCGCCTCCTCACTGGGCTGTCCGCCGGCCCACAGCCGTTGCTGCTGACGTTGCTCAAGCGGCGTCCCACGTCTCGGCGGCGGCCGTCGGAGCGGCCGGAGCCGTGATCGTGGGCGGAGCCAAGGGCGTCGAACAGCTGGCGCGCTGGCGCCTGCAGAGAATGCTGGAGACAGCAGAGCTGGAACCAGGTGAGGTGACCCGGCTGGTTAAACAGGTCGCCGAAGCGATCACCGTGCAGATGGACGCCCGGGCGGTGGAGAGCGAGCGCTTCCTCTTCTGACACTTCCCACCCTTCGCTAGATGATGCCCCTGCGGCCCCGATAGGGCACCGGTCCGCTCACCGGCCCGAACTCCTCCAGCGCCACCCCGCGCAGCCCCTCCGCGCTGCACGAACGCACCGGCCCGTACGGTTCCCGGTAGAGGGCCACGACATCCTGCCCCGCGCCCGGCACCGCCTCGCCGTCCAGCAGGCCGCCGGAGTCCTCCACCGTGCTCACGCCGCCCCCTGACGCGGCGCCGCACGGCCCCGCACACCTGTCCTGCCGGCAGCTTCTTCAGCTCCAGGCCCCGACCGTGCGCCAGCCGGCCGCCGAGACCGCCATCGGCTCTCCCTGTACGGCAGTGGCTGACGCACGCGCCGAACAGCCAAGATCCCGCCACCTGTTCATCCACCCCCCGGCCCCTACCCGGCGATAGCCGCTGCCGCAGCAGCCCGGCATCCTCCATGCTGCTCCGAGCCGCGCCACGAGAACTTCCCCGCCCGCCGGATACGCCTGAAAGGGGGAACGAATCTGCGAAAAGTTGTCAGCGGTCGATGTGGTAGCGGCTTTGGGAGACGACCGACTGGCGGAGCTTGGTGGTGAAGTCTTCGCTGCGGGCGATCCGGTCGACGCCGCCGGCCTTGTTCTGGCGCAGGGCGGCTTTGAAGTTCTGGTCCAGCGTCCCGGCCATGCGTTCCATCAAGTCCTGGCTCAGGTGGTCCAGGTCGATGTTGAGCAGGTCCCGTGTGGTGGGCTGACGCAGCCGTGTCAGCGTGTAGGCGGACACGCAGGCCATGGGGTAGAGCCAGTTCTCGACCGTCTCTCCCAGCAAAGGCCGGTCTTGCGCGTACTGGGTCAAGAATCGGCGGAGGCGGGCGTGGACGTCGAGCGTGAGGCGGTAAATGTCCAGGTCGAGACGGGGGGAGAAGATCTGGCCGTAGTGCCCGTCGTCCAGCAACAAGGCCTCTGAGTGGCGCAGTGCCGTGTGCGGCTCACGGAGGGCGAACGCGGTGAATTCCCGTGCCAGGCGGGCCATGCTGACGACCTGGTCGAGGGGGAAACCGAGGTTGCGGTAGTAGCTGGCCCGGCGTTCGTAGTAGTAGCCGCCGGCGTGCGTGAGGCTCTCCTCGATGTCCTTCTGGATGGGCTCTGTCGCCCTGAGCGCCCCAGCGGGAAGTTGCGTCTGGCTGTTGGTGGCCCGGATGATCCTGTCGCGGGTGGTGCCGGACTGCGGGGCAACCACGATCTTGACCAGCAGGGACCTGTCGCGGTGCTGCCCGCCGGACTGGAAGTAGCTGTAGACCTCATGACTGGTCTGCAGCCCGTTCACGATCTGCGGCTCCTTGATGACGATCTTCTTGCCCGCGATCTGCGCGGCATCGGCGACGACCGTGACACCGTTGTTGAACCACCAGAAGTCCTCGCGCGTGCCTGACTTGAGCGTCTCGCCGATGGCGTTGTTCACCGCTGTCGAGCCCGCGTAGTCCCGCACGTTCGACTCGAACAGCTCCAGCCGCAGTGCCTCGTTCTCGGACGTGATGAAGCGGTAGTACTCGTCAAGCCGGGCCAGGCACACGTAGCCCTCGCCGAGCGACGTGCTCATCGGGGTCTCGGAGAAGATGAGCTGCGCCACCGCCTTCGCCCCCCGGGCCGTGCGCTCGCGCAGGTCGGCCGCGTTCAGGTACTCGATGGTGGCCGTGGTGTCAGAAGTGATCTTCGACAACTCCCGACGCAGGCGGTCACCCTTCGCCTTCACGTTGGGGTGAGGGCCCTCCGCGGCCTTACTGGCGTACATCACCTTCACCCGCACCTGCGGGAACGAGGAGGCCATCTCTTCCAAGATGCGTAAGAAGCGCCGGGTGCGCTCCAGGAGCTTCGCGTTCGTGTGCGCCACCAAGTCGTCCTCGTCGCGGCTCATGTCGAGCAGCGCCGGCAGGTGAAAGTGCAGCTTCTCGAAGACCGTCTCCTGGTAGCCGGGTGAGGTCTTCGCCTGAAGCACGACCAGTTCGATAGTGCTCGCCCTCGAGGGAAGGTACTGGTGAGCGTCGGCGGTGACATAGTCGGCCGTCGACGAACGACCAGATGCCGTCGATACCGCAGTCGTGCGCTCCGTCCACGATGCCGTCCAGGATCTCGTCGTTGTCCAGATCCCAGTCCTGCAGCGCCTTGTCGGCGGCGAAGAAGGTGAAGAAGTCGTCCCGCCCCTGATGCGGCGCCAGCCGTCGATGCTGATCATCTAGTGCTGCTCCGCAGAAGTTCGTGGAGGGGTTTTGATGCTCCTGTTCAAGCGGTTTTGAGCGGAGTGCCGTCGTAGGTCCAGCGGTATGGCTT
>NZ_JBSHNE010000069.1:0-19333 GCF_053646035.1 Streptomyces sp. NPDC055287 | reverse complement strand
CTCACCGAGTCCGTGACCCGAGGTTCACCACCGCAGTTGACCCAGGCGACGCGTGCAACTCTGCGGGATTCCATCGCGCGCGTTCGGGGCCCCTATCAACCGCGCCTCGGCTCGGGGCCCCCAACCCAGCCAGACCAGGGTGCGGCGCGCATGCTGGCGCCCAGTTACGCGCTGGCAAGGTCGGTGAGCGGCGAAGTCGCCTCGATGTGAGCGTCACGTCCTGATTGGGTCACTCAAATACGCCAGGAGCGGATGCGGTCGGCTGCCTCGTAGACGTTGGCCTTGCCGGCCTGGATGTCGCGGACCAGGTCGACCATCGCGCAGGTTCAAGGACCTGGCCGACCAGCGGTTCTGGCGGGCGGAGCTGCCCGGGGTCGAGACCGGCGGCTACGGGCCGCTGGAGTCGCTGGCCCGCAGCAAGGTCAACCTGAACAAGGTAATCACGCACTGGCCGGACATGCGGGTGACCGGCTCGCTGGTGACCGGGCAGGTCCGCGCCTACGACCTGCTGCGGATGTTCGGCCGCGAGGGACGGCCCACCCCGCTGGGGCAGGCGTTCGTGGAGTACGGGCGGATCGGCAAGACCCTGCACCTGGTGTCGATGCGCTCGATCAGCTTGTGCTCTGCCAGGTAGGCGAGCGCTTCGTACAGTTCATCGCCACAGATGACGGATCCGGCGAAGTAGGCGCCGGGCGCGGCGAAGAACAGGGTCGGGTCGACGGGCTGCTGGTTGCCGGCGGTGTCGAACAGCCACCGCTGGAAGGCGTCCATGGTGTAGCGGAGCCGTGCGGCACGGTCTCCCCGCAGCTTCAGCGATTCGTTGTCGGTGCGTCGGCGGACGTGGAGATGAGGGCCTGCGGTTCCGCACCCCAGCACACGTGAGGAGGCCAGCAGATGCAGACCCTCCTGGCGCAGGCCGATGCCCGAGCCGCTACCGCGGGCGATTCACCAGCTGGTCTCCGAGGCGGTCCAGAATCGTCAGTGAGATCCGGCCGCGCGGAGGGAGGCGGCGAGGTCTTCGAGTGCCCTGGTCGCTCCATCTACGTGCCGGCCAGAAGGGATGACAAGCGCGGTCGGCGTGTCGCCGTGAGCATGCGGGACTGGGCGAGCGCTGGCTCGTAGGGAGGCCGCCGCCCGGTATGCGAGTGCTTGCTACAGCGCATCCACTCCCCTGACCTTCCAGCCCTGCGGCGTACGCACCAGAGTCATCCGGACGCGGTTGAGGTCAAGGCGTGGGCCCGTGACCTGGGTGCTGGTGGTGACCTGGTTCATGAAGATGAGGACGACGGCCCTGTCCGGTGTGGCGGACACCACCGAGGCAGCCGGGGCGTCGCCGCTCGGGGGCTTCGCAACCGTCGCCTTGACCACTCCGCGGTACTTCGTGGCGGTCGGCGCGACCACCGTCTTGGTCGTCTTGCCGTACTGGTCGAGAAAGGGGGCGGTGAGGTGTCCGCGCGCCGCGGCGAAGTCGCGGTCCAGGTGGCGGTAGTCGTACGACAGGATCACCGGGGCCGCCTTGCGAGCCGCCGCGAGAGCGGACGTGCCGGCCTGGGCCGTGCGTTCGGACTCCCTGCGCTGCAGGCCGAGCGTGCTGGTGGCGACCAGGCCCAGGAGAGCGAGGACCGCGAGCGCCGCAATCAGCAGGCGCGGACGGTTACGGCTCGGCCTGTCCGGCGCCTCGGACGCCTCGGCCTCCTTGGGTGCCTGGAGGGACGGCTTGGGTGACGGCTCCTCGGCGGGCTCCGCCGGGCGGCGTGTCCTCTCGGCGCGTTTGGCCGCCGCGCGGGCGGCCGCTGCCACGGAGCGCTGCCGGGGGGCGCCGGTGCCGCCGCGGCCTCGGAGGGTCTGGTTCGCCACGGTGTCTCTCCTCACGGGTGGTGCAGAGCAAGCGAAGTGCTATTGGGTGGCTTCAGCCGACGAATTCGACGTCGGACGTCAGCCACCGCCCGCCCTCCAGGACGAGGTCGAGCTGAAGGCGGTAGTTACGGGACGTTCCCTGCGGAGCGGCGACGTTGGTGACCTTGCTGTCGGCCACCACCAGCACCCGCGCGGTGCGTTCGTCCGCGCTCGCGATGCCCGCCTCGAGGACCTGTCCCTCCGAGACCGACTTGTTCTCGGCGACGATCTTCGTCAGCTTCTCGGTCTGCGCCGAGAACTGCTTCTCGAAGTCCCCGGTCGCGCCCTTCAGGACGTTCTCGCTGTCCCGGTCGTAGCGCCGGTAGTCGAGCGAGGTGAAGTTGAGCGCCGACTGGCGGGCGGCGACCAGGATGTCCTGGTGGCGCCGCTCCGTCGTGTGCCGCTCGTACACCTGGACACCCAGCCAGCCGGACGAGGCCGTCAGTACGGCGGCCACCGCGGCCAGCACCGCCACGGCTCGCCGGTGATGCAGCGGCCGTACCGCGCGGTTCAGGAGTGCGCGGCTCATGCCATGGGTCCCACTAGCAGCCATTGCCAGGAGTCCTTTCCGAGGAGGCTCTGTGCTCCGCCCGTGGAGCCGATCCGGACGGGCGATCCGTCCGGGCCGTTCGTGACGCCCGTCTCGGCGTCGTAGCCGGCCACGTGCGCTGTCCGGCCGGAAGTCCCGCCCGTGCCTGGGGCGTTCTGGGCGCCCCGGACCGAGGTGTCGCCGCCGCGCGGGGCCGTACAGCGGGCAGCGGTGTTGGCCGGGCGGTCCGAGGTGTCGGCGGGGTCGCGGCGCCGGGTGTCGTAGCCCTGGCGGCAGGGCGGGGGCTCGTCGGCGTTGGTCACCATGCCGAAGTGGGTGGTGCCGTCGCCGGGGATGACCGTGTAACTGCCCGCGACGACCACGGGGAAGGTGACCAGCATCTGTTCCACACCCGGCAGCCGGGCCTGGGTGACCTGGCCGCCGCTGATCAGGTTGCCCAGCAGGACCGGAAGGTGGGTCCGGTTGTCCTTCAGGAGCATGTCCACTTGCCGGGAAGCCGTGGTGCCGCTGTCCATCAGGGCGCGGATGTCACCGTCGCTGGACTTGAGCTGCCCGGTGAGCGAAGCCAGATCGCGGGAGAAGGACGTGATGGACGACCCCTGGTCGGCCTGCGTTTTCAGGACCTTCCGGGAGTCCTCGATCAGAGCGATCGTCTGGGGCAGGGAGGCGGACGCCGACTCGGTCAGGGCATTGCCGGAGTCCACCAGCCGGCTCAGATGCGGGCCTGTGCCGGCGAATGCCCTGCCCAGCTCGTCGACCGTAATCCGCAGGTCCTTCTTGTCCACCGAAGTGACCAGCCGGTCGAGGCTGAGGATCAGCTCGGTGGTGGGTACGGGCACCCGGGTGTTCCGGAGCGGGATGGTGCCGCCGTCCCGCAGACCGGGGCCGTCACCGGAGCGCGGCTGAAGGTCGACGTACTGCTCACCGACGGCCGAGCGGTTCGCCACCACGGCCAGACTGTCCGCCGGGATCCTCGGGGAGTCCTCCAGATCCAGCCCCACCGATACGCCGCCGGCCCCGGTCAGCCGCAGATCGCCGACGCGGCCCACGGGCACCCCGCGGTAGGTGACCTCGGCGCCGGAGTAGATGCCCCCGGAGTCGGCAAACTCGGCCCGTACGGTGTAGCCGCGGTCCAGGACGCGGTCGACGAGGCCGGTGTACTGGACGCCGACGTACGACACCCCAAGGGCGGTGACGATCGCGAAGGCGAGCAGCTGGAGCCTGACCATACGGGTGATCACGGCATCATTCCCTTCATCAGCAGCTCGGCGAGAGACACGTCGACACCGCTCGGATAGCCGCTCCCGGAGCCCGGAGAGCTTCCGCCGTCCCCGCTGTACGACGCGTGGGTGCCGGTGCACAGCGGCAGGCATCCCAGATCGCCGTCCCCGGCGCCCGGCGGGTCCGAAGGGGCGGGCGGGACGGAAGGGGCCGAGGGCGACTCCGGTACCTCCGGTGTGTCCGGCAGCCCGGGTGTTTCGGGGAGTTCGGGGAGGCCGGGGATCTCCGGGGTGGGCACCCCGGGAAGCCCGGGCTTCCCCGGCTTCGCCGGAACGCCCGGCTTCGCGGGGTCGTCGGCCAGATTGCCGTAGACGCTCTCCAGGTCGAGGTCGGCGGTGACCTTGAGGTTGACGTAGTCACCCTTGATCGCGTCCACCACATTGCGGGGGAACGGATACGTCGTCAGCAGCTCCAGGGCGTTCGGGAGGTCGGCGCCCGCCTTGTTCAGCTGCTGGAGGATCGGCTGGAGCCGGCGGAGGTTGGCGACCGTGTCGTCCCGCGACGCGTTGATCACCTGGGTACCCGTCCTGCCGAGCTTCGACAGCGAGGTGAGCATCTTGGTGAGCTTGGTCCGCTGGTCGGCGAGCACCTTCAGCGCGGGCGGCATCGTGCTGATCGCCCGGTCGATCGTCTTCTTCTCCTTGGCCAGGGTCTTGGAGAGCTTGTCGATGCCCTCCAGGGCGCGGACGATCTCCTTCTTCTGCTTGTCGAGGCCACCGATAAAGGTGTCCAGCTCCGTGAGCAGGGATGTGACCCGGTCCTCGCGACCGTCCAGGGCCTTGTTCAGCTCCACGGTGATGGTCTTGAGCTGCGCCACCCCGCCGCCGTTGAGAAGGGCCGACAGTGCCGACAGCACCTCCTCGATCTCGGGGTTGCGTCCGCTGCGGGACAGCGGGATCTTCGCGCCGTCGGTGAGCGTGCCCACCGGCTCGGTGTCCGTCGGCGCGGACAGCGCCACGTACTTCTCACCGAGCATGCTGGTCTGCCGCAGCCCGGCGATCGCGTTTCCGGGGAGCTTGACCGAGTCCGCTACGCGCAGCCGCACGCGGGCGTGCCAGCCGTCCAGTTCGACCTTCTCGACGGCGCCGACGGTGACGTTGTCGACCTTCACCGTGGACTGCGGGACGAGGTCGAGGACGTCCCGGAACTGGACCGTAACCCGGTAGCTGTTGCCGTCCGCGGCGGCGCCGCCCGGCAGGGGAACGTCGTACAGCCCGTTGAACTCGCAGCCGGTGAGCAGCAGTGAACCGGCGGCCGCCCACAGGGCTGTTTTCCGTGCAGTGCTCACGTACGGGCCTCCAGGATTCCGCCGAGCGTCTTGTCCGTCGAGCCCGCCGAGCCCGCCGGGACCGCTCCGGTGACCGGGTCGGCCACCGGCAGCTTCGGCAGGGAGTCGAACAGCTTCTTCACGTCCTCGCAGTCGGTCGTCTTCCCGGCCGTCTCCCCGGCCGTCTTCAGCAGGGAGCACAGCAAAGAGGCCGGGTCCTGGTGCAGTTGTTCGGCGTTGTTACGGGTGTCGAGCGTGCCGGATTCGGGGTTGTAGGCGTTCTGGAGGTTGGACAGACCGGCGGGGGCCACCTCCAGCACCTCCTCCAGGGCCGCGCGCTGGGTGACCAGCACGCTCGTCACCTTGCTCAGCCCCTTCACATTCGCGGTCAGCGCCTTCTTGTTGTTCTTCACGAACTCCGTCACATCGGCGAGCGCGGCTGCCAGGTGCTTGATCGCGGCGGCGAGGTCCTTGCGTTCCCCGGCGAGTTGCTCGGCCACCTTGGCCAGGCTGTTGTTGAACGACCGGACGCTCGAATCGTCGGCCGCCAGCACAGCCGTGAACTCGTGCAGGTTCTCCACCGTCCCGAACAGGTCCTGCCGGCCGTCGGACAGCGTGGTGACGGCCTGGGAAAGATCCTCGACCGTCCGGTGCAGTTTTCCGCCCTGTCCCTGCAGGTTGTCCGCGCTGACCGCCAGGAGCCGGGACAGCGAACCGTCCTTGTTGGCGCCCCGGGGACCGAGCGCCTCCCCTGTCGTTCGCAGGCTGTCGAATACGCGGTCCAGCTCGACCGGCACAGCCGTCCGTTTCTCGGGGATCACGTCGTCGCTCTTCATCGCCGGGCCCGAGCGGTAGGCGGGGAGCAGCTGGAGGTAACGGTCGCTGACCACCGAGGAGTTGATGATCGCGGCCTTGGCGTCTGCCGGGACCTTGTACTCGGCGGCGTACTCCAGCTCGACGCGCACCCGCTCGCCCTGCGGCGTGATCTTCCTGACCTCGCCGATCCGGACGCCGAGCACGCGCACGTCCGACCCCGGATAGATGCCGACCGTACGCGGGAAGTACGCCGTCACCCGGACCACCGGCGACTCGGACAGGTGGACGAAGGCGAGGACGGCGGACACGACGAGCACGGTGGCGAGCGCGATCCTCTTGATCGCCTTGCTCTTGATCGCCTTGCCTTTGATCGCCTTGATCTTCATCGTGACCCTCCGGTCCGTGGTTCCACCGGTGTGGGCGCGACCAGGTTCTGGATGTAGCTGTCGAACCAGCGGCCGTTTCCGAGGGTGTTGGTGAAGACCCGGGTATAGGGCGCCAGCAGCTTCACGCTGCGGTCGAGGCTGGCCTGGTTGCGTTCCAGCATCCTCACCACAGTGTTCAGGCGGCTGAGCGCGGGCCCGATCGCCTCCCGGTTGTCCTTGGCCAGGCCGGACAGCTGAACGCTCAGCGCCACGGAACTCTTCAGCAGCGCGTGGATGACCTCACGCCGCTTGTGGATCTCCTCGAACAGCTTGTCGCCGTCCTTGACCAGCTTGATAAACTCGCCCTTCCGCTTGGCGAGCACACCGGTGACGCCGTTGGCACGGCCGAGGAGTTCGCGCAGTGCCTCGTCGCGGGAGGACACAGTCCGGGAAATCTTCGACAGTCCCGCGATGGAGGCCTTGACCTCGTCGGGGGCGTCCTCGAAGGTCGTGGACAGCGTGTCCAGGGCGGTGGCCAGCCGCTTCTTGTCGACCTCCTCGGTGGTGGTGGTCAGGTCGCTGAATGCCTCCACCACGTCGTACGCCGGAACCGTACGCTTCAGCGGAATCTCGCTGCCCGGCTTCAGCAGTCCGGACCCCTTCGGCTCCAGCGCGAGGTACTTCGCGCCCAGGATCGTCTTGACGCGGATGGACGCACCGGTGCGGGTCCCGAACTCCGGGTCTCCCTTGACGCGGAAGGTGACCTTGACGTGGCCGTCGTCCAGTCCGACGTCGTCGACCTTGCCGACCTTCACACCGGCGATCCGCACCTCGTCGCCCGGCTTGAGCCCGCCAGCCTCGGAGAAGGCCGCGCTGTACGTCTCGCCGCTGCCGATCAGCGGCAGGTTCTGCACGTTGAACGCGGCGGCGATCAACAGCGCGATCGTGGTGAGGCCGACGGAGCCGATCACCACGGGATTGCGTTCACGGAACGGGATCAACGGCCGCACCTCGCTCGCGCGACATGGAGTTCGGGAGTGATGACTTCGGCGGTCTTCGGCAGCACGATCCGGCCGTCGAAGTCGCACAGATAGAAGTTGAACCAGGAGCCGTACGAGGCGGTGCCGGTCAGCTTGTTGAGCTTCTTCGGCAGCCGTTGCAGGACGCCCTCCACGGTCTTCTCGTGGTCGTTGAGCGTGCCGGTGAGCTCGGACAGTTCCGTGATATCGGTCTTCAGCGGCGGGCGGGCGTCCTTGAGGAGGCCGGAGGTGGCCTCCGCGAGGCCGTTGATGCCCGCCAGCGATTCCCCGATGGGTTTCCGGTCGGCGGACAGTCCTGAGATCAGCCGCTGCAGTTGCGAGATCAGGTCGGAGAAGCGGGTGCTGCGCTTGTCCACCGTCCTCAGCACGGTGTTGAGGTTGTCGATCACCGAGCCGATCAGCTTGTCGCGTTCGGCGAGCGTTGTGGTGAGCGACGCGGTGTGCGCGAGCAGACTGCGGACCGTACCGCCCTCGCCCTGCAAGGTTTTGACGATCTCGGTGGCGAGCTGGTTGACGTCCTTGGGGCTCAGCGCGGCGAACAGCGGCTTGAACCCGTTCAGCAGCGCGTTCAGATCAAGCGCCGGCTCGGTGCGCGCCAGCGGGATCCGCCCTCCGGGCCGCAGCCGCGTCGTGTCCCCCGTGCCTTCCATCAGCGCGATGTACCGCTGCCCGATCAGGCTCCGGTAGCGGATCGCGGCCCGGGTGCTGGTGAGCAGCGGCCGGTCGTCGGAGACGGTGAAGGTGACCTCGGCGAGCGTCCGGTCCTTGATCTCGATGCCTTCGACCTCCCCGACGCGCACCCCTGCGACCCGGATGTCGTCACCCTCCTCCAGGCTGGTGACATCGCTGAATACGGCGGTGTACGTCTCCTTGGGGGTGAAGGAGAGATTGACGATGGTGGCCGCGAGCACGGCGGTCGCCGCCACCGTCACCACCGCGAAGATGCCGAGCTTGATCAGCTGCGGGGCTGTCGTCCTTGCGTTCGTACGGCTCATACGACGCTCACCGCCGTTCCCCGTGCCATCGGGCCGAAGAGCAGCGTCGTGACGGCCGGCACCTCGTCTGCGGGGACGCCCATGGCCGGGGCCACGAGCGAGGCGACGGCGTGCTGTTCGGCCGGCGTGCCGGAGACGGCTCCGCGCGGGCTGTGCGACGCCGACGTACCGTCGTTGAGTCTCGTCGGTGGTGCGGGAATGGGCGGGTGGGGCAGACCTCTGCAGTCGGTGCCGGAGCGGTCGGCATAGCGCGGTTCCTCGCCGGGTCGGTAGGAGGGGCGTTGGGGGACGAATTCGAGGGTGATGCGCATCTTCCCGCCGCTGAAAGCCTGTTCGGACGCCGCTTCCTGCCGTACGAGCCCGGCCAGCAGGCACGGGTACTCCGGTGAGTAGCGGGCGAACAGGGCGAGCGTGGGACGGGAGACGCGGCCCAGGGTGATGAGCCGGTCCGCGTTCTCGTCGAGGACGCCCTCGGTGGTGTTCGCGGCGGTGGCGGTCGAGGTGAGGACCGACGCGAGCTGGTCCTCCCGCTCGACGAGGGTCCGGCTGGTGGTGAGGGTGTTGCTCAGGGTCCGCAGCAGGTCGGGGGCGGCTTCGCCGTACACCTCGGCCACATCGGCGAACCGGGAGATGTCCTTCTTGAGCGACGGCATGTGCGGGTTGAGCCGGCGCAGGTAGGAATCGAGGCGGACGAGGTTGTCGCCGATCTTGTCGCCGCGCCCTTCGAGGGCGGTGGAGAAGGCGGACAGCGTGGCGTTCAGCTTGGCGGGCTGCACGGTGCGCAGCAACGGCAGCAAATCGTTCATCAGCTGCTGGAGCTCGATGCCGACCTTGGTGCGGTCCTGGGTGATGACGTCACCGGCGCGGATGTGGCGGGTGGAGGTGTCACGCGGGGCCACCAGGTCGACGTACTTCTCACCGAACAACGTCTTGGGCAGCAGCCGCGCATGGACGTCGGCCGGGATGAGCCGGACGTGCTCCGGCTTCAGCGCGATGCCGAGGGTCGCCTTCTCACCGTCGGCCCGCACCTCGCGGACCTCGCCGACCAACAGGCCGCGCAGCTTGACGTCGGCGCGCGGCTCCAGCTGGTTGCCGAGGGTGTCGGCCTCCAGGGTGATGCGTACGACGGAGGTGAAGACCTGCTGGTAGACGGCGACGGTCAGGGACAGCAGCAGGGCGATGACCGCGAGGAACACGATCCCGTACAGACGGAGCCGGGTGGGCCGGGCGAGAGTGGCCCGCTTCGGTGTTCGTATGCGCATCGGCCCGCCTACCCCGCTATCCGTACGGTCGTGTTGGCGCCCCAGATCGCCAGGCTGAGGAAGAAGTCGAGGATGTTGATCGCCACGATCGATGTCCGTACGCCGCGTCCGACCGCGACACCGACACCGGCCGGACCGCCGCTCGCGTAATAGCCGTAGTAGCAGTGCACGAGGATGATCACGACGGCGAAGACGATCACCTTGCCGAAGGACCAGAGCACGTCGACCGGTGGCAGGTACTGCGCGAAGTAGTGGTCGTACGTTCCGGTCGACTGCCCGTAGTAGCCGGTGGTGATGGTGCGGGCGGCGTAGTAGGAGGACAACAGCCCGACGACGTACAGCGGGATCACGGCCACGAAACCGGCGATCATGCGGGTGGTGACCAGGAACGGCAGCGAGGGTACGCCCATCACCTCCAGCGCGTCGGTCTCCTCGCTGATGCGCATCGCGCCGAGCTGGGCGGTGAACCCCGCGCCGACCGTCGCCGACAGCGCGAGCCCGGCCACCAGCGGGGCGATCTCGCGGGTGTTGAAGTACGCGGAGAGGAACGCCACGAAGTTGGAGGTGCCGAGCTGGTTGAGGGCGGCGTACCCCTGAAGTCCGACCTCGGTGCCGGTGAAGAAGGAGAGGAAGGCGATGACGCCGACCGTGCCGCCGACGACCGCCAGCGCGCCACGGCCGAAGCTCACCTCGGCGAGCAGACGCAACACTTCCTTCTTATAGCGGCGCAGGGTGCGGCCTGTCCAGGCGAGGGATCGCCCGTAGAAGACCATCTGCGTGCCCAGCTCCTCCAGGGAGCGCAGCGGGCGGTCGAGAAGTCGTGGCACAACTAACCTCTCTGCGGGACGATTTGGAAGTACACGGCGGTCAGCACGAAATTCGTCACGAACAGCAACATGAAGGTGATGACCACGGACTGGTTCACGGCGTCGCCGACGCCCTTCGGTCCGCCCTTGGCGTTGAGGCCCTTGTACGAGGCGACGATCGCGGCGATGGCGCCGAAGACGAGCGCCTTCAGCTCGGCCGCCCAGAGGTCAGAGAGCTGGGCCAGGGTGGTGAAGGAGGCCAGGTAGGCGCCGGGGGTGCCGTTCTGCATGACGACGTTGAAGAAGTAGCCGCCGGCCACGCCGACGACGGAGACGAGTCCGTTGAGCAGGACCGCCACGAGCATCGTGGCCAGTACCCGGGGAACGACCAGCCGGTGGATCGGGTCGATGCCGAGCACCTGCATGGCGTCGATCTCCTCGCGGATCTTGCGTGCCCCGAGGTCGGCGCAGATCGCGGTGCCGCCGGCGCCCGCGATGAGCAGCGCCGTGACGATGGGGGACGCTTCCCGCAATACGGCGAGCACGGAGGCCGCGCCGGAAAACGACTGGGCGCCGAGCTGCCGGGTCAGGCTGCCGATCTGGAGCGCGATGACGGCGCCGAACGGGATGGAGACAAGCGCGGTGGGGAGGATGGTGACGCTGGCGATGAACCAGGCCTGCTGGATGAACTCCCGTAGCTGGAAGGGGCGTCGGGGCAGGGTCCTGAGGACGTCCAGCGCCATGGCGAAGAGGCTGCCGGAGTGTTTCAGCGCCCCGGTGGGGGACAGGCTCACGCGTCCGCCACCTCCTCCTTCTCCGTCGTGCTGTGCGGCGCCGCCTCGCGTTCGGCGATCGCCCGCCAGCGGGGCGGGCGGGAGACGCCGGGGCTGGGCAGCAGGCGCGGGGTCATGACCGCCGAGGACGCTTCGCTGTCCCCGGCGCTCCCGCCGTTGCCGAGTTCGGCGAGTTCCTGCTCGACCTGGGCGGCGTCCTTCTCCTCCGCCATGCCGATCGGCCCCTGCATCCGGCCGTTGAGGAACTGCCGCACGACCGGTTCGTCGCTGGTGAGCAGCTCCTCGCGCGGGCCGAACATCACCAGCTCGCGCCGGAACAGCAGCCCGATGTTGTCGGGGACCAGACGGGCCGAGGCGATGTCGTGGGTGACGATCAGGAAGGTCGCGTCGATCTGTGCGTTCAGGTCGACGATCAGCTGGTTGAGATAGGCCACCCGCACCGGGTCGAGTCCCGAGTCCGGCTCGTCGAACAGGATGATCTCCGGGTCGAGCACCAGCGCCCGCGCCAGTCCCGCCCGCTTTCGCATACCGCCGGAAATCTCGCCGGGCAGCTTGTCCTCGGCGCCGATCAGACCGACCATGTCCATCTTTTCGAGGACGATCCGTCTGACCTCGCTCTCCGGCTTACGGGTGTGCTCGCGCAGCGGAAAGGCGATGTTGTCGTAGAGACTCATCGACCCGAACAGGGCGCCGTCCTGGAACAGCACACCGAAGAGCTTGCGCACCTCGTAGAGATCACGCTCGCGGAGCTTGGTGATGTCCTGCCCGGCGATCGTGATCGATCCGCGCTCCGGCTTGAGCAGGCCCACGAGCGTCTTGAGGAACACCGACTTCCCCGTACCCGAGGGCCCGAGCATGACGGATACCTCGCCGGCGGGCAGCGTCAGCGACACGTCCTGCCAGATGACCTGGTGGCCGAAGGATTTCGTCAACCCTTCCACACAGATCTCGACACCCATCCGGTTCACCCTTCAGCGGGGAGCAGCTCTGACATCTGCTCTACGGAGAAGGGCGGCGGGTCCGTCGCGAAGAAGGCGAAGATTTTTTACGAGACTGACATCAGGGCCGTACGCCGGTGTGTAGGAGGCCGGTGAGCGGCGTCTCGTCCGGCACGTCGGCGGGGGCGTCGGCCGGCTCATCCGTGGGTACGTCGGTGGGGACGGCCCCGATGACGTCCGGTACGGCGGTGGGGTCGGGCAGCGGTGGTGCGGCCGGGAGCCGTGGTGCCTCCAGGGCAGCGGGGAGCGGCGGCGCAACCTCCGGCACTGCGACCTCCGGCAGCACCGTCGTCAGGGCGGTGGGTGAAGCCTTCTCGCTCCGGCGCACAGATCCTGCGGCGCCGGGCCGGACGGACGCGGGCGGACCGGCCGCAGAGTCCGGGGGCCCGGACGAAGCGGCCGGTACTCCGTAACCCGCCTCGTCCACCTCCTCCCTCACGTCCGACGTGCCGGGCTGCGCGGGCCGCTGCGGAGCCGGATCGTACGCAAAAGGCACAACGAGGCCCACCACGGCCAGCGTCGCCGCAGCGGATGCCGCCGCCAGGGCCTGCGCGTGCCCGCCCGCCTGACCGGCCTGTCCTGCCTGGTCCCGGGCGCGCCCGATCAGCCACAGGCCGAGCGCGAGCGTGCCGGTCAGGGAGTTGCGGAGCGTACGCCGGGCCCTGGCCAGGAGTGACTCGACCGCCTCGTAGCTGAGGTCCATCTCCAAGGCGATCTGGCCGACGTCGCGGTCCTCCGACTTCAGCCGGAGCGCCTCGGCCTGGCGAGCGGGCAGCTCCTCGCTCCGGTAAGCCAGCCACTTGGCCTCCGCCCGGTCGCACACCGCCTCCTCGACGGGGACAGGCGCCGGGGCGGTGAGTGTCCGGGAGACGCTCACCTGGGCATCGCGGTTGACCTGCCGGTACCGGTCGACGCACAGGCGCATGGTCACGGTCGTCAGCCATGCGCCCATCCGCGCCTCGTCGAGGTGCGCGTTCTGCGCGCCGCGCAGCATCGCCTCCTGTACGGCGTCCTCGGCGTCCTCGGCACTCATGGACCTGCGGCGGGCCACCTTGAGCAGTTGCTCGCGATGGCCCCACATGCGCTGCCACCGCAGATGGGCCGCTTCGTCGCCCGCTCGCACCGGGTGAGCAGGGTGCATCTCCGCCGCCATGAAGCCTCTCCTCGCCCTCACGCCTGATGGCCGGGAGGTTACCGCCCGGTATCCGGAGTTGTGGAGAGCTGACGCCGGAGTGAGTCCTAACCGTTGCCGGTGAGGGTCCCGCCGTCCGTGTCCGGAAGCACACCGCCGGTGGTCGGCAGACCGATGCCGGGCTCAGTGGCCAGTGGCGGCGCAGGCCTGACCCCGCCGACCGGTCGCTCCGACGGCGAGGGCTTCGGCGCGGCCGGGGTGGGCCCGGGTGTGGGCTTCGACGTGGAGGGGGGCGGCGGAGACGCCGGCCGGGAGGGCGCCGATCCGGCGCGCGGGCCGGGGCTGCCCGGCTCGGGCCGCGTGCTGCCGGACGGGACCGGCTTCGTACCGGAGGCCGAACCGCCGCCGGCCGGCAGCACCTGGTGGCCGTCCCTGAAGTAGCCGTACCAGGACAGGACGACACGAAGGTATTCCCGCGACCGGTTGTACGACAGGATCGCGCGGTTCAGGTCCTGCGGCCGGGAGAGGTCGCGCCCGGCCGCGCACAGGTAGCGGCCCGCCGCGAGTGCGGCGTCGTAGACGTTGTGGGGGTTCATGCTGCCGTCACCGTTGCCGTCGGCGCCCCACCTGGCCCATGTCGACGGGATGAACTGCATGGGCCCGACGGCGTGGTCGTAGGACGTGTCGTTGTCGTACGCGCCGCCGTCGGTGTCCCGGATCCGGGCGAACCCCCGGCCGTTCAGCTGCGGGCCGATGATGGGCGCGTACGTCGTACCGTCCGCGTCCACCCGCCCGCCCCGCGCCTGGCCGGATTCCACCTGTCCGATCGCGGCGAGCAACTGCCAGCGCAGGTCGCACGCCGGGGCACTCTTCGCGAGCCCCGCCTCCGCCCTGCGGTACGCGCCGAGGACCGTGCCGGGCACCGCCGCGCGGCCGAACGGGACGACGGGGCCGCCACCCGAGGACGACCGCGCGGACGAACCTGGCATGTAGCGCACCGACAGAGGCGGCAGCTCGCGGTAATAGTGCGTATCACCCGGAATACCCTGACCCGGTGCCGTGTTGGCCCCCTCGGCGGCGGAGGCTCCCGCCACGAGCCCCGGCGCCTGTGACCCGGCCAGCACCACCATGGCCGCCGCCGAGACCGCCGTCCCGGCAACTCCTCTGCGTATCCGTCCAGCCATACGTCAAGCTCCTCCCCATCCCGCTGCCGCGCCGAAGGGCGCGGACACTGTCACTTGTCTCTACGGGGGGAGGCGGCCGGTCCGTCGGCCGAAAATCGATATCGAATCGCAGGTTTGAGAGACGTTTCGCATACGGGCGTGAGGCAAGCAGGGAGGGCATGAACAGTCCCCAAGAACCCATGCCCGGAACCGACGCCTACGCTCCCTACGCCCCGCACGCCCCTTATGATCCCAACCGGGACGCCCACGGACGTAACCCGGACGGCACCGGAGCACACCGGGCAGCCCTGGTCATCCACACGATGGCGGACATCGCCGCAGGCTTTCTGGCCCTGTGGATCCTGCTGTACCTGCTCGACGCCAACCAGGGAAACGTCTTCGTCGGTTTTGTGCACGGCATGGCGGACTGGCTCGCCGGCTGGTCCCAGGACATCTTCACCATGGAGACCGAAGGCCTGCGTGTCCTGCTGAACTACGGCCTTCCCGCCGTGATCTACCTGCTGCTCGGCCACGGAATCGCAGCCCGGATACGCCGCCTCTGATCGCATTCAGCCGCGCCCGGGAGAAGTAGAGCTCCCGGGCGCGGCAGCAGAACTCAGAGCTCCGAACGCGCCCCGTACTTACGGGCGCCCACTACCTGCGCGGCCACGTACTCCCCCGCGCCGATCGACTCCCGCGCAAGGCCGCCTGGCCGGCCCACTGGTTGACGTACTCCGCGCGCCCGCCGCACGGCGGATCGGCTGCATCAGTGCGTTCTGTACGGGATACGGGGGCACCTCGCATCCCGTACGCCGCCATGTCCCGGACGAAGCGGTTCGGGATCGTGCGCGCGGTCCGGCCCGAGAAGAGCCGGGTCAACACCGTGGCACCGCCCGTTGGGTCGGGAAGTGAACGCAGCTGATACGGAAGGCCGTTGGCTGTCGCTCCGGGTGCCGGGCGGGGCCACTCACGTGAACAGGTATGCCCGCCGGAGGAGTTACGTATCCCACGTTTCAGCCGCCGCATGAACAGTGACTCGCCGGGCCCCGTTGACCTCGATAACCGGTGACCCACCCCCAGACCGGTGAGTGAGCGAGGTTCGCACATGCCAAGGATCCCTCTGCACGACGCCCGGCGCCGCGCGACCGCGGGCTGCTGCCCGGCCCGGTCGGCACACCACGGTTCCCGCCCGCGACTCACACACTGAACGGTCGAACCCATGGACTACTGCGTCCCCTGCCGCCGCACTCTCAACGGCACCGTGACGTGCCCGGAATGCGGGGCGTACGACTCCGGCATACAGCCGCCGAGCGATCGGACCGCTGAGGCTTTCCTTACCGAGCTCGGCATCTTGTTGGGGGCGTACTTCGGCATCCGAACGCTCTCCTCCGGGAACGTTCGCAACCACCGATAGAACTCAAGCTGTCTATCCGGTGGTCTTCATTGACGCCATCCACGTGAAGATCCGCGACGGCGCGGTAGCCAACAGGCCCATATATGTGGCCTTGGCCTCGATCCTTCAGCGGTGATTGCCGCTGGATGAGGTGATGGGTTCATCCCGTTTGTCCCGACGGGTGTCGGGTGGGATCTTCGCGCGTCGCTGCGGCTGCGCCGGGCTTCCACGTCTCCCGGGTGGCGCGGGGCTGCTCCTTCCTGGTCATCGTCGGGGCGGTGGCCCTCGGATCAGGGGGCTGGGAGGTCACTGGGGCGTCGCCAGCTGGTGGTGAAGGCGTCGGCCCAGGGCCAGGTGGTCTCGATCCGCAGCCAGCGGCGGCGGGCGTGTTTCGCCAGGCGGGCGGGCAGGTGATAGAGGCGGAAGCGCATGGTGGCGGGCTCGGCGTCGGCAAGGTCTGGCTCGTCGTGCAGGGTCAGCAGCCGCAGCCAGGCGCCCAGATCGGCGGCGAGGTTCGCGGTGAGCATCCATGCTTCGTCGATCGTGAAGGACTTCGAGGGCAGGTTGTGCAGGCCCATCGCCTTGTTCGTCCGGACTCGATCTTCCACGACCGCGTGGTGCCGGTGCACGGCGTCCAGCCATTGCGCCTGGTGAGAGCCGGCGATGCGGGTCATCTTGGAGATGTTGGTGGCGGTGATCGAGTACTTCCGTCCGGTCCGTTTCTCGAAAACGCGGTCAGCTCCTTCACATGCCGGCCGGACGGCCGCACCCGACGAACGATCAGCCGCATCCCCGTGATCCAGCCGTGCCGGGTGTTCAGCCCGGTCAACTCGGCCACGACGTAACCCTCCTGCAGGCTGCCGTCCCGTTTCAGTGAGGCCTCTCAGGCCGCCTCGGGGAGACAGGCGACGGCCTTCTCGTCGTCCTTGGTGATGGTCCAGCCGGTGATGAAGCGGACGGTGCGGCGCCGGGTGTTCAGGTCCCGCAGGTGCTCGTGCAGGTCGTGGGTGGCTCCGGCCCCGTCCACCCGGACCAGGATCTTCGCCGTCGAAGCCCCGGGGAGCTGGGCGAACGCCTCGCGCAGCACCCGGATGTGGTCGGTCACAGTGTTCGATCCGGCGTTGCCTTCGCGCAGCCACATCGCCAGACACTCGGACGTGTTGGCACACCACGCCGCGAGCGGATGGAACCCGACGGCTCGACAAGGATCGGGGAGCCGGGTGTTGACCATTGGTCGGGAACGGGCTGTTCCCACTCCCGCACCGGCCGCCCCGGTTCAAGGCTGGATGCAACGGACGCAAGGGGCGTACGTGAACGAGAGTGAGTGAGGTCTGACGATGGCTGTCTCCCCGAACCTGGTGCCCGCATCGGTCACCGCCGTCAGCGGCCTGGCCACCGCCATGGCCTGCGCCCCGTGGTGGGGCGTGGTGATCTGCCTTGTCCTGGTCCTGGCCGCGACCTCCGTACAAACCCTCCTCCCTCAGGACTCCCCCGACCGGCTCACTTGGTGGACCAACCTCCGCGAACACCGCTCCTGCGCCGCACCGGCCACCGCAACACCCGCTCCGGGCCACCCGCGTGATGCAGCAGGCGTCTGTGCCCGTCAACAGCTGGCCACGGCGTGACCTCCAGCACGCCTGATCACACGTTGATGCCGTAGTGCCGCGCGACATCCCACAGGCCAGATTTGTAACCTTTGCCCGTGGCCCGGAACTTCCACGCTCGGTCGTGCCGGTAGAGCTCACCGAGGACCACGGCGGTGTAGGGGCTAGTGGCGTCAACCAGCTCGTAGCGAGCTATCTCCAGCTCGTCGGACGGGTTGACGAGTCGAATGAACGCGCGCCGCACCTGGCGGAATGTCTGCCTCCGGTTCTCGGCATCGTAAATCGCGAGCGGAAAGACGATCTTTGCGACCTCGGCTGGGACGGCGGCCAGGTTCACCTTGATCGTCTGAGGGTTTGTGTCGCCACCGTGCTCGACTGACCCCTCTGGAGTCCTGGGGTTGTTGAAGAACACGAAGTGCGCATCGGACAGGACCATGCCGTTGTTGCCGACCAGTATGGCGCTGGCGTCGAGGTCGAAGTCTCCGCTGATCAGCCCCCGAAACTCCCAGCCCAGGCCGATGGTGATCGCCGTCAGGGTAGGTACCTTCTCGGTCAGCGAAACCGTGTCGCCTTTTCGGAGGAAAGTGCAGCCCGAAGGGTGCCGAACGGGTGCGACAACAGGTGTCTCGGTCGGCCGAGCATCAAGGGTGGGGGTGTAGGTCGGGTATGGCTGAGTCTGGTGTTGGGTGATGTCGTGGAGCCGGGCCTTGACCTGGTCGGCGGTGGGCGGTCGCTGGTCGGGATCCTTGGCGAGCAGGTCCATGACCAGGCGGTCCAGACTCTCCGGTAAGCCGGGGTGAAGGTAACTGGGCATCGGTGGAGGTTCTTGGCCGTGCTGGCGGATGAGGTCCCACATATTGCCTTCGAAGGGGCGGCGTCCGGTGCAAAGCTCAGTGAGCACGCAACCCAGCGCGTACAAGTCTGCGCGGCTGTCGCCAAGGCCGCTGAAGCGCTCCGGGGCCATGTAGGCGGCGGTGCCAATGACGGCATCGGCCGTCGTCGTAATGACCGTTTGCTGCTCGGCGGCCTTGGCAATGCCGAAGTCCACGACCTTTACCGTTCCGGACGCCTGGATCATGATGTTGTCCGGCTTGACGTCGCGGTGGACCACACCGATGGCATGCGCCGTCGCTAGGGCGTCGCAGATCTGGCTGGCCCAGCTGAGCGCCTGCTGCAGGGTCGGCAAACCGCGGCTCAGGACATTGGACAGCGGCTGGCCGCTGAGGAGCTCCATGACGAGGTAGACCATCGGTTGGCCGGCGTGCTGGGTCTCCCCAAAGTCGTAGACGGTCACGATGTGCGGGTGGTTGAGGTTTCCGGCGGTGGAAGCCTCCCGGGCGAAGCGGTCACGGTTCTTCCTCGCATCACCCCCGCCCGTCACCATGACCTTCACCGCGACTTGCCGCCGCACCCGCGCGTCGAACGCCTTCCAGACCGCCCCGAAGCCGCCTTGGCCGAGCAGTTCGATCAGTTGGTACCGGTCATCGAGTACATCGTTCGGCCCCACGAACTACCCCCTCAACACACGAGCATGAGACTCCCATGTTCTGTCGGGAGACATACGGCTTGTCGTGACATTGTGAGCGTAATCGTGACGAGCCTTCATCGTCCGCGTGATAGCGATCTTGGTGAGAACGGCCAGAGTGGGGCTCGAGAGGTTCTGCATCACAAGAGACCTCCTCGGTGGCCGACTGCGCTTTCGTCGTTCGGTTTCCGAGAAGCCTGCGCTCGGCTGTCCGTCAGACCTCGTGGCGAGGGCGGTGGACTTGGGTGATCTTCATCTGCCCCTCCAGCCCCTGGAGCTTCTTGCAGGCAGGCTCGGAGGCAGCAAATCGCGCACCTGAACAGCGGGTTCGCCAGCGAGGCTGCGTCAAACCTGTCGGTGTGGGCCGCCCCCGGGTCAGGCGCCGGTGGCGGCCGGGACGGGGTCCGGACCGGGTCCGGAGCCGATGACCTGTGCGAGCAGGTTGA
>NZ_JBSHNE010000068.1:0-20106 GCF_053646035.1 Streptomyces sp. NPDC055287 | reverse complement strand
CCTCCGGATACGGAGACTTGCGTCCCACCTGGACATCCCTCCCTGGACCATCAAGATCCATTGTCAGGGTGTCCACTCCAAAGGATCAGCCTCAGAGCGCCTTCCCAGCCGAGTTGGCCGCTGCGGCTTGACGGGCTAATGACGTGAGGTGTCTGCGGTGAACCGCACCACCCGGGCGGGTGAGCAGCCCGGCGTCTTGGGCAACCGGCGGCCCATACAGCGCTATCCATACCTTCGTGATCAAGAACCTGCTCCGCACCGCTACGGCTGCCGCGCTCGCCATCCTGCCCGTCACCATGTCCCCGCCAGCGCACGCCGCAGAGACGCTCCCGCTCAGCGTCGCAGTCCACCAGCTTGACCTCGCCGATGAATCCCGCGAGGGGTACACGCGCGACAAGTTCCGCCACTGGAACACCGGACAGAACCCGTCGGACGGCTGCAACACCCGCAACGAGGTCCTGATTGCCGAGGCCATCGAGCCGCCGACCATCGGCCCCGGGTGCAAGCTGACCGGAGGCACCTGGTGGTCCTACTACGACGCGACGACCGTGTCCGGACCCTCCGGCCTCGACATCGACCACATGGTGCCCCTCGCCGAATCGTGGGATTCCGGCGCATCAGCGTGGACCGCGCAGCGCCGCGAGGCATACGCCAACGACCTAGGGGCCCCGACCTCGCTGGTCGGCGTCACCGCCCGATCGAACCGCAGCAAGTCCGACCAGGATCCCGGCACGTGGATGCCGCCCAGCGGCGACGTCCACTGCCAGTACGCCGCGGAATGGACCGGAACCAAGCTCCGCTGGGACCTGACCGTCGATCCGACGGAACAGGCCGAGCTGTTCGACCTTGCCGAGCAGTGCCCGACCACCGAAGTCCACTTCGAACCTGCCCCGTAGCGAAACGCCGAGGCCCCCTGTCTGGCCTTGACGGCGGCAGGGGGCGTTCTCATGTCCTTGGGCCGAGCGCCTGTTGGGGAGCCCTGGCCGACGGCTCGTGTACGGAAAGGCTGGCGCCTGCCGACGGACGGCTCTCCAAGAGGATGCGGTCGGTGCCTCCCGACAAGAGCAACACCGACCTGCCCAACGACCTGCAGCAGACGGCCGACCGGCCGGGCCACCACGAGGTCCGGACGCACACCGATGACCTCCGGCCGCACGCGCGCGCCGGCAGGTCCGCTGCCACGACTTTCCCTTCCCGGTGATGACCAACAACGGCCGGAGCACTGCCGGCCGTGCGACCAGAGACACGGACACGATGCAAAGGGGTCTGCAGATCCGCCCCAAACCGCCCGTGATGACGTTGCGTACCTCAACACCGAGCGTCCACGATCGCGTCGACCACGGAGTCGATGTCGTCGCCGAAGGTGGTCGTCGGAACCGCGGCGCTACCGGCCACGCCGACGAGTTCGCCGGCCAGCACGTGCGCCTGGTCACAGCGGTGATGTCGAGGTTGATGCACAACGCTCCGAAGACGCTGCCCGCGGAGTCGCGCAGGACCATGGTGGACGACTTGACCGGGCAGCGCAGCCGGTCCGGGCAGCTGCGGGACAGCGAGAGCCAGCATCGGCTCCGGGGCCGACGGAGCGACATGACACGACTCTGGGGATTCCCGGCCGGCCGCGACGGGCCGGCCGGGAATCGCGCCTTGGACCGTCACCGGTTCGCGTGTCCCATGATCCGGGCCAGGTGCGTCCAGCACAGGTGCGGCGCCCGGGGGCGCGGATCACCACGTATGGGCGACGTCCACGATCAGCTTGTCGCCGAACTGGAGCACCCGGAACGGCAGCCGTGCCCTCACACCGAGCCCCACCTGCGTCTGTCCTTCGAAGCTCGCCCCGAACCTGGCGTCCCGGAACGTCCTGTACCCGGCAACTTCCACGCCGGGCAACGGCTTGCCGGCCCTGCCGGCATATGTCGGGCGAAGCGTCAGCGGGTCATAGCTGGGAGCGGAGACGAGGATCTGCAGCACGGCGCCCCCGCGTACGGGTATCGGGTCACCCGAGCCGTCCTGGCGGAATGCCTCGACATAACCGACGTGATGGCCCACCTTGGCCGACGCGCCCGTGACATCGAAGACCATGCGGTCGAAGCACGCGCCCCGGCTCACCGTTACGTTCCTCAGCGGCACGGCACCGGCCTCAGCGGCCGACTTCACGCCGCTTCCCCACGCGGTCGAGCATGCGGAGGCGGAGGCCGTCGCCCCCCTGCCCGGCATCGCGGCGCTCGATGGCACCGCCGCGCCTGTCAAGCCCGCTCCCGCCAGCACCAGCGCCGCACTCACTGCCCATAAACGCTGCACAGCCTGCTCCCACTTTCCGCTATCGGTCACGTACCCGTACGCATAGGCATACACCCGAATGCCATCGGCAAGGACACCGATGGTGGCCGAAACCACCGATCGATGCCCTTGAGCCGCTGCACCCGGATGCCCTCAGAATTCGAAGACGCCCGCCCCTTCGGCATTCTTGATGCACTCATTGGAGAAGGTGTGCTCGTAGGTCACGCGCTTGCCGTCCCATACCCCCTGCGCGGTGACGCTAACGGGGTCGTACTCCTTGGTGCAGAAGCGGGGCTGGCCACGGCTGATCTCCGCCAGGCTGCTGAAGTCGCCGTTCACCTGGGTAAGGGCGGCGCAGGCGTCCTCGGCGGCCGGGTGCGTGCCGGTCGCGTCGGGCGTACAGGTGAGGGTCACGGCGCGCTCCGGAGTCGCGGTGGCGGCGTTCTCTCCGTGTGCCGTGGTCAGGACCAGCGCCGAGGGCGCGTAGAGCGAGGTGGGCTCGGCGTGCGCGGTACCGGCCGTCGATCCCAGCATCGCTCCGGCGACGAGAACGCCGGCCGCAGTCCATCGAGTGGTCTTCCGCATGGTGCGCATCCTTCCTGGCTTTGCTGAATTGTGCGGGAACCGATCGGCGTCCTCGAGTTTGCCTAGCGCTCGCAGCAACGGCACGCGCACCCCATGCGTTTCAGATACCTTGTGCGTTCAATCAGTGGCCAGGACGCAACGGCGCGGAAAGGGAACTTCCCTGGCGACCGTCGCCCCGCGCTCGTCCGTTTCGGGCGCGAAGGCCGAATCACCCCGGATCGCATTCGGCCGGAACGGTCCGCTCCCCCTGTCAATGACCGGCGTGGCTCATTGAACATCGGAAGGGTGAAGCAGGGCGCTTGTCACGCCGTTGAACCAACCGGCCCTGCAGAAAAGGGTGGTCGAGCGCCATGGTGAGATCCGGTCCGAGAAGCGACGCGGAAGGGACCCCGATGCGCGGCCCTCGACTCCGTCGCGAGCCGCAACCCGTGCGGACGGCCGGCGAAGAGCGGCGACCTGAACGTGAGCAGAGACGCCGTTACCGGAACGGGCAGCGCGACCGCGACAAAAGGGGCTGAACCTGGTACCGCCCCGGCCGGGGCGGCCAACATGGTTGGAAGCCGAGCGCGCAGCGGCCGGCGCACAAGACGGGGCGCGATGGGAGGCGGGTGCCGATCGGTCTGCGCCGGAGCGCGCCGCGCCCGAAGACAGGTCAGCCGGTGACACCCCGGTCTTCCAGCACTTTCCGCAGGGGCCGCAGCGCGTAGTAGGAACGGGACTTGACCGTGCCGGGTGGAATGCCGAGGTGTGCCGAAACCTGGGCCACGCTGCACTCCAGGTAGTACATGAGTTTAATGATCTCGCGGTGCTGGTCGGTCATTTCACCCAGAGCCTCGATGACGACCTGGGACGTGAGCAGGCGTTCCGTCCCGTCTCCACGGAGATGTCCAGGAGTTCGAGCGACATGGTCTCCGCCGGGGGGCCTGACCCGGACCTGAAACGCCGTCACGCCGCTGTGACTTGCATGGCGTACGGCGGGCCGCCTTCGCCCTGGGCGGACTTCAGGGCAGCCGTACCTCGACGCGTAGACCGCCCCCGGGCCCGGGTTGGGCAGTGGCGGTGGCGGTGTCCTGCATGGCGACCGAATCGCATTCAGGGTGCGGCATTTTGACCTTGGTCAGCACTGATACGGCCTGTGCCTGCTGGAGCCGGGAAGGGCCTCGCGAGCGAGGACGAGTCCTCGCTGCCCCCCGTGACGACGCTTCGTGAAGAGCTGTCGGTCGAGCAGCATGTCTCCGGCTGCCAGCTCTGGCCGGTGAGTTGCCTGTCCCCGGTCAGCCTCCGGATGATGTTCTGGTCTAATCAGCCCTGTACGACGGGCACAGTAGCCCGGCCCGGTCGCTGAGTGTGCCGGTCGTTTGCCCCTCAAGGAACGGCTGCCGCGCGCCACGCCGCGCCTCCCGCGGCCCGACCCATGACGCCAGGCGTGGTCAGGCTCCCGCCACCGCGCTACCCGCCCGCCTCCGTCGACTCAGACGGCCGGCAGCGCGTACAGCCGCTTGGCGTGCATCGCGGCCAGCCGCTTGCCCGCCGGGACCACGTACCACTTCTGGTTCTCACCGGTGTTGTCGTTGTACGTCCAGCGCAGCTTTCCGGTCGCTGCGTCGAAGGCGTGCACGCCGCCGTTTTTGTCGTGCTCGGTCGCGCCGTACAGCGTGCCGCCCACCTTGGCGAACTGCCACGCCTCTGCAGCCTCGCCCACCAGGTCCTTGTTGTGCCAGATCTGCTTGCCCGTTCCGGGGTCCACCGCCCACATGCCGTACGCGCTGTCGGAGGCGTAGAGCACCCCGTCCACGACCTGCGGATCGTTGAACCAGGTGAACTTCTCATTCGCCAGCGACCAGCGTTCCGTGCCCGCGTCCAGCTCGAACGCCCGCAGCCGCTGCCCGTCCGGCACGACCAACAGGTCCTCATGCACGGCGAAGCGGTAGTAGTTGGACCTGCCGATCTTCTTCGTCCAGAGCTGCCGGCCCGTCGTCGTGTCGCGGACGGTCACGTTCTTCCGGAAATCGGTGTACGCGAGGCGCCCGCCGACGACCGTGGCGGTGATGCCGAACTCCTCGGTCCCCTTGTCCCGCTTTTCACGCCAGGCGATCTTGCCGGAGGTCGTGTCGATCGCGGCGATCACATTGGTCGGCGTCGAGGAGTCCTCCTCCAGGATCCCGGCGAGGACGTAGACGTGTCGGTCGTCGGCCGCGATGGGGCGCGGCTGCTCGTACTCCTTGCCCAGGCGGCTGCGCCAGGTCTCCTTGCCCGTGGCCGGATCGAGGCCCACCACGTCGCCGTCGTACTCGGCGCTGGCGAGATAGAGCGTCCCGCCGCCGGTGATCAGCTTGGCGCCTGGAATGGTGACGCCCGGCCGTGACCACTTCTCCTTGCCGCTGACGGCGTCACGTCCCACCAGCGGGTCACCCGACACCACGACCGTGTCCCCGATGACCGCGAGCGCGTGGATCCCGGCCAGGTCGTCGTTGGCTGTCTTCTGCTGCCACAGCGGCTTGGGCGCGGTGCCCGGGGGCGGGGTGGTGAAGGTGTCACCGCCCTTGTCGGTGTCACCGCCCTTGCCTCCACCGGGAGTTGTGCCGCCGTCCGACGCGCCCGTTTCCTCCTCGGGGGTGCACCCCCATGCGCCTGCCCCCAGCACGGCCAGGCCGAGCCCCGTCCCGGCCAGCCTGATCGCCTGCCTGCGTGACACCGCGTGCCCGTCACGTCTGCCCATGTCGGTTCCCCGTCCCCGTTTCGCCCGGATGTTGCTGACGCCCCCTCGGACGTCTTGAGCCCGGTCAGGCTAGCCGTCAGATCTCGGCCAATCGTCGGGCGGTACGCAACCGGGACGCGTCCGTGAAACTCCTGTCACACAAGATCAGCGACTCCTTGCACTCGCGTAAGCGCTAATGATCTGCGTGATCCCGCCCGATGGCGCGCTGTGGCCGAAGCGCTGGCCTCGCAGTCGCCGGACAGGTTCGATGAATCCTTCGGACAGTTCATCGACCGCATGACCGCCCAGCCCGCGTAACACGTCAGGCTCCCTGCCGGTTGGCCAAGTCCCCTTTGGTCACCCGGCAGTCTTGTGCCCTGCCACCTGCCGCACCGGTGCGCCAGAACGGGCGTCGGGCGCTGCCTCAGTCGACGAGATAAGCCTTCTCGCCCATCATCAGTGGGGCGTCCGCAGGCCCTTTGATGTAGGGGCCTCGCCAGATCACACGGTGCTCCTGTGTGCTGGGATACCACTGGCGCACCTTGTGCATCCGTACCGGCCAGCGGCGGTTGTAGACACGGACGTTGCTCTCGTCTTCGGAACTGGCCCGTTGGGTGTGGACTTGGTGGGTGAGCCGGACAACCCGGATGTCTCGGTCCGGAGTCTGTGTCGCCGTGTGGGAGGCATGTTGGTTCCGGCGGGGGGACACGGGGCCGATCGTGGTCGTGCCGTGGGAGGCGAGACGCCAGAACGCGAACATGTAGCGCGCTGCAAAATCGTCGTTGATGTCTTCGATCCGGCCTCCGTCCCATTCGCCGGCCTCGGAAGCTGCATTGGGTATAGCTACTCGGTTGAGGGCCTGGTTGAGCTGGCGGTGCTCTGCGTTCAGGCTTGCGAGTTCCTCCACTGACCCGTCGGCGGCGGCACGGTCTCCGCGGAAGCCGTAGATTCCGTCGGGCACGAGCGGGGGCAGCGGTGTGTGGTTGGCCCGCGCTTGAGCCACCACCATGCGCCACTCCGCCGGCTGGACGGGACCGTCTCGGTCCATGAATGTCGCGACCTGGACACCTGCGTACGTGGCAGTGGGGAACACCTGATGCTGGGTGACGAACTGCCAGCTGAACGCCACGGTGTCGGAGAGGGAACCGCCACGGTTGACGATGACGACAGGCTCGGGGAGCACCACAAATCCCGCCGGTGCGTGAATGTCGCTGTCCCGGTCCAGAGTCGCGACGTCGGCAGGCTCGAGCGTGGATGCCGCCGCCATCACTGCCGCATGGGCCCCGGGCGAGATCACGCAGACATCAGCCGTCTGCAGCATCTGAAGAATCTGGCTGATCTGCCAGTTCGTGGCCTGCTGTGGGCCGGCTGGCCACGGCGGCGCTGCACCCTGCTTGCCCAACATCATCGCAAAGGCCATGTCATGGCGCTGGCGCACAGGTACGGTGCTGTGCTCCAGCACGGTGCGTAGCTCGCTCATCCGGTTCTGAACGTTCTGCATCATCATGGCGTGCACGAACGGGTTGCCGGACACCAGCTCCAGAGTGCTGCGGCGTCGACGATGCGCTTCTCTGGCCGCCCCCGCGGCCGTCCATCCCGGTGCCGCCTGGCGGCTTCGCTGCTGCTTTGCCCGGCTCGCTTTGCCCATCGGTCCCCCCGTAGGTCGCCCTGCCTGCACGCACTTGCGAGAGCGATACCCGACCTCCACACCGGCACACGCCGCCACGGTCTGTGGCCACTTTGCTGGCCAAAAACTTCCGTACTCCCGCGCGCCTCTGCGGCGCGGTCGGTACAACGGAGGGTTCAGCAGCTCGCGGGCCGTACGCAGGACCCGTCGCCGCGGCCTCGGGAGCGCCGTCGGCACGACCAGGACCTCAACAAGGTCGTGCATGTCGGCGTAGGTGTCGACGAAGAGGTGGGCTCGCTCATCCGGGACCGGGAACGGCAGCCGCTGCGTGGTCATCCCTGAAGTCTTCCAGCGGGACGCTCCGGCGGCAGGTCGTCAGCGCGATCAGGGCGGGCCAACCGGATTCCGGAGGCTCGCTCAGCCGTCAACGTGGACAGTCACGTACATGTCCCCTGGCGCACCACCATGCTTGCCGGCGCCTCCGAGTTCGCGGAGCCGGACCTCCTGGCCGTCCCTGATGCCCGCAGGGATGCGCACCTTGTAGGTGCGCTGCTCACGCACGACTCTGCCTTCCCCTTTACATGTGGCGCAGCCCCGTGCAGCGTTCTCGTCTGTCCGGGTGGCGCAGGCGGGGCAGGTTCTGTGGGCAGTGATCCGCAGGGGGATGATCGCGCCTGCTGTGGCTTCCGCCTGGCTGACATGCATCTCGTGCGCGATGTCCCGGCCGCGGCTGGGCGGTGTGGTCCCGAAGTGCCGGTCGTTGATTTCCTTGAGGACGTCCCGGACCTTCCCGGCGG
Organism: Streptomyces sp. NPDC055287; assembly: GCF_053646035.1. Taxonomy (NCBI): domain Bacteria; kingdom Bacillati; phylum Actinomycetota; class Actinomycetes; order Kitasatosporales; family Streptomycetaceae; genus Streptomyces; species Streptomyces sp. NPDC055287. The sequence goes on along the minus strand of NZ_JBSHNE010000068.1, from coordinate 12,122 downwards.
AGGCTGGACGCTGTGCCGGGTCCTTGGCCAGGAGCTGGGCGACAAACCGCTCCAGCTCTATGGGCGCGTCCCGGCGCTGGGTGCGCAGCGGGGCAGGCTGCTCCTTGATGTGCTGGTTGACCACGTGCCAGGAGGTGCCGTTGAAGGGCCGGCGGCCGGTGACCATCTCGTAGAGCACGCAGCCGAGCGAGTACAGGTCGGAGCGGTGGTCGAAGGTACCGGCGAGTGCTTCGGGTGCCATGTAGGCCGGGGTGCCGATCAGGACGCCAGTGGTGGTGATGTCGTGCCGTTCGTCGCTGCCCTTGGTGATGCCGAAGTCGACGACCGTTGCTTTGCCGTTGGGCCTGATGATGATGTTGGACGGCTTGATGTCCCGGTGCGTCAGGTCCGCGTCGTGTGCGGCTTTGAGGGCGTCCGCGACGCAGGCTGCGATGCACAGGGCCTTGGGCAGGGGCAGTCTTCCGGCTTCCAGGGCGGCGTTGAGCGGTTTGCCGGGCAGGAGCTCCATCACCAGGTAGGCGCAGGTCTGCCTGTTGTGTGTCGTGGAGCCGAAGTCGTGGATGGTGACGATGTTCGGGTGGGCGAGGCCGCCGGCGACTGCGGCCTCGCGGGCGAACCGGGCCACCTGCCGGCTGCAGCTCGCGTCACCGGTGAGGACCTTGACCGCGACCAGGCGGTCGATCTTGGGATCGTGTGCTGCCCAGACCTGTCCGAACCCGCCCGCACCGATCGCCTCGATCAGCCGGTAGCGCCCGTCCAGCACGGTCCCTTCCTGCACGACTCCCCCTTCTCGCGCTCACCGCGACGCACGGTGTGTACCAGGCGTGTACCCGTCACGCTACGCCGGGACAACCACCAGTAACAGGGGGTGCTGATCTACCACTCGGCTCAGGCCGTGCTCCGCAGTGCAGTCGGCTGCGGGACGTCGACCACCCTCCCGGACTCTCGCGCGGCGCGCTCTTGTCGGGCCCGGCGCAGGGCGGCCGCCTCGGTCGCCGCAGCCTGTTTGCGGCGCTGGACGCGGGCCTGCTCGAACGGAGCCGGTGCGTCGTCCGGAACTACGTCGGGTTCGGGAAACGCCCGGCGGGACAGCTCGCGCATCGCGGCGGTCTGCCGCTCCACCGCTTCCGCGATGCCCGGATCCACCCGGGACGGCCGTGCGGCCTGGCGGTGCGCCTCAAGGGCACGGCGGTAGCCCTCCGGCGGGGTCCGGCGCTGCACCGGCGCGGCGGGCGTGGTCAATTGCAGGTCCGGGTCGGCGGCCGCCGTGGCGGGGCCGGCCTTCACGGGCGCGAGCGGCAGGACATGCAGGGTGCGGACGTTCGCGCCCTGGCACGACCTGCGCCGAGAGGTGGAAGACCGCAGCGACGGCGTCACGATCGCCGTCCGGCTGCGCCGGGAGCGGCTGGACATGGTGACCCGCATCGCCGGCGGCTACTTCAACGGGCCACCTGTCCCCGAGCCCGGCACCGACGAGTGGCTGGCGGTGGAGGTCGTCTACCCCGTCGTGGAGGCGGTCCGCCATCTGCTGCAGTTCGGTACCGACGTTCAGGTCGTCGGCCCTTCCGAGGCCCGCGCGGAGATGGCCCGCGCCATCGCCGAGCTGGCCGGACTCTACGGCACTGCGTGAGCCGCGGCTTCGGGAAGCGAGCGGCCCCCCTCAAGCACAAACACCGTTGCGGTACTGGCGGATACGGGCGGAAGGGGCCCCGGAGGACCTGTGGCCCCCCACGCGGCGGAAGCCGCAGACGTCACAGCCGGGCAGGGGTGGGTAGGGGCAACAGCGCTGGGTGTTACGGCAAGGTGGCATCCCCTGCGTGGCGCGGGCCGGCCTGCCGTGAGCCGCGAGCAACCGGCTTCTTACCGCTGGGAAACCGCGCCGGTCATGCCGGTTCGTACCGTCGTCCAGCGTGACGCGTAACCAACGACACCGCCTGCCGCACCTGCCCGCTCTGCCCGGCTGGGGCACGATCCGCGGACGGGTGGCCATCGTGCTCGCCGTCCCCACCTGTCTGCTCCTGGTCGTGACCGGCCTCGGGGTCGCCGACCGGGCAGCCGACTGGTCCGCCGCCCGGGAAAGCGCCGGGCGCGTCGAACTCGTACTGAAATCCCAGAACCTGGTGCGTGAGCTGCAGCGTGAACGCGGCCTCACCAATGGCCTGCTCGGCGGCGCCGACGAGTACCGCGACAACGTCGATGCCCAGCGCACCCGCACCGACACCGCCCGCAGCGGATTCGACGACCTGCTCTCGGCGGGCGACGCGGGAGCGGACACCGGCGCTGCTGTACGCAAGGCGCTCACCCCGGTCTCGGCACTGACTGCCTTACGCGGCCAGGTCGACGACGGGACCGCCCGGCGCGCCGAGACCCTGACCGCGTACACCAAGGCGATCGACGCGCTGATCGGCGCCGCGGCGGCAGAACCAGACCGTGGGGACCGGGCCCTCGCCGACGCGATGGGCGCCCTGGACGCTCTCTCCAGGGCCACGGAGGCGGTCGCCCTGGAGCGCGGCTCCCTCAACGGGGTTTTTGCGGCCGGGCGATTCAAGGAGCGCGAGTTCCTCGACTTCACCGAGGTACGGGCGGACCGTCGTGCGTCCCTGCGCCGGTACGCCGAACTCGCCACCTCCGCCCAGCAGTCCGCACTCGGCTCGGCCTTCGCCACCCCAGACGCCCGGCGCGCCACGGGCTACGAGAAGCAGGCCGAGGGCGGCTCCGACGGCTCCGCACTCCATGTGGCCCCCGGCAGCTGGTGGTCGTCGATGACCGCACTGGTCGATCAACTCCACGGCGTACAAAAGAAGATTGGCTCCGATGTACGGCGCCACGCGGATCGGCTCGGCGACGAGGCCACCTCCGAACTGGGCGGATTCATCGGCCTCGGCGTGCTGATCCTCGCGGTCGCCACCGCGCTCGCCCTGCTCTCCGCCCGCTCGATCACGCGGCCGCTCGGGGCGCTGGCCGATGAGGCGGACGCGGTGGCCCGTACCGGCCTGCCGGCCGCCGTCGCCCGGATCCAGGCGGCCGAGGCGGGCGACGAACTCGTCCCCGAGCCGCCCCGCGAAGTTCCGGACGGCGCACGTGAGTTCATCCAGCTCGCCGCAGCTCTGCACAACGTCGAGCACACCGCGATCGGCCTCGCGGCCGAACAAGCCATCCTGCGCCGCAACAGCTCCGAGTCGCTTGCCAGCCTCGGCCGCCGCAACCAGGTGCTTCTCTCCCGCCAGCTCGGCCTGATCACCACCCTGGAGAGCCAGGAAGTCGACCCGGACGCCCTCGGCGGGCTCTTCGAACTCGACCACCTGGCCACCCGGATGCGCCGCAATGCGGAGTCGCTGCTCGTGCTCGCGGGGGAGGAGTCGCCGCCGCGCACCTGGTCGGGGCTGGTGACGGCGTCCGAGGTGGTCCAGTCGGCGATCGCCGAGGTCGAGCAGTACCAGCGCGTGGCCGTCGTCGACGTACAGGACGGCCGGATCCGCGGCCGGGCCGTCGCCGAGCTGTCCCATCTGCTCGCCGAGCTCATCGAGAACGCGCTGATCTTCTCGCCGCCCTCGCGCCCGGTCGAGATCTACGGCTGGCGCGACGGCGGCGAGTACTGCATCGCGGTCGTCGACCGCGGAACCGGCATGAGCACCGAAGACCTGGCCCGCTCCAACGCACGCCTCGCAGGCCGCGAGTCCTTCCTGGTCGCCCCCAGCCGCTACCTCGGCCACTACGTCGTCGGAACCCTCGCGGCCCGGCTGGGCGCCCAGGTCGAACTGAGGTCCACCCAGGGGCAGAGCGGGACCTGCGGGGTCACGGCATACATCGCCCTGCCGACCAGTCTCGTCGAGGCCCCGGAGGCGCAAGCGGTGACGACCTGATCCGCGAAGAGGAGCGTCGTACCCGTGGCTGCCTCTTTCGGATCACCGGATCGTCGGTCCGGTGTGTCCTTGACTGACTTGCACTGGGGCAGGACCGAGCTGTTGCTGGATCGGACACCGCAGCGCGGCAGCCCGTGGGGTGATCATCGGCTGGTGATCGATGCGATCACCAGGAAGTACGGGACCCGCTCGCCCTGGGCGGTCCAGCCCACGGAGTGCCTTCCCGGAGGCGCTGCAGCCGGTGGACGACGGCCGAGCCGGGTGGCCGGCCCTGCGGCGCCTGTGGGTCAGCAGGGCCATCACCGTGCAGCAGGCGGTCAGTCCCAGCAATCCCACCACCAGCCAGTCCCGGGTTGATGGTCGGCGTGCGAATGACGTGGCTGTTCGTCGCTCGTGTCAGCACCAGCTCGTCACTGCCTGTCAATGTGAACTACCAGGTCGTTGGGGCTACACCGCTGACAACCAGCTGCCGAACCTCCACTGAAACTTCCCCGCAGACCATCACGAGCAGCTGGAAGACATCGACCCCTCCTGGTGCCCGGCCTGGCCGGTGGAATGGCAACGCGCCTTCCACCTCACCCGCCTCCACCTGGAGGCCGGCGGCGAACTGCCGACCGAGCCCGGCACCGTCGTGCACCAGAGCGAGGACCTCGGCCGGTGGGTGCGCTCGGAACGGCTCGGCTGGGACAAGCTCACAACCGTGCAGCAATGGATGTGCGAACACGTCCTCGGAATCACACCCGCAACCGAAGACGAGAAGCCCAAGCCGCGGACCAGCCAGGCGGAGAAGTGGGCCATGCACTACGAGGCCGCCAAACAGTTCTACGAGCGCGAAGGCCACCTGCGAGTGCCCCGCAAACACATCGAGACCGTGCTCTCCGAAGACAGCGGGGAACTCCAGTGCCGCCTGGGGCATGGGTCAACAACCAGCGCAGCCGGGCCGCCGCGCTGTCGCCGGAACGGGCGGAACAACTGTCCAGGGCCGGGATGAGGTGGGCGGGAGGCGGCACATCTTCTCGTCATGGTGACGATTAGTGCGGTATCCTGATGCCAGAGCTGATGAACATTCGTCCACCGGACGAGTCATCGGCAGAGGGAGGCATACGTGGCGAGCGACGACGCGACCGGGCCGGTCCCCATCCCGGCCGGGGGACTCATCGAACCTCCGATGGCCTTGGCGCTGAATATGCACTCGAGCCCGGGCGTGTACGCGCTCCTCCTGGGCGCTGGCATCTCAATCGCCTCGGGAGTGAAGACCGGCTGGGGCGTCGTGGAAGACATCGTCGGCAAGGTGGCCGCGGTACGCGACCCCGACAATCCCGATGCCCGCGCCGAGGCCATGGCCAAGCCTGAGAAGTGGTGGGAGGCCAACTCCGACGAGTCTCTGGGCTACTCCGGCCTCCTGGCCGCCGTGGCTCCCAAGCCCGCCTCCCGGCAGGCCCTGCTGGCGGGGTACTTCGAGCCCAATGACAGCGACACTGACGACGACAAGGGACCGACTGCTGCACACCGGGCAATCGCGAAGCTGGTCAAGCGGGGCAGCATCCGCGTCATTCTGACCACGAACTTCGACCGGCTCATGGAGCGGGCGCTGCAGGAAGTCGGCATCTCGCCTCAGGTGGTGCACCGACCGGACCAGATCGATGGCATCAAGCCGCTCGCGCACAGCCAGGTCACTGTGATCAAGCTGCACGGTGACTACGCCGACTTGGAGCAGCGCAACACTGTCGACGAGCTGGAGACCTACCCCGAGGCTCAGCAGCGGCTCCTGGAGCGGGTGCTGGACGAGTACGGGCTGATCGTGTGCGGCTGGTCCGCGGACTGGGACAAGGCTCTCGTCCGCGCCATCGAGAGCACCCGGTCGCGCCGGTATCCGATGTTCTGGTCCCAGTACGGCCGTCTCGGCGAGGGTGCCCAGCGCCTGACAGCCCAGCACGGCGCGGTCGTGGTCGAAGGCATGAGTGCGGACGAGCTGTTCACGGACCTGGTGCGGCGGGTCGAGGCCCTGGACCACCTGGCGGCCGCCCCCATCACCCGGGATCTGGCTGTCGTCCAGCTCAAGCGGGCCCTGCCCGACCCCGTACGGCGCATCGAGCTATTCGATCTTGTCGACCAGGCCGTCACCCAGCTCATCGACCGAAGTACGCCGGAGCATCGGCCGGTCAGCGCCGCGCCGGCCTCGTGGGCCGACACCTTCGGCTCCAGCGTGCGCGGGTACCGGGCCGACAGCGACACCCTGCTGCACCTCCTCGCCAATGGCGTCTTCCACGACGACGGCACCCACGACCAGGTCTGGCACCGCGCCCTCTCTCACCTAGTCCGTATGCGCGACACCACGCCGGGCAGGTACAACGAGTACCTGGAGAAACTGCGGCACCTTCCGGCGCTCCTGGCGACCTGGACCATCGGAGTCGCCGCGATCCTAAGCCACCGCGAAAAGCTGCTGCCCGGCATCCTGATCCGTCCCGAATGGGCTCGCCCGGGCTACGGGCACCCGCGCATGGGGCCCGCCTGGTACCTCAACCCCAACTACATCATCGCGAGCGACGGCATCAACGACATGTACCGCTCGGACGGGGGAAGCGCATGGCTCTACCCCCAGAGCCGGTGGCTCAAGGAAGAACTGCGCGAACCTTTCCGGCTCGTCGAACCCAACGACGACGCCTACGGCGAAGCCTGCTCCAGGTTCGAATTCCTGGCCTCCATGATCGCTATGGACGCCGAGAGTGAGTTCCGCACCTACCCGTGGGCCGGCGAGTTCTTCCTCGACGACACCTGGGGCGATGACGGCAACGGTCTCGCGGCCGTCATCGAGGCAGAACTCACCGACACCTGGCCGCTCCTCGCCGCCGGCGCCTTCGGAGGCGAACTCCTCCGTGCCCAGAAAGCCCTCACCGCGCTCGCGGAGTGGAGGAGGCAGCACGGCGGAGAGTGGTGATGCGCCGTCCCGTAACCACCACCCCCTCCAAGGCGGGCCTGGGCCGACGGATCGCCGGCCGTCTCCCGGGCTCTCCTCGACGGCTTCGGCAAGTGGAGGGGCTGCAGGTCGGCGGTGGCTACGGAGCGGCCGGTACAAGCCGGGCCCCGGCCGGCCCCGGGACGCGCCCGCCTGGGTAACTGCAGGGGACTTCGTTGAGCAGCACGGCGAACCGGCGCCAACTGGGGGCTATGTCCGGTGGACGTAGTGCAGGGCGACGGTGCGGCGTACGCCGGCGTCGAGCATGGCCTGGGCGCGGTGCTGGCCATTGATGTAGGACGACGGGCTGCCGGGCTGGATCGCGTTCGCAATGCTGAACAGGCTGGTAAGCGCCTGGGTCTGCCAGTCGGTGGCGCCGGTCGCGGTCGCGTGGTCCACGGCGAGGTTCGTCATGTCCTGGGGGTCCACGGAGCGTGCCCGGGCCTGTTTGAGGACCTGAAGTACCATCGTGACGACAAAGCGCCCTGGGCGCTCTCAGGGGTAACGCACGCATGGCCTCAGTGCGTGACGACGTCAATGTCGGGTCAGCACCTGCGGCAGCCCGCGCAGAATCTCCCCCGCATGGCGCAGACACTCCACGGCCTCGCGCACCACGAGCTCCCGGTGCTCTTCCTGCTGATGCAACGCGGCCGCCCAGGCCGCGTTGTCCGCAGCCCCCTCCTCTTCCCGGTCCATGCCGCTCTGACCGCACCCTTCGCGCTCGCACGCCCACTTCGCCCACGCGCCCCGCGGCAAAGGTGTTGTTGAGGTAGGCCTTCTTCACGCCCTCGGCGGTGGAGGTGCCCAATGTCATCTGCCATGCCTGGCCGAGGGCGGAATAGTCGACGCCAAGGAGGTAACCGGTGGTGCCGGAAAGTCCCGTGGGCAGACCGTAGGAGTTGTATTCGGGGGAGACTATTTCTGAGGGCAGGCCTGCGACGGCGGGTTCCTTGGTGTTGTTTGTTGTGCCGTCGATCCGGTAGTCGGTGGTGAAGGTGCTGGTGGCAGCTACGGCCCCGGAGGTCACCAGAGGGTCGTCGCTGGGCAGGACGAGCTCCGTGCCGGTGGCGCGGCCCAGGGGTGTCGTATAGGGCGGCCTGCTGTAGTGGACACGCCGGCGGAATGCCCGAAACATACCTCAATGTTCGGTTAGCCTGCCTTCATGGCCGCTCCCGAGCAGACTCGTCTGGCCCTCGTCCTCAACGGTGGAGTGAGTCTGGCCGTCTGGATGGGCGGGGTAACGCATGAACTCGATCTACTGCGGCGGGCTTCCCGAAGCATCCACTCGAAGCAGTCAGACCAAGACACAGAGTCCGACGAGGAGGTCTTCGAACTCTGGCGGGACGTCATCCGCGATGCGGACACGCACGTCCTGGTGGATGTCATCGCGGGTACGTCGGCCGGCGGCCTCAACGGCTCCTTTCTGGCTACAGCCATCGGGAGGGGGACGACGCTTCCCGATCTGCGTGAGACCTGGCGGGATGCCGCAGCGCTCACGGACACGAAGCTGCTAAAGAAACCGCCGTACAACAGTGTGCTCGACGGTCAGTTCTTCGAGGAAACCATCGGAACGAAGCTGCGCGAGATGTGTGAGAAGGATCCAGTTGCGGATCCTGAGCCGGTGACACTCTTCGTCACAGCGACCGCGCTCGACGGTCTGCCTGAGGACTTCCAGGACGGTTTCGGCGGCCGTTTCGATGTCGACGACCATCGCCGAATCTACAAGTTCCGGCACGACCCACACGCCGTGACCTTCCGTAAGACCAGTACCGAGTGCAATGTCTGGAAACCAGAGCCTGAGGTCCGCAACGACTTCGAGGACCGCTTGGACCTGCTCAAGCTGGCCGCCCGCGCCTCGGCCGGATTTCCGCTGGCGTTCGCGCCCGTTGACGAGTCCCCCCTGCTGGAGCAGCGGGTACGGCCCGATCCGCAGATCCCGAGCCGCGGCCGCGACCGGGCCAGCTGGATCGTCGATGGAGGCCTGCTCAACAACGCCCCTTTCGGACCGGTCCTCGACGCGATCGCGGACCGGCGCGTGGACGGTCCCGTACGGCGGGTTGTCATCTACATCGTGCCCTCCACCGGCGTCGCCCAGCGGCATGTGGAGAACAAGCCGCCGTGCAAGGCCACCGAGTGGCCGTCGGTCCTCGGGACAGCCATCAGTTATCCGAGAGAAGCTGACTTCCGCACGGGGACAGCTGAGCTGTGCGCCCGCATGCGCAAACGGACGCAGAACCGCCACCTGGAACTCTTTAAGAAGCAGTGGCAGGGCGGCGCCGGCGACCGCAAGGAGATGCTCAAGATTGCCGAATCACTCTTCACCGATTACCAGCACAGCCGAGTCACGGGCGCAGCGTGGAAAGTGCGGGACCTGCGTGATGAAGGACGCGGCGTGCGTTCCTTGGTGGGCATTCCCCACGATGACGCAGCGACCATTCTGGGCAATGGTCCGCCGCCCGACTGGATCCCGAAGTCCGCGGATGAACTGAAAACCAGTTCCTGCCATCCTTGGGTGTGGGGCGCCAGTGCTGCCGAGCGGCTCATCTGGACGCTCGTGGGGCATATCGATGAACGTCTCAGAAGCACCGGCACCGGTAAGGCTGCTCCGCCCTGCGCACCGACGAGGTCCTGGCGGCGGGCGGCGCGGCGGGCTGACGACGTTGCTGACCGGCAACGGGCCGAGAAGTGTCTCACCGACGCACTGAGTGACCTCAGCGCCTGCGTACGGGTCGTGCGTGCCGCTCAGGACGCAGTGTTCGCCCTGATTCGCAATGCTGGTACGTCCGGTGACGATCCCGTGCAGCGGGGAGGCGCTGATCAGGGTCCGACGGCCTCGTTGAACGCCATCTACAAGGATCTCGGGCTCGCCCATATCATCGGCCAGCAAGTCCATAAGGCGGTCAACGCTTTTGCGAAGGCAATCCACGGGGCCCACAAAGCCGATTCCGTCAGCCACCCCCGAGGGCTGACTGCCGGCCAGACCCTCCGCGCCTGCCTCACCGCGGAAGTGGTGGCGCAGTCATTCGCCTCACCAGAAGAGCTGGCAGAGCACGCACCGCAGTTCGAGTTCCTGCGGCTGGGACCCGACGAGCACAGCCCGTTGTTCCCACTGGACAAGTACGCGCCCCTTGGCGACCGCAAGCTGTACGGCATCCGCCTCAACCACTTCGGGGCGTTCGTCAACCCTGACTGGCGCGCCTCCGACTTCACGTGGGGACGACTCGACGCCGCTCACCATCTCCTGCGCCTGTTCATCACCGACCACCAAAAGCGTCGAGCCACCGAGGTGAAGTTGCACAAGGCCATTCTGCAGGCCGAGATCGGCAAGGAGCAGATGAGCCGAAATCTCAAGGCCCTGGCCGAACCAAACGACGCGGACCTCTTCAAGGGCTACCTCGAGACAAAGGAAGGTAAGCAGACCGCGGGAAAGGTCGTCGACGCGGTGCTGAGCATCCTGGTGGGCAAGGGTTCACCGGTCCGAGGACCTGCGGCCGACGCCGGCCGGACCATGTTCTGGCGGGGCTTTGGCCGTCATGTCCCCAAGAGGCACTGGCCGTGGCCGACGCGTCTTGTCGGCATCCCAGGGCGCTGGCTGTGGTGGTGGAGGGTCAGAAAGAACCCCGCCTCAGCCATGGGGGTGACGCTCGGGGCGACCATCGTGACCCTTTTTTCCACCCTGGCCTGCTCCTTCGGGCTCGCAGCTCTAGTCCAGCGCTGCTGGGAGGAGCTCTGGCCCTGGCTCATCCTGGCCATCGCCGTCGGCGGCATGCTCGTGGTGTTCATCCTGGAGTTCGGACTGACCGTGCTCTGGGAGTGGATCAGGAAGAAGCGGCAGCGTCGGCGTGAGCGGCGACGCACCAGAAATTCCGCCGCCCCGGCCGCACCGTAGGCCCACACCCGTCGCACTGTGACGGTCCTCGATGATCTCAATGAGGAAGGGCGGGTTGTGTGGGTGTCCGACTACCGCTACCCGGTGGACGTGGATGCGGCCGAGGAGCGGGCGGTACTGGCAGCGTTTCGGCGACGGCGGCCAATACCGAGGGCGTCGCGGCGAGCGGAGTGCCGGAGCTGTTGGCACTGGATCTGGTGTACAGGCTGATCTGGCAGCGGCGGCTGCAGATCGACTGGGACCGGCCATTGCTGCTGTCTGCGCCCGCGTGGGTGAGTCCGGAGACTCCATGAGCACCGGCGGGGGCGGTGGGCTGTGATGCCGCGCGCTCGTCGTGGCCGGCAGTCGGCTACTGGCGGCCCTGCTCTTCGATCTCGTGGCACGATCGGGTGCCTGAGGCACCGCGCGTGACGCGCACTTCATCAAGGGGAGCAGCACCTGTCGGGTAGGTGTCCGTGGACAGGCGCCACAGGTCTTCCCCGGGACCCTGGGTTTCACTGTCGCGGGGGTACATGTCGATGACAGCGGATGACAGCAACCGGTGAGTTTTCGAATCGACGTCCACCGTGGCCAGCGTGTAACTAGCTCCTTCGCGTTTCTCCCCGCCCACGTTGATGTTTTCAGCGTGCCATTCGCCGTGTGCAAGGTCGGCCTGTGTGGTGAACACGATGTTGCGGGGCCGATACCGGTCCGCGGGGCCGGTCACCAGGGCGATCCAAAGGTGATGGCCGTCCGCGAGCTCTCCTGTGCCGCTGAGGGTCTCGATGCAGCGCTCCACCCGCTCACCCTCTTTGAGCGAGGTGATCTTGATGTCGTTGGCGGCCGTCCAGGTCGACCACATGGGTGCGAAGACGGCAATGGCCGTTGCGGCTGCCGCTGTTCCTCCGATGGCGCCGATGCGCGCCCGCGTGCTGTATCGCGTTCTCAGTCGCCCGAAGAGCAGCCCCCAGGCGCGTCGCTGCAGCGACCAGAATCTGTCGTCGACCGGTCCTGCGGCCTGACCGTTTTCGCCTTCGTCACCAGGCATGGCTCACCCCCTGCAACCCCGCCTCTTTGCGGGAGGCTTGGCACTGTATAGGCACTCATATGCGTTACGGGCAGGTTCGGGGCGATGGGGATTCTCGGTAGCGGGCTGTCGTGCTCCGCCGTACTGCTGCCACCTCGGGGGGAGAACAATTCGGCACGGTGCACCGTCTCGGCCCGATCGAGGGGTTTTCACGCCCTCGTTGTCCTGCGAGCATCTTGTCGCGTTCGCATGCCTATCGGGGGGTGTTGCATGACATTCGTGCAGAACAATGACCAGCGGCTGCTCGACCGCATCCTAGTGCTGCTCCGCGGAAGTTCGTGGAGGGGCGTTGATCAGGTGGTGGGGTCGGAGAGGTAGAGCCCGCAGGCGCAGTCGAGGGCTTCTTCC
>NZ_JBSHNE010000067.1:0-20259 GCF_053646035.1 Streptomyces sp. NPDC055287 | reverse complement strand
GTACGACTCCCCCGCAGCGACTTCGGATCGACGCCCGCCCGCTCCAACGCCTCCCAGGAGGTCTCCAGCAGCAGCCGCTGCTGGGGGTCCGTGGCTAACGCCTCGCGCGGCGACATGCCGAAGAAGTCCGGGTCGAACTCCGCGGCCCCGTACAGGAACCCGCCCTCCCGGACGTAGCTCTTGCCCTTCCGCTCCGGATCCGGGTCGTACAGATCCGCACCCCACCCCCGGTCCGTCGGAAACCCCGAGACCGCGTCCGTACCGCTCGCGACCAGGTCCCAGATGTCGTCGGGGGAGGTGACGCCGCCCGGATAGCGGCAGCTCATCGCCACGATCGCGATGGGTTCGGAGTCCTTGGCCTCCAGTTCCTCAAGTCGGCGGCGGGCCTGGCGAAGGTCCGTGGTGGCCAGTTTGAGGTAGGTGCGGAGTTTGTCCTCGTTGGACATTCGAAATCAGCTCCCCGTGCAAGTCGCGAAAAGGAAAACGGCAGGTTCCACGTGCCTCGGTTCAGGTTTTCCCCAGCTCGTTTTCGAGGACGCTGAACAGCTCGTCGTCCGAAGCCGTTTCGATGTCGCTGTCTTCGTGGGTGTCATGCGCCGCCCGCGCTCCTCCGGCGTCACCGAGTCTGGCCAGGAACGACTTCATCCGCAGCATGATTTCCACGCGCTTGATCTCGTCCGAGGCAAGGGCTCCGAGCATGCTCTCCAGCCGGTCGAGCTCCGCGGCCGCCGATTTCGCCGCCCGGACCGCGCCCGGCTCTCCGCCGCCGTCTTCGAGCTCGATCGAAGCACGGAGATACGCCGCGAGCGCGGTGGGGGTGGGGTAGTCGAAGATGAGCGTTACGGGCAGTCGAAGTCCGGTTGCCGCGTTGAGCCGGTTCCGGAATTCGACCGCCATGAGCGAGTCGAAGCCGAGTTCCACGAATCCGCGGCCCGGCTCGACAGCGGACATCGTGGCGTGGCCGAGAATGGCCGCGGCGTGCGTACGTACCATCTCCAGCAGCGTGCGCCTGCGATCGGGCTCGTCCAGTGCGGCCAGCCGCTGATGCAGAGCGGACGCGCCCTCCGAGCCCGGGGCAGCACCCGTTCCCGTACCCGCCGCGACGGTGCGCCGCGCAGTCGGACGCACCAGGCCGCGCATCACGAGGGGGACTGCGGCCAGGCCCGCCGGGCGGCTCAGCGCGTCCCGGTCGAACTGGATCGGCAGGAGCGCGGCCTCGCCCGACTGCTGTGCGGTGTCGAGCAGTTCCAAGGCCCGGTCCGTCGGCAGCGGGGTCATGCCACCGCGTGACAGGCGCCGGATGTCGGCTTCGGAGAGACCGCCGGTCAGACCACTGGCCTCGGCCCAGAAGCCCCAGCCGAGGGACACGGCCGGCCGGCCGTGCGCCCGCCGGTGCCGGGCCAGTGCGTCGAGGAAGGCGTTGGCCGCGGCGTAATTGGCCTGTCCGAGGCTGCCGAAGGTGGCGGAGGCGGAAGAGAAGAGCACGAAGGCCGACAGGTCCAGTTCCCGCGTCAGCTCGTCCAGATGAACGGCCGCGTCGAGCTTGGGCCGCAACACCGTGTCGAGCCGCTCCGGTGTGAGGGAGGAGACGACACCGTCGTCCAGTACACCGGCCGCGTGAACCACCCCGGTCAGCGGATGCCCGGCAGGAATCCCCGCCAGCAGCCCGGCCAGCGCGTCACGGTCGGCGACGTCGCAAGCGGCCACCGACACATCCGCGCCCAGCCCCGACAGCTCCGCCGCCAACTCCGGCGCACCCGGGGCATCACGGCCACTGCGACTCACCAGCAACAGCCGCCGCACACCGTGCTCCACCACCAGGTGCCGGGCCACCAGACCGCCCAGCGTGCCGGTCGCACCCGTCACCAGCACCGTGCCCGTACCGAAGGCGGGAACCGTGCCCGAGGCGCCCGCACCGGACTCGGCGCCGGGCACCGGGGCAGGCGCGGGCACGCGGGCCAGTCGCGGTACGCGCACCTCGCCCGCCCGCAGCGCGAGTTGCGGCTCGTCCTGGGCCGCCGACCACGCCAGCGCGCCCGGCAGCGCCTCCCACGAAGCCTCCACGCCGTCGGTGTCCACCAGCACGAATCGACCCGGGTTCTCCGTCTGCGCCGACCGTAACAACCCCCAGACGGGAGCCGCCGCCAGATCCGTCAGCTCTCCGTCCGGCCCGGCCGGCCCGGTCGCCACCGCACCGCGTGTCACCAGCACCAGGCGCGAACCGGCCGCCGCGAACCGCTCATCCGCAAGCCACGCCTGCGTCAGCGCCAGCGCCCGGCGCAGCGCGTCCCGCACGGCCGCGGCCGTGCCGGCGCCGCCTTCCTCGCCGAACGCGGAGGTGCAGTCGGCCAGCACAACCGGCGGCAGCACGTCGCCGTCGGCGAAGCCGCCGCTGAGGGAGTCGAGGTCCTCGTACGGCTTCACGGCTGTGCGGGCCTCGCTCAGCGCGGAAGCCGCGCCGAGTGGGTCGCCGCCAACGATGGCCCAGGGAACAGAGCCTGAACCGTCGGTCTCGTACGGGATCGAGCGGCCCTCCCACTCGACCCGGAACAGCGCGTCGTGGAGCCGCCCGCGTGCACCGACCGCACTCCCCAGCTGTTCGGTGTCCACCGGGCGCATGACCAGCGAGTCCACCGAGGCCACCGGTCGGCCGGTGCCGTCCGCCAGCGTCAGGGACACCGCGTCGGTGCCTGCCGTCGGCGACACGGCCACCCGCAGGGCCGTTGCCCCGGTCGCGTGCAACGACACACCACGCCACGCGAACGGCAGCCGGGCCTCGCGCGCGGCGCCGCCGCCCTCCGCCGACTCGGTCACCGCGCTCAGCCCCACGGCGTGCAGCGCCGCGTCGAGCAGCGCCGGGTGTACGCCGAAACGATTCGCCTCCGCCTGCCGCTCCTCGGGCAACGCGACCTCGGCGAAGATCTCGTCCTTCCGCCGCCACGCCGCGCGCAGTCCGCGGAAGAGCGGGCCGTAGTGATAACCGGCCGCGGCGAACTTCTCGTACACATCACCGCAATTGACCGGTGTCGCGTCCGCCGGCGGCCACACGGCGAGGTCCGGTGCGTCCGCGCCGACGCCCGCCGCCAGCACACCGGTGGCGTGGCACGTCCAGGTTTCGCCGTACGCCGTGTCCTCCGGACGCGAATGGATGCTCACCTCACGCCGACCGGAGCTGTCCGCCCCGCCGACCGTCACGCGCAGGCCGAGCGCGTCCGTTCCGGGGAGCACCAGCGGGGCGTGGAGCGTCAGCTCCTCGACCACGTCACAGCCCACCTCATCGCCCGCCCGGACCGCCAGCTCCACAAAACCGGTCCCCGGCAACAACACCGCGCCACCCACCGCGTGATCCGCCAGCCACGGATGCGTACGCAACGACAACCGACCGGTGAACACCACACCCGCCGACTCCGGCAACTCCACCGCCGCCCCGAGCAACGGATGCCCGGCCGACGCCAGACCAAGACCCGGCAACGCACCCACCGCACCGCCGGCAGCCTCCAACCAATAACGCCGGTGCTGAAAGGCATACGTCGGCAGATCCACCCGCGACGCACCAGTGCCCTCGAACACCCGCGCCCAGTCCACCTCCACACCCTCGACCCACACCTCGGCCAACGACGTCAGGAACCGGTCCAGCCCGCCGTCGTCACGGCGCAGCGTGCCCGTCACCACCGGGGCGGCCCGCTCCGGGCTCTCGAGCGTCTCCAGCACGCCCATCGTCAGGATGGGGTGGGGACTGACCTCGACGAACACGTGGTGGCCGTCCTCCGACAGCGCCCGGACGGCCTCCTCGAACCGCACCGGCTCGCGCAGGTTCCGGTACCAGTACCCGGCGTCCAGCTCCGCGGTGTCGAGCGGCCCCGCCGTCACGGCGGAGTAGAAAGGCACCTGCGAGGCCCGCAGTTCGACGCCCGAGAGCAGCTCGGCCAATTCCGACTCAAGCACCTCGACATGGGACGAGTGCGCGGAGAAGTCCACCCCGGGGACGTTCCACCGCATGACCCCGGCCTTTGCCAGTACGGTCCCGAAGTCGGCCAGCGCGTCGGCGTCTCCCGAGACCACCACCGCCTGCGGGCCGTTCACAGCGGCGACGGAGATACGGTCACCGAAGGGAGCGATCCGCTCGCGCACCCACTCGTGCGACGCCACGATCGACAACATCCCGCCGCGCCCCGCGATGGCCAGCAGAGCACGGCTGCGCAGCGCGACCACCCGGAGCGCGTCCTCCAGGGACAACACGCCGGCCACACAGGCGGCGGCGACCTCGCCCTGCGAATGGCCCACCACGGCGGAGGGCACCAGGCCGGCCGAACGCCACATCTCTGCCAGCGACACCATCATCGCGAACAGCGCGGGCTGCACCACATCCACCCGCGCCAACGCCGCCTCGTCGTCAAGCACCTCGCGAAGTGACCAGTCGACCAGCCCGCTCAGCAGCCGTTCGCACTCTTCCATCCGCGCGGCGAACACCGGGGACGACTCCCACAGGCCCTGAGCCATCCCGGCCCACTGCGAGCCCTGCCCCGGGAACACGAACGCCACCCGGCCACCGGCACCCGCCGCGCGCGGACCGGCCACCACTCCCGGCGCCTCCCCCTCACCACGCGCCAACGCCCGTAACCCGGCGACAAGTTCGTCCCGCGAGCCACCGGCCACCACCGCACGGTTCTCCAACGCCGCCCGCCCGGACGCCAGCGACCAGCCGACATCCACCGGCGACAACCCGCCGTCACTTTCCACCCGGGAAAGCAACCGCGCCGCCTGATCCCGCACCGCGTCGGCGCCACGCCCCGACACCACCCACGGCACCGTGGGCAGCACGACCCGCTCGGCACCGGTCGCCGCGACGGGCGCCCGGTCCGGCTCCGGCTGCTCTTCCTGCGCCGGGGCTTCTTCCAGGATGACGTGCGCGTTCGTACCGCTCACACCGAACGACGACACCCCCGCGAGCCGCGGACGCCCCTCGGTCTGCTTCCACTCCCGCCGCTCCGTCAGCAGCTCGACCGCACCTCCCGACCAGTCCACCTTCGTGGACGGCTCATCGACGTGCAGCGTCTTCGGCAGTACGCCGTACCGCATCGCCAGCACCATCTTGATCACGCCCGCGACACCGGCGGCCGCCTGCGTGTGCCCGATGTTCGACTTCAACGAGCCGAGCCACAGCGGCCGGTCGGACGGACGTACCTGCCCGTACGTGGCGAGCAGCGCCTCGGCCTCGATGGGGTCGCCGAGCGTCGTACCCGTCCCGTGCGCCTCGACGACATCCACGTCCGCCGCCGAGATCCGCGCGTTCGCCAGCGCCGCCCGGATCACACGCTGCTGCGACGGACCGTTCGGCGCCGTAAGACCATTGCTCGCACCGTCCTGATTCACCGCCGAACCCCGCACCACCGCCAGCACCGGATGCCCATTACGCCGCGCATCCGACAACCGCTCCAGCAGCAGCACTCCGGCGCCCTCGCCCCAGCCCATTCCGTCGGCCGCGTCGGAGAACGCCTTGGAACGCCCGTCCGCCGCCAGCCCGCGCTGCCGGCTGAACTCCACGAAGGCCACCGGGGTCGACATCACGGAGACCCCTCCCGCCACCGCCAGGGAGCACTCCCGGCGGCGCAGCGCGTGCACCGCCTCGTGCAGGGCGACCAAGGAGGACGAACAAGCGGTGTCCACGGTCACCGCGGGGCCTTCGAGGCCGAGGAAGTAGGAGAGGCGCCCCGAGAGCACCGCGCCGGAGCCGCCGGTGACCACATAGCCCGCGACGTCCTCGGTCACCTCTCCGGCACTCGGGCCGTAGTGCGAGGGCGTGCCACCGACGAAGACTCCCGTCTGGCTGCCCTTGAGCGAGGCCGGGTCGATACCGGCGCGCTCGATCAGCTCCCACGACGCTTCGAGGAACAGCCGCTGCTGCGGGTCCATCGCCAGCGCCTCACGCGGCGAGATTCCGAAGAAACCCGCGTCGAACTCGGCGGCGTCGCGGACGAAGCTGCCCTCGTTCACGTACGTCGTGCCCGGCCTGCCCGAATTTCCGTCGGGGTCGTACAGGCCCTCGATGTCCCAGCCCCGGTCATCAGGTAACCCTGAGGCGGCGTCGGTGCCGCCGGCGAGCAGCCGCCACAGCTCCTCCGGCGAGTTCGCGCCTCCGGGAAGCCGGCAGCTCACAGAGACGATCGCGATCGGCTCCCGCTCTCCCGCCTCCTGTTCCTGCAGGCGGGTCCGCGTCTTGTGCAGGTCGGCGGTGACCCACTTGAGATATTCCCGGAGCTTGTCCTCGTTCGCCGTCATGACTTACCGAACTCCTGGTTGATGAAGTCGAATATCTCGTTGTCGGTGGCCGCATCGAGCGTGTCTTCGACAGCCGGCCGGCCGTCCTGCGCAGCGCCGGGCAGTTCGCCCGCCGGTGAGCCGTCGCCGTCGAGCCTCGACAGGAGCACGTGCAGCCGCGAGGTGACCGTGGCCCGCAGGTCCTCGTCCTCCGGGAGGATGGAGAAGACCGCCGCTTCCAGCTTGTCGAGCTCCGCGATCGCGGACTCGGGCGTGCCGGCCCCGGTTCCGGCCAGCTGTGCCCGCAGATGACCGGCGAGGTCGAGGGGCGTCGGGTGGTCGAAGACCAGCGCGGTGGGAAGCCGCAGCCCGGTGGCCCTCTGCAGTCTGTTACGGAGCTCGACGGCCGTCAGGGAGTCGAAGCCGAGTTCCTTGAACGCCCGGTCCTCGCCCACCGTGTCGGTGCCCTCGTGACGCAGTACCGCAGCGGCGTTGGAACGCACCAGGTCGAGCAGCGTGCGCTCCAGCTCTGGCCCGCTCATCGCCGCGAACCGGTCGGCCGGCGATCCGGAGGGCCCGTCGTCGGCTCCGGCTGGTGTGGCCTCCTGGAGGGCGTACCGCACCTCCGGCAGATCGTCGAGCAGCGGCCGCGGCCGGGCCGCGGTGAAGCCGGGCGCGAAGCGCGACCAGTCCACGTCCGCGACCACGGCACACGTCTCGTCGTGGTCCAGGGCCTGCTGGAGTGCCTCGATCGCCAGATCCGGGTCCATCGCCAGCACCCCGAGCCGGCTCATGTGGTCCTCTGCCGCGTTGTCCGTCAGCATGCCGGCTCCGCGCCACGCACCCCATGCGACGGACGTCCCGGGGAGGCCGCGGGAGCGGCGCCGCTGTACCAGTGCGTCCAGGTACGCGTTGGCGGCGCCGTACGCGCCCTGGCCGCCCGCCCCCCAGACTCCCGCGTTCGACGAGAAGAGGACGAAGGCATCCAGTTCCTCGCCGTCCAGCAACTCGTCGAGGTTGGCGGCGCCCGCCACCTTGCCCGACGCGACGACGGCGAGCGTGGCGAGGTCCGTCTCGTCGAGCGTCGCGCTCGGCGCCACACCCGCGGTGTGCACCACCGACCGCACGGGGGATCCCTCGGCCCGGAGCTTCTCCAGCAGCGCGGCGAGCGCGGCACGATCCGCGACATCACATGCGGCAACAGTCACCCGAGCACCGACCCCCGTCAGCTCCTGCACAAGCTCCTCGGCGCCTGGGGTCTCCATGCCGCGACGGCTGGTCAGGACGAGATGCTGCGCTCCACGGCACGCCAGCCAGCGGGCAACTCGCTTGCCCAGTGCGCCGGTTCCGCCAGTGATCAAGACCGTACCTTGTGGCTTCCAGTCTCGTACAGCGCGAATTTCTCCGAGCGGCGCACGCACGAGCCGCCGTGCGACAAGGCCCGCCGCACGCAGGGCGAGCTGGTCCTCGGAACCCGCAGTGCCGCCGGTCAGTACGCCGCGAAGCCGCGTCAGCGTGCGTGCGTCGGGAGTCTCCGGCAGGTCGATCAGACCGCCCCAGCGCTGCGGGTGTTCCAGGCCGACGACCCTGCCCAGGCCCCAGGTCTGGGCCTGCGCCGCGCTGACGGCGGCACCGTCCGCACGGCCGGTGGACACCGCGCCCCGCGTCGCCAGCCACAGAGGCGCGGCCAGGTCCGCGTCACCCAGCGCCTGCACGAGCTGCAAGGCGCCGGCCACGCCCCGGGGCACCACCGGGTACACCGGATGCATGTCCTCGTCGAGCGCGAGCAGTGAGAGTACGCCGCTGATGCCGTCGGCCTGTGCGTGCGTGGCCAGGACCTCACGTATGCGCTCGGCCAGTTGTGGCCGGTCCCCGTCGGCCGGGTCCCAGACCAGCGGGACGACTGTCGCCCCGCCGTCGGCAAGCGCCCTGGCAGTGGCGCCGGCCCACGGCGCGTCGGCGTGCCCGGAGGGGACGATCAGCAGCCACGTGCCGGTCGCGGTCACCGCGGCCGCCGGCGGGTCCTCCGGCACCGGCTTCCAGGTGACGCGGTAACGCCAGCCGTCGAGGGTGGTCCGGATTCGCCGCTGCCGGCGCCACGAGGACAGGGCGGGCAGCAGGCTGCCCAGCGACGACTGCTGCGCCTCGTCCTGGACCTCGAGCGTCGTGGACAGCGACTCCAGGTCCCCGCTCTCGACGGCCTCCCAGAACTGATCGTCCGCCTGACCGGCCGGCATGCCGCCCGTCGCCGTGCCCGCACCGGTCGCCGCTTCGGCGGCCGGTGCTTCCAGCCAGTAGCGGCGACGCTGGAAGGCATACGTCGGCAGGTCCACCCGGGACGCGCCGGTACCGGCGAATGCCTGCGCCCAGTCGACCTCCACGCCCTGGACCCACACCTCCGCCAGGGACGTCAGGAACCTGTCCGGGCCGCCGTCGTCGCGCCGGAGCGTGCCGGCTACCACCGGAGGGGCAGCCGTGCGCTTCCCCGGGCTTTCCAGCGTCTCCTGCACGCTCACTGTCAGGACGGGGTGGGAACTGACCTCGATGAACGTGCCGTGGTTCTGCTCGGCCAGCGTCTCGATCGCAGTCTGGAAGCGGACCGTCTGGCGCAGGTTGCGGTACCAGTACCCGGCGTCGAGACCGGCGGTGTCCAGCCAATCCCCCGTCACGGTCGAGAAGAACGGCACTTCGGAAGCCTGCGGCCGCACCGCCGCGAGTACGTCGGCCAGCTCGTCCTCGATCAGCTCCACATGTGAGGTGTGCGAGGCGTAGTCCACCGCGATACGTCGAGCGCGGACCCCTTCCGCCTCACAGGTCACGACCAGCTCGTCCAGCGCGGCCGGATCACCGGCCACCACGACCGAGGCCGGTCCGTTGACCGTGGCGATCGACAACCGCCCGTCCCACACGGCTATGCGCTCGGCCACCTGGTCGGCCGACAGCTGCACCGACATCATCCCGCCGCGCCCGGCCAGGCTCCGCGCGATGGCCTGCGACCGCAACGCCACCACCCGCGCACCGTCCTGCAAGGACAATCCGCCCGCCACACAGGCTGCGGCAATCTCACCCTGCGAATGCCCCACCACCGCCGACGGCTCCACACCGTACGAGCGCCACAACGCCGCCAGCGACACCATCACCGCCCACGACACCGGCTGCACCACATCAACGCGCACCAACGACGGCGCACCGGACACCTGCCGAACCACACCGTCCAGGTCCCAGTCCACAAACTCCGCAAGCGCCCGGCCACACTCCGCCATCCGCTCCGCGAACACCGGCGAAGCACCCAACAGACCCACAGCCATACCCGCCCACTGCGAACCCTGCCCCGGGAACACAAACACCACCCGGCCGCCGGTTCCCGAAACCGTGCCCTCCACCACACCCGGAACCGACTCACCACGAGCCAGGGCCTCCACACCCGAAGCCAAGCCGTCCCCACCGCCGACCACCACCGCACGGTGCTCGAAAGCCGACCGGCCCGATGCCAGCGACCACCCCACGTCCACCGGCGACAGCTCCACGGCACCCTCCACCCGGGACCACAACCGCCCGGCCTGACCCCGCAGAGCCTCCACACTCCGGCCCGACAACACCCACGGCACGACCACCGGGCCCACCGGCCGCGACGTCACTTCTCCAGCCGACTCCGACAACTCCGGCAGCTCAAGAATGACGTGCGCGTTCGTACCGCTCACACCGAACGACGACACACCCGCCCGACGCGGACGCCCCTCAGCCCCCGGCCACTCCCGCGCCTCCGTCAGCAGCTCCACCGCGCCCGCCGACCAGTCCACCTCCGACGACGGCTCGTCCACATGCAGCGTCCGGGGCAGTACGCCGTGCTGCATCGCCTGCACCATCTTGATCACACCGGCCACACCCGCAGCCGCCTGCGTGTGCCCGATATTCGACTTCAACGACCCCAGCCACAACGGCCGGTCGGACGGACGGTCCTGACCGTACGTCGCGAGCAACGCCTGCGCCTCGATCGGATCGCCCAGCGTCGTACCCGTACCGTGCGCCTCCACCACATCCACATCAGCCGCCGACACCCCGGCATTCGCCAGCGCCGCCCGGATCACACGCTGCTGCGACGGACCATTCGGCGCCGTAAGACCATTACTCGCACCATCCTGATTCACCGCCGAACCACGCACCACCGCAAGCACCGGATGACCATTACGCCGCGCATCCGACAACCGCTCCAACAACACCATCCCGACGCCCTCGGCCCACCCCGTACCGTCCGCGGCGTCCGAGAACGACTTGCAACGGCCGTCCGGCGACAAGGCGCGCTGCCGGCTGAACTCCACGAACGTCATCGGCGTGGACATCACCGTCACGCCGCCCGCCAACGCGAGCGTGCACTCACCCGCACGCAGCGCCTGGGCAGCCAGGTGCAAGGAGACAAGCGACGACGAGCACGCGGTGTCGACCGTCACTGCCGGGCCCTCCAGGCCGAAGGTGTACGAGAGGCGGCCGGAGGCCACACTGCCGGCACTGCCGTTGCCGAGGTACCCCTCGAATCCCTCCGGCGCGACCCGGAGCCGCGAACCGTAGTCGTTGTACATCACTCCGGTGAACACACCGGTACGACTCCCCCGCAGCGACTTCGGATCGACGCCCGCCCGCTCCAACGCCTCCCAGGAGGTCTCCAGCAGCAGCCGCTGCTGGGGGTCCGTGGCCAGCGCCTCGCGCGGCGACATGCCGAAGAAGTCCGGGTCGAACTCCGCGGCCCCGTACAGGAACCCGCCTTCTCTGGCGTACGCCCTGCCCTGCCGGTCCGGATCCGGGTCGTAGAGATCCGCACCCCACCCCCGGTCCGTCGGAAACTCCGAGATCGCGTCCACGCCGCCGTCGACCAGGGCCCACAACTCCTCCGGGGAGGCAACACCACCGGGGTAACGGCAGCCCATCCCCACAATCACGATCGGATCGTCGGGGTCACCCACCGGGGAAGCCGCGGCGTCAACACCGGCCGCTGCGGCGACCGCGTCCTGGTCACCGAAGAGTTCGGCCCCCAGGTACGTCACGAGGGCGCCGGGTGACGGGTGGTCGAAGACGAGCGTGGCGGGAAGGCGCAGTCCTGTCGCCGAGTTCAGCCGGTTCCGCAGCTCCACCGCCGTCAGGGAGTCGAAGCCGAGCTCCTTGAACGCCCGGGTTTCCTCGATCGCATCTGCCGAACCGTGTCCGAGAACAGTCGCGATCAGCCCCCGTACGAACTCGGACAGCGCCCGCATCCTCTCGCCGTCCGACAGCCCGGCCAGCCGCTGCACCAGACCCGCTGCGGCCCCGCCGCCCTCCACCACTCTCGCCCGGCGAACCGGCCCACGCACCAGCCCTCTCAGCATCGCCGGCACGTCACCGCCCAGGGCACGCAGCGCAGCCGTGTCGAAGCGCACCGGCAGCAGGAGCGCCGCGTCCGCCCCGACACCGGCGTCGAACAACGCCAGGCCGTCCCGCGAGGACAACGCGACCAGACCCGAACGCGCCACCCGCGCCAGATCCGCCCGGTCCAGCTCGCCCGTCATACCACTGCTCTGCTGCCACAGACCCCACGCCAGCGACGTCGCCGGCAGCCCCTCGGCCCGGCGTACGGCAGCCAGCGCGTCCAGGAACACGTTCGCCGCCGCGTAGCCGCCCTGTCCGGCGCTGCCCAGGACACCCGAGGCCGAGGAGAACAGTACGAATGCCGACAGGTCAAGGCCGCGTGTCAGCTGATGCAGATTCCACGCCGCGTCCACCTTCGGACGCAGCACCCGCTCCACCCTCTCGCCGTCCAGCCCGGTGACCAACCCGTCGTCCAGTACACCGGCCGCGTGAACCACCGCGGTCAGCGGATGCCCGGCAGGAATCCCCGCCAGCAGCCCGGCCAGCGCGTCACGGTCGGCGACGTCGCAAGCGGCCACCGACACATCCGCGCCCAGCCCCGACAGCTCCGCCGCCAACTCCGGCGCACCCGGGGCATCACGGCCACTGCGACTCACCAGCAACAGCCGCCGCACACCGTGCTCCACCACCAGGTGCCGGGCCACCAGACCGCCCAGCGTGCCGGTCGCACCCGTCACCAGCACCGTGCCTTCCGGATCCCACGGCCGAGGCGCCTGCCGTGCGGGCGGCGCAGCCCGCACCAGCTTCGGGATCCGTACGACACCGTCACGTACGGCCAGTTGCGGGGCATCCGAGGCCAGCAGGCCACCGGGCAGTCCGGTACCTCCATCGGTGTCCACGAGCACGAACCGGCCGGGGTTCTCGGTCTGCGCCGAACGCAACAGCCCCCACACGGGAGCCGCCGCCAGGTCGGTCACGGCCTCCTCGGGCCCGGTCGCCACCGCACCGCGCGTCACCAGCACCAGACGCGAACCGGCCGCCGCGAACCGCTCATCCGCAAGCCACGCCTGCGTCAGCGCCAGGGCGCGGTGTACGGCTTCGTGCGCGGACGGCGCTGTGTCGCCGACCGAGGTCGTGAAGGGAACGAACACGGCGTCCGGGACGGCCGCACCGCTCTCGACGGCCGCACGCAGTGCCTCCGGACCGGAGTACACCTCGGCCCCGGGAATTCCGAGCCCGGCAGCGCTGTCCGCCGCGCCCATCACCGCCCACAGGCCGCGCTGTCCGGCCGTACCCGGGTCGTCCGTGGTCGCCTGCGGCGCCTCCGCCCACTCGACACGGAACAACGCGTCGTCCGTACCGCTACGGGCCGCCGCGTTCGCGATCTGCCCAGGGTCCACCGGCCGAAGGACAAGGGACTCGACCGTCGCGACCGGCTGCCCGGTGCTGTCCGCGACCGTCACCGACACCGAGCTGTCCGCACCGGTCGGCGCCAGACGCACGCGCAGCGCCGCCGCACCGGCCGCGTACAACGACACACCGCGCCACACGAACGGCAATCGCGCCCGGCTGTCGGAGAAGAACTCACCCAGCCGCAAACCATGCAACGCCGCATCCAGCAGCGCCGGATGGACACCGAACCGAGCCGCCTCCTCCTGCCGGTCCTCGGGCAGTACGGCCTCGACGAACACCTCGTCGCCGCGCCGCCATGCCGCCCGTACGCCCTGGAACACTGGCCCATAGCCGTATCCGGCGGCCTCGAAGTCCGTGTACACATCATCGGTGGCCAGCTCCACCGCGCCCTCCGGCGGCCACACGACCAGATCCGCCGCAGGCTGCGAACCGTCGGTCGCCAGCGCGCCGGTGGCATGACACGTCCACCCCGCATCGGCGTAAGCGTCACCTTCGCGCGAGTACACGCTGAAGATGCGACGGCCCATCCCGTCGGGCTCGGCAACCGTCAAGCGCAGCTGGACGCCATCCTTCTCGGGCAGCACCAGCGGGGCGTGGAGCGTCAGCTCCTCGACCACGTCACAGCCCACCTCATCGCCCGCCCGGACCGCCAGCTCCACAAAACCGGTCCCCGGCAACAACACCGCGCCGCCCACCGCGTGATCCGCCAGCCACGGATGCGTACGCAACGACAACCGACCGGTGAACACCACACCCGCCGACTCCGGCAACTCCACCGCCGCCCCGAGCAACGGATGCCCGGCCGACGCCAGACCAAGACCCGGCAACGCACCCACCGCACCGCCGGCAGCCTCCAACCAATAACGCCGGTGCTGGAAGGCATACGTCGGCAGATCCACGCGGCAGGCGCCGCTGCCCTCGAACACCCGCGCCCAGTCCACCTCCACGCCCTGGACCCACGCCTCGGCGAGCGACGTCAGGAACCGGTCCAACCCGCCGTCGTCACGGCGCAGCGTGCCCGTCACCACGGCGGAGTCGGCCTGCTCCTGCACACTCATCGCCAGGACAGGATGGGAGCTGACCTCGACAAACGCCTCGAAACCCTGCTCACCCAACGCCTCCACAGCAGTCTGGAAGCGCACCGTCTGCCGCAGATTGCGGTACCAGTACCCGGCGTCGAGACCAACGGTGTCCAGCCAGTCCCCCTCCACCGTGGAGAAGAACGGCACCTCGGAGACCTGCGGCCGCACATCGGCCAACACCCGCGCGAGCTCGTCCTCGATCAGCTCCACATGCGAGGTGTGCGAGGCGTAATCCACAGCGATACGCCTAGCCCGGACACCCGCCCCCTCACACTCCGCAAGAAGCTCGTCGAGCGCGGTAGGTTCACCGGCGACCACGACCGACGAGGGCCCGTTCAGGGCCGCCACCTCCAGCCGGCCCGACCACCCCTCCAAACGGCCCTCGACCTCAGCCAACGGCAACGCCACCGACATCATCCCGCCACGCCCCGCCAGACTCCGCGCGATGGCCTGCGACCGCAACGCCACCACCCGCGCACCGTCCTGCAAGGACAATCCGCCCGCCACACAGGCCGCGGCAATCTCACCCTGCGAATGCCCCACCACCGCCGACGGCTCCACACCGTACGAGCGCCACAACGCCGCCAGCGACACCATCACCGCCCACGACACCGGCTGCACCACATCAACGCGCACCAACGACGGCGCACCGGACACCTGCCGAACCACACCGTCCAGGTCCCAGTCCACAAACTCCGACAGCGCCCGGCCACACTCCGCCATCCGCTCCGCGAACACCGGCGAAGCACCCAACAGACCCACAGCCATACCCGCCCACTGCGAACCCTGCCCCGGGAACACAAACACCACCCGGCCGCCGGTCCCCGAAACCGTGCCCTCCACCACACCCGGAACCGACTCACCACGAGCCAACGCACCCAACACACCCGTCAGTTCATCCCGCGAGCCACCGATCACCACAGCACGGTTCTCGAACTCCGCCCGCCCCGACGCCAGCGACCACCCCACATCCACCGGCGACAACCCACCATCACCCTCCACCCGGGCCAGCAAACGAGCCGCCTGACCCCGCACCGCAGCAACCCCACGCCCCGACACCACCCACGGCACCACCACCGGCTCCACCTCAACCGTCGAGACGGGGGCCGGTTCCAGCTCCGCGACCTGCTCCAGGATCACGTGCGCGTTCGTACCACTCACACCGAACGACGACACACCCGCCCGACGCGGACGCCCCTCTGCCTCGGGCCACTCCCGCGCCTGCGTCAGCAGCTCCACCGCGCCCGCCGACCAGTCCACCTCCGACGACGGCTCACCCACATACAGCGTCTCCGGCAGCACACCATGGCGCATCGCCTGCACCATCTTGATCACACCGGCCACACCCGCAGCCGCCTGCGCATGCCCGATATTCGACTTCAACGACCCCAGCCACAACGGCCGGTCGGACGGACGGTCCTGACCGTACGTCGCGAGCAACGCCTGCGCCTCGATCGGATCGCCCAACGTCGTACCCGTACCGTGCGCCTCCACCACATCCACATCAACCGCCGACACCCCGGCATTCGCCAGCGCCGCCCGGATCACACGCTGCTGCGACGGACCATTCGGCGCCGTAAGACCATTACTCGCACCATCCTGATTCACCGCCGAACCACGCACCACCGCAAGCACCGGATGACCATTACGCCGCGCATCCGACAACCGCTCCAACAACACCATCCCGACGCCCTCGGCCCACCCCGTACCGTCCGCGGCGTCCGAGAACGACTTGCAGCGACCGTCCGGCGCGAGCCCGCGCTGCCGGCTGAACTCCACGAAGACCATCGAGGTGGCCATGACGTTCACTCCACCGGCGAGGGCGAGCGAGCACTCACCGTTGCGCAGCGACTGCACCGCCAGGTGCAGGGCCACCAACGACGACGAGCACGCCGTGTCCACCGTCACCGCGGGACCCTCAAGGCCCAGCGCGTACGCGACACGGCCCGAGATCGCCGAGGTCGTGCTGCCGGTCAGGTAGTAGCCCTCGCTTCCCTCGCCGGACTGCTCCATGCCGAAGGCGTAGCCCTGCGCCGCAGCGCCGGCGAACACGCCTGCCTGGGATCCCCGTACGGAGGCAGGGTCGATTCCGGCTCGTTCGAATGCCTCCCACGACGTCTCCAGCAGCAACCGCTGCTGCGGGTCCATCGCCAGCGCCTCACGCGGCGAGATCCCGAAGAAGCCCGCGTCGAAGTTGGCGGCGGTGTGGAGGAAGCCGCCGTTGCGGACGTACGACTTTCCGGGGCGGTCCGGATCGTCGTCGTACAGCGCGTCGAGGTCCCAGCCCCGGTCGGCCGGAAAGTCGGTGATGCCGTCGCCGCCGGACGCCAGCAGATCCCACAGCGCCTCGGGGGACGCGGCGTCGCCCGGGTAGCGGCAGCTCATCCCGA
Source organism: Streptomyces sp. NPDC055287 (assembly GCF_053646035.1). NCBI lineage: Bacteria > Bacillati > Actinomycetota > Actinomycetes > Kitasatosporales > Streptomycetaceae > Streptomyces > Streptomyces sp. NPDC055287. The sequence continues at coordinate 3,779 of NZ_JBSHNE010000067.1, read as the reverse complement.
CGATGGCGATCGGGTCGTCCGCCTGCGGGGCGGTGATCGGCGCGGTGCCGACGGCGGCTTCGGGCCGGTCACCGAGCAGCTCGCCGCGCAGATGCCGGGCGAGCGCACCAGGCGTGGGGTGGTCGAAGACGAGCGTGGCGGGCAGCCGCAGTCCTGTCGCCGCGTTCAGCCGGTTGCGGAGTTCCACCGAGGTCAGGGAGTCGAAGCCGAGTTCCTTGAACGCCCGGCTCTCCTCCACCGCCGCGGCCGATCCGTGTCCGAGGACGACCGCGACGTGCCCGCGTACGAACTCCGAGAGTTCCGCCAGCTGTTCGGCCTCGGGGCGGCCGGCCAGCCGCCGGGCCAGGCCCGTGGGCGCGGCCGTGGTGCCGGTGGTCGCCGTGGCCCGGGCGCGGTGCACGGGGCCCCGGACGAGGCCGCGCAGCAGGGCGGGGACGGACGCGCCGGACGTGCGCAGCGCGGCGGTGTCGAGCCGGACCGGCAGCAGGAACGGCTCGTCGGCCGCGATTGCGATATCGAGCAGCGCCAGCCCTTCGTCGGACGACAGGGCCATCAGGCCCGAGCGTGCCATGCGCGCGCGGTCCGCTTCGGCGAGCTCACTCGTCATGGCGCTGCTCTGCTCCCACAGCCCCCATGCCAGCGACGTCGCCGGCAATCCCTCGGTGCGGCGGACCGCCGCGAGGGCGTCGAGGAAGACGTTCGCCGCCGCGTAGTTGCCCTGCCCGGCGTTGCCGAGGGAACCCGAGACGGAGGAGAAGAGGACGAAGGCCGACAGGTCCAGCTCGCGCGTCAGCTCATGCAGGTTCCAGGCCGCGTCCACCTTCGGGCGCAGCACTCCGTCGACACGCTCGGGGGTGAGCGCGGAGACCATACCGTCGTCCAGTACGCCGGCCGTGTGGACGACCGTGGTCAGGGGGTGTTGGACCGGGATCCCGGCGAGCAGCCCCGCCAGCGACTCCCGGTCGGCGACATCACAGGCCACCACCCGTGCCCGCGCGCCGAGGCCGCCCAGCTCCGCGACCAGGTCCGCCGCACCGTCGGCTGCCGGGCCACGGCGGCTGACGAGCAGCAGTTCCCGTACGCCGTGCCGCACCACGAGGTGGCGGGCGACGAGTCGGCCGAGCGTTCCGGTCGCTCCGGTCACCAGGGCGGTGCCGGTCCCCGTGCCGGCCGGTGGGGCGGGGACGGTCAGCACGACCTTGCCGATGTGCCGGGCCTGGCTCAGGTGGCGAAAGGCCTCCGGGGCCCGACGTATGTCCCACGTCGCGACAGGCAGGGGCTTGAGCACTCCCTGCTCGAACAGCTCCAGCAGTTCGAGCAGCATTTCCTGCGTACGGTCCGGGCCTGCCTCGCCCAGGTCGAACGCCTGGTAGGCGACGCCCGGGTGTGCCGCGGCGACCTCGGCGGGGTCGCGCTTGTCGGTCTTGCCCATCTCCAGGAAACGCCCGCCGCGCGGCAGCAGCCGCAACGACGCGTCGACGAACTCGCCCGCGAGCGCGTCCAGCACCACGTCCATGCCACGGCCACCGGTCGTGGCGCGGAAGCGCTCCTCGAAGTGCAGCGTGCGGGAAGAAGCGATGTGCGACTCGTCCAGACCCGAGCTGCGCAGGGCGTGCCACTTGCCCTCGCCGGCCGTGCCGAAGACCTCCGCGCCCCAGTGCCGTGCCAGCTGCACTGCGGCCATGCCGACGCCACCGGCGGCGTTGTGTACGAGCACCGACTCGCCCGGCCGCAGCCCTGCGAGGTCACGCAGGCCGTAGTACGCCGTCAGGAAGACGACCGGCACTGAGGCCGCCTGCACGAACGACCACCCGGTGGGTACCGGCACCAGCATCCGCCGGTCGGTTACGGCGACGGGGCCGAACGAGCCGGAGAAGACGCCCATGACCCGGTCGCCCGGCGCCAGGTCGCTCACGCCCTCGCCGACCTCGATCACGACACCAGCGGCCTCGTTGCCCATCACTTCCTGGTCCGGTACGACGCCCAGGGCCAGCACCACGTCCCGGAAGTTCATACCGGAAGCCCGGACCTGAACCCGTACCTGGCCTGCGGCGAGCGGCTGCTCGGCGGCCGGGCACTCCAGGAGTTCCAAGTTGGCGAATGACCCCTTGTTGGGGATCTCCAGCCGCCAGGCCGACGCCCCTGCCGGCGGCGTCAGCGCTTCGTTCCCACGTGTCACGCGTGCCATGCGCGGCACCCGTACCTCGCCCGCGCGCAGCGCCAACTGCGGTTCGTCCTGGGCCGCCGCCCACGCCAGCGCCGCCGGCAGCGCATCCCGGGACGCCTGCGTCCCATCGGTGTCCATCAGCACGAACGCGCCAGGGTTCTCCGTCTGCGCCGACCGCAACAACCCCCACACCGGGGACGCCGCCAGGTCCGTCACATCACCGTCGGAGCCCGCCGCCACCGCGCCGTGCGTCAGCAACACCAGTCGCGCACCGGTGAACCGCTCGTCCCCGAGCCACGCCTGCGTCAGCGCCAGCGCCCGATGGCTCGCCACATGCGCGGCCTGCGCGATTTCCGTGCCGTCAGGGGTTGCCGGAACTGTGACCACGACGACGTCCGGCAGCTCGGCACCCGCCGCCACCGCTTCGCCCAGGGCCTCCAGATCCGGATACACCTCTGCCCCGGGGGCGCCTACGGATGCGCCGATCAGAGCCAAGCCGACGTCGCGGCCCGCACCATCGTTCGCCGTGGCCGTGGCCGTCGCCGCCGCCGTGGCCGTCGCTGCCGGAACCGCCGTCCAGTCGAGACGGAACAGCGCCTCGTGCTCCGGCGACTTTCCGGCTGCTGCTGACAGCTGTTCGCGGTCGACCGGCATGCAGACCAGCGAGTCCACCGTCGCGACCGCCTGACCCGTGCCGTCGGCCACCGTCACCGAGACCGCGTCCGTGCCGGCCGGCGTCAGCCGGACACGGAGCATCGACGCACCCGCCGCCCGCAACGACACACCTCGCCACTCGAACGGTAACCGCGCCCGGTCGTCGGAGAAGAAGTTACCCAGTTGCACACCGTGCAGCGCCGCGTCCATCAGCGCCGGGTGCATACCGAAGCGGCCCGCGTCCTCCTGGTGCTCCGCGTCGAGGGCCACCTCGGCGAAGACCTCGTCGCCGCGTCGCCACGCCGCTCGCACGCCCTGGAACACCGGGCCGTACCCATAGCCGTCGGCCTCGAAGCTCGCGTACATGCCATCGACGGGCACCGCCTCGGCGCCGGCCGGCGGCCACTCCAGCAGCTCCGCCGCAGGCTGCGAACCACCGCTCGTCAGTACGCCCATGGCGTGGCAGGTCCACTCTCCGTCGGCCGACGCCTCGCCGTCGCGGGAGTGGACGGTCAGCGAGCGCCGCCCTGCTTCGTCCGGCTCGCCCACCGCGATCTGGAGTTGTACGACGCCCCGCTCGGGCAGGATGAGCGGCGCCTGGAGCGTGAGCTCTTCGACCACATCGCAACCGACCTGGTCACCCGCCCGTACCGCCAGTTCCACGAAGCCGGTCCCCGGGAACAGCACCGTGCCCGCGACCGCGTGATCCGCCAGCCACGGATGCGTACGCAACGACAACTGTCCCGTCAGCAGCAACCCGTCGGCGCCTGCCAGCTCCACGGCCGCACCGAGCAAGGGGTGTTCTGCCGCCCCGAGTCCGAGTCCGGCCACGGAGCCGGTGCCTGTCATGTCACCGAAAGATTCCAGCCAGTAGCGGTTGCGTTGGAAGGCATACGTCGGCAGATCCACCCGGGACGCACCCGTCCCCCCGAACACCCCCGACCAATCAACAGACACA
>NZ_JBSHNE010000066.1:0-20348 GCF_053646035.1 Streptomyces sp. NPDC055287 | reverse complement strand
GACCAGGTATGAGAAGACCGCCACTTCCTACGAAGCAGCGGTCAGCCTGGCGTCGTTCCTGCTCTGGGCAAGATCACTTTGAAGACGGACCCTAGCACGCTACGCAGGAACGTCTCCGAGCACTCGGTCGGAATGCTCCGTCTGGGTAGAGCAGCGCAGTATCGCAGCGCAACTCCAGCAACCGCCCTCGTCCGGTGGCGTCGTCTCTTACAGGCCCCGTAGCGGCCGGTATGACCCTCGCTGATTGATCCGGCTAGAACTACGGATCAGAAGGTTTCCGACATCCACGGCTGACATCAACGACGTCAGACAGGTGCGTACACCAGCACCCTTTTCCGGTCGTCGTCTCGGTCGGCGACGGAGGCCAGTAGTGCCCCTGGCCGAACTCCTAAAGCGGATGTCGCAAGGACCTGCGGAGCCAGCTCTCACGGGTGGCCAGCCAGGGGACAGCATGAGTGGTGAGACACGATGCCACCCATGCGCTACTTCAACAAGACGGGCTAGCTCGTCATCTTCAACGGCACGGAGGCGTTGATCGGGCGCACCGTGGCTGTGGAGGCTTGGGACGAGCCCACCGGCACCGCCCTTGTTGTCGACCCCCACCGGGCATGATGCGCCCGGTCACGGACTACTCGGACTTCTCTCAACCTGGAGCGAGCCGACCAGGTCGTGGCCGCTGTGCCTGGAGGAGGTTGGCGCGTGGAAGGACGAAGGCCCCGAAGGAGCACCACTGACCGAGGAAGTGCTCGCATGGCTAAACACGGCGAAGGGCCGGGCTACCACCATCACCGTTGATGCCACAGGCCATGTGGACGACGAAGACGCGGACCGTCTGATCCCTCCGGGAGAAGACTGACAACCAGCGTGGTCCACTCTCCGCTTCCGGCACAAAGAGGAGAAGTGGCTCCCATGTCTCCTCGCAGCCGTGCCAGATGCTTGCCAGAACGGGTGGGGAAGAGCGGTCAGCAGCGGCTACTTCTGTGCGCGCTCCAACACGGCTGCAGCGAGAAATCCGCAGGTCAGGTCCACGTCCGGCCCAGTTCGCGCCGTGATTGCCAAGCTCAGATGAAGGGTGAAATCTGTCGGCTCGCCAAGTGCTCGAGTGTGGCTTCAAGGCACGCCTCGGCGGACGGCAGGTCAGTCCTGAAGAACCCCTCCGCCCCCAGAGCGCCGCCGGAGACGATCACCATCCAACGGTGTCCCTGTCCGCGCTCACCTCAGCCTTGAAGACCACCGAGCATCCTCGCTCGGCCAACCACTCCATCAGTTCCACGACGTCCACAACCGCCCCCTTCCAGGCCCGTCGAGGACAAGCCGTAGCGCACCAGATTGGCACCAAAACCAACGGTCAACAGCGGTCACTGCGAGCCACGTAGACACCGTTCAGAAGCCGTTGTCTTTCCGAGCGTGGCAGGTTCGTTTCCGCTGGTCAGGCATAGGCGTGGTGGGTCGGAGGCAGGTAGTGGGGGCCGTGTTGTCTGTGGGGTGGGGGTGCCGGGATGCCGTCGGTGATGGGGTTGCTGGAGGAGCGTGAACGCGCCGCTCGGCAACGGGTGGAGGTCCTTCAGGCCGAGTTGCGGGAGGCGGAGGCCGTGTGGGAGCGGTTCGTGATCGCCCGGGAGACGGTGGCCGAGGTCCTGGCGGTGCCTGGCGGAGGCCGGGAAGGGTCGCCGGCCGTGGTGACCGGCGAGCTGTCGGCGCAGTCCGTGACGGCGCCGCCCGGCTCGGTGGTCCCTGCCTGGCGGGACGGGTTCGATACCGGTGTGCTGGCGCTGGATTACCAACAGCTGATGAACATCCTGGCTGGTGGGAACGGCTCGGGTGGCGGGGTGATGGATTGCCGGCAGCTTGCGGTGGCGGCCGGGCTGGAGCCGGTTCCGGCGAAGGTGGAAGGAGTGCGGTCGAAAGCGAAGCGGCTTGCCGCGCGGGGTTGGCTGGCCGAGGAGCGTCCCGGGATGTTCAGCTTGATCGCTGGGCGAGGCGGCGGCTCATGACCATGCTCATCGACCAGCGGATCATCGCCTCGGCGCTGTCGGGGCGAGCCTCGTAGTCGCGGGCGAGGCGGCGTGAGCGCATCAGCCAGGCGAACGTGCGCTCCACCAGCCACCGCTTGGGCAACACGACGAAGCCGGCGGTGTCGTCTCTGCGTTTGATCACGGTCAGCGCGAGACGCAGGACGTCGCGGGCGCAGTCGACCAGGCGTCCGGAGTAGCCGCCGTCCGCCCATACCAGCGTGATGCGCCAGTGCCGCTCGCGCAGCCGGGCCAGCAGCGTCTGACCTGCCTCCCGGTCGGTGACGCAGGCCGCAGTGACCAGCACCATCAGCAGCAGTCCGAGCGTGTCCACCACGATGTGGCGTTTGCGGCCGTTGACCTTCTTCCCACCGTCGAAGCCCCGACTCGCGGCCGGCACCGACGCGGAGCCCTTCACCGACTGCGCGTCAATGATTCCCGCGGTCGGCTCCGGCTCGCGGCCCGCGGCGAACCGGACCGCGTCCCGCAGCCGGTCGTGGAACTCGGTCACCAGCCCCTTGTCCCGCCAGCGCCGGAAGAACGCATAGACACGGTCCCAGGCAGGGAAGTCCGCCGGCATCGCCCGCCATGTAATGCCGCCGGCGACCAGGTAGCGCACTGCGTCGACCATCTGCCGGTGGCAGTAGCTCTCCGGCTGCCCGCCACGGCCTTCCATCCACCCCGGCACCGGCATCTCGCGGACCACCTCCCACTCGGCATCACTCATGTCGGACGGATACCTCAGTCGCCTGCGCGGACAGTCCGCGGCGTTCCCGAACCGGTGCGCGAGACAATCGCACTCAGGTACAACCGAGTTGGAACCGGCTGGTGAAAGGGGCGTGCCACAGCGGCAACAGGGCCTCCCTGGTGCTTCTCCGGCTTCAACACCCAGGAGCTGCACCGGAGGCCCTGCCTTTATGCGGCTATCGCACCGCGACCACCCGAACGGGACTGCCGTTCGATCAGCAACCGCCACGATCGATACGGCAACTACCCCTGAAGCGAAGTCGGTCCGGAGCCGCGATGAGCCCTGAAGGTCCTGCGGGCGGCATCACGACGTCGAAGAGGCCACCCAACGGGCGGTGACACAACCGTCGTCTCCCGGCACGACCGCCTCCAGGCACACCGCGTCCTCTGCCGGCCACGGGAAGACCCCGAACTCCTGTCCTGGGGGTAGGCCACCGTCGTCCGGCAAGGGGGCATCCCATTCCACGGTGACGGTGCGGAGTTCTCTGTCGCCGGCCAGCGGGAAGATCACCACGTCTGCGCCGTCATCGTCCGAATGGGCCCGTCGTGCGGCCTCCACGGCACGCGCGACCTCGCCCCGAGAGGTCGCGTGGATCTCCAGATCGATGAAGGCGGAGATCAGCGCCTGACGTTTCACCGATGCGGCCACCGCAGAGAGGTCGTCGGCTGCCACGAGCCACAACCGGCGACCGAGTTTTCCGCCGGCCCAGCGCTCCACGACAAGCGTCCGGGCTTCCTGCTGCTGTGCGGACGACCTGACGGCCAACCCCTCGGCCACCTCGGTCCAGAAGGCGTCATCGGCGTGCCGCGAGACGTGCACTTCCTCGTCTTCGTCTTCGTCCTGCTCCCGGCCTCCCAAGACGAAAAGGCCCATCTCCTCGATCTCATCGAGAGACGCGAGGGCTCGCTCAGGGATCTGTACGTGCATGTAGAAGTCGAAGCCCATCATCATGCACATCTTCTCGCTCTCGAACCAGGCAGCGGGAGTGTCTCCGGACATGTGCCCTCTGAGCATCCGCAGGGCTGAGGTCTTGTCGACGATTCGGCCCTCGTACACCTCTCCGAGCCAGGCCGGCGGAGGGCTGTGCAGGAAGACGTTCCGCAGGGTGAAGTGCGAGGCGCCGGCCGCTCTCGCGAGGATGTCGGCAGCCGCGATGTAGCGGTCCTCGGTCCGTTGATACTCCTCAGCCGTCAGGATGCGTCCGTCGAAGGACGCGCCGATGTCGGAATGGTCGGTCCAGTCGTCGATGTCACCCCGGCGTCTGGCCTCGTCGTACTTGCAGAGGACGAAGGAGTGGAGCTTCACGGGGCTCGTATCAGGTCGCGCCCCGTTTTCGTGGCCGGCGGGACTGTTCTGACGGCCGGCGTCTTCGCTGCATGACATGCGTCGGAGCTCCTCTGGGCGCGCTGCGGTTGTCGTCAGCGCCGCACGTCGCTTCCACCCGTGGGACCGCGCCCCGGGGCTGGACTCGCATTGTGCGCCTGCGACCGGACATCGCGCACCTCGATATGGGGACGGTCGGTTTGCTGGAGGAGCGGGAGCGGGGCACCGGAGGCGCGTTGAGGTGCTGCGCCAGGAAACCACCCGGTTCTTGCCGAGCTGCGCGACGCGGAGTTGCTCCGGGAGCGGTTCGTCGTGCTCGGTGTCTCAGCAACTCCGAACTGCACCAGAGGCCCTGTCCTCATGCACGGACACGAGCAGATTCATCCGATCCGGCAGTCGCTTTCGATCACACCGCACTCAAGACCGATAGGACAACGGCTTCTCAGCTCACCCTAGATGGGGCTGTTGCCCCAGGTCAGAGCCGCAATCACTCTCAAGCGATCAGTGATTCCCCAGCTCAGAGCGCGAGTTCGATTCTCGTCACCCGCTCCAAAGAAATGCCCAGGCCAGGGACATGATCCCCGACCTGGGCCATTGTGTTGTCTAGACCGATTCAGGCGTCGCGTACCACCTGCGCACCACCTGTCCCCTCTTCGGGCTGGTCAGATGGCTTGTTGCGGGCGGCTCGGACCATCTTGTCGAGCGCGAATGCCTCTCCTCGCGCGACTGACCAGCCGGTCCCGCCGGCCCGGTGTCGCCGGTCTCCCCCTTCTCCCCTCGCTCGCCTTGTGGCCGCGCGCGGAGCGCTGCCGCTTCACGGCGCGTCAATCCGGAAGTGGGCCAGCGCTCCTGTTGTCCGAGTACGGCTGCTCGCTCCCGTTCTGCCCACAGAATGTCCCTGAGGTGTGCGAGTCCCGGCCCGGTCACCCGTCTCCGAGCCGTGCGACCGGGAGCCGAACACCGTGCTGACCGCGAGCGTTCGGAGCAGCACGCCGCCCGGATGCCGGCCGACGGGCACGTCAGGGAGTCACGGCCAGGAGCTTCGGGCCACGCACGCTTGACACGGTTGTCAGCTCTGAGGGCGCTGGCCGATCCGGTCGACCACACCCATTTCTTCTAGGTTCCTCATCTCGTAGTACCAGCCGTCCTGTTCCCACCCTCCCTTGACGCGTTTGAGGCCGCTGCCTTTCGTGCGCAGCCCGAGGTAGTCGTAGGTTTCACGGTCGAATACGAACGTGAAGGAGGCTTCGGGATGGGAGATTGCGATCCCGTGCCGGCCGAGGACGTCCACCTGGTTGTGGTCCAGCCTGACGCCGGGGATCTTCGCGAGTGCCTCGAACGCGGCGGCCTGCAGCCCGGGAGGCATGACCCGCGGCCCCTTCATCAGCTGGCAGGCTTGGAAGAACGCGGACGCGTCGTTCGTTGGCGTGCTCTTGAAGCCAAGTCTGAAGAGGTCGAGGAGCTCGTCCGGGTCGGTCGGCAGCTTCTTGAGATCCGCGTACGCGGTGGGCGGCCACACCCAATCGTGCTTGCTCCGAGGGGGGTCGTTGCGGATTTTGCCGTGCTCCTGGCGCTTCGAGGGCTTGGAGCCGTCCACCGACAGCCAGCTCTCGTCCGTCCACGTCTTGGTCTTACCGCCCTCAAGGGGTTCTCGCGTGATGTGCGTCCTGGTGTAGAAGTACTGGTCGTCGCGTGGGATCGGCAGCGCGGCGCTGTCGGACCGGGACCTGTCCGCGGCCCGGTGCAGCACCTGCGCCGCACTGAGCGTGGTCATCCGAGACGCGTCCCGGTCCTCGCCGCCTCTCGTGGCGACGACAGCGGTTCCCGTCACCGCGGCCACTGTCGCGGCAACTGCCACCCGCAACACCAATCGCCGGGACAGAGCGGCAGAACGGTGCGGACGGTTCTCCTCAGAGATGGCGCTCCGCAACCGGAGGCGGGCGGCGGAGCGGGCTTCGTGGGTCAGCGGCGGCGTGCCGGTCTCCATCTGCCGCACGCGCGTGAGTTCATCCACGATCGGGTTCCTCCAGGTCCTCTCGAATGGTTGTGGGATCCGAACCGCCCAGCGCTTCTCGCAGCGCGTTCCGGGCGCGGTGCAGCCGTGAGCGCACGGTGCCCATCGGTATGCCCAGGGCCTCTGCGGCCTCCGCGTAGTCGAGATCGCCCCAGGCGATCAGCAGCAGGACGTCCCTGTTGCGGGCGGACAGCCCCGCGAGGGCCGCTGCCAGGCTGCGCCGGGTGTTCTCGGCGCCGACCCGGGCCACCACCCGGTCCGCCATCGCGTCACCCGCACCGCGCCCCTCGGCCGGAGCTGTGACGGCGACACGCGACAGCGCCCGCAGGCGACGGGCCTCGGCCCGTCTGTGCCGTCCGATGAGGTTGGTGACGATCCCGTACAGCCAGGGCAGGGCCTGCGGCCTCGACAGGTCGTAGCGCCGGCGCCGCTGAAAGGCGATGACGAATGTGTCGGCCATCAGATCGTCGGCCGCCTCGGTGCCCAGCCGCCGGGCCGTGTACCGGTGAATGTCATCGGCATAGCGGTCGAACAGTGCGGCGAACGCGTCCGGGTCGTTCCAGGACCGCTCGATGACCGAGGCATCGGAGTCGGCTGTTGCGTCAGTTACATCGGAACGCCCCATCCCGATGTCCGGCGAGGCGGTCACAGGTCGCCTCTGAGATGCATGTCGTTCCTTCGAAGATGCGGGTATGGACACCCCTTGTTCGCCGATGTCCGCATCCGAGTTCCAAATGGCCGCTCGCCGCCCTCGCGCCACACCCGCGAGAAGATCGGACAACTACCGTCAACAGAGGTGAGAACCCACAGCGCTCCAGAGGCCCAGTGGTCATCATCGGCGCAGGTCAGGGCCCAGTTTCGCAACATCCTTCTGAGGATTCCCAAGCTCAGGTCTTGGCGATCAGTACGGCCGTGGGATTTCGTGCACCTCCAGCGCAGCGGTGTACCTCGCCAGGAGCTCATCGAGCTCGGCAAGCAGACGGCCGGCGGTTTCCCGGGCGCCAAGTGATGTCGCCCTGGCCGCAGGCTTCCACCACTTCGGCAACTTGGCTACGGATGATGGCGAGGGAGTCGCGCTGGATCAGGACACCAGGGAACCGGCGGGGTGGCAGACGCACCACGGCGTTGTTCCCGCCATCCGTGAACAGCTCAGCTTCGACACGTTCCATGCCGCGATCCAAGCTGGCATCACCAGCTGACATCAACGGCGCTGGACGGGGGCAGCCATGGGCGATCACAGGCAGCACCCAAGCACGCAGACAGAGGCTCTACGTCGACCATTCGATCGAACTCCTAACGCGAGTGTCGCAGGTTCGAATCCTGCCGGGGATACTGTCGGCTGGACAGCATCTCGCCGGGGGAGATCGAGGTATGGACACACCCACGCCGCATGGCGCTGGAGGCTTCCTGGGCTTCGGTGCCGCGTTGGCCGCCGCCGTCTTCGTCACCGTGTGGTGGGGGTTCGTAGGGTTGGGTACCGAGGACTTCGGGAGCAACTGCCTCTTCTACTTTGGCGAAACCGGACCGCAAGCCGAGCACTGTCACCGAGTGAACGACCGGGCGGAGGCATGGCTCCCCTGGCTGGTGTCCGTCGCGTGGACCAGTGCGGTTCTGAGTCTCTTCCTGCCGCGTTGGTTTCCTCTAGGGCGGCGCACGGCCGCCGGCATCGCTGTTGTCTGCCTGGTCGTCGCCGTGGTGCTCGGGGTCCATGCCATGGCCGTCTCCACGCCGTCGAGTAGTGAGCCAGCTGCACAGCAGCGGAGTACAGCAACCAGCATGGCGGAGCCCCTCACTACGCACTCCCCAATCTCCACCTCGACCGACTCGTCGGCCCAGCACGCCGAACATCGGCGCCAGTCCGCGAGCTCACCACCCGAGAGCTGATTCAGGAACCTGTCACCCTCCGGCTTGTCTCTGAAGCGTCCTCGCCGCAGACCCCAATTCTTCTCGCCGACCCCGGCCTGGCATGGGACCTGCACTTGACATCAGTACCCGCGCCGCCAAATCCCGCTGTCTTCGCTCACCGCCCACCATCTCATTCGGTGCGACTGGGCACGGCCTGAGCGGATGCCCCCGGCCACAGTGGTGGACCCAACCCGGTACGAGCCGGGCACGCCGAGCCCGGGATGCCCACAAGGTCGGCCCCAACAGCGGCAATAGCGGCTGCCCGACCCTGTACGAGCACCCGAGAACTGGCGGCCATGTCGTCCAGGGCGACCGCGTCACCTACCCTGCCGAGCTCGGCCAGCTCACCGGGACCGAAGGGGCCGTCACCGTTCGGCGTGAGCTGCTCGCCAATTTCGGCACCAAGAAGCCCGTGTACGTGGCGCAGTTCATCCCATTCGCCGAATTTCTCGGCAAGTGTGGCTCCAGCCGAGCCCGCTCCTGATCAGACAAACCACCCCGCCCCATAGCGGCCGGAGCGATGCGAATGCTGGACGGTCACGCGCATCGGACAGTGTCTAGCCCGCGCGGACACCGCCGGGGAGTGCCGCATCGGAGAGCACAAGTTCTGCCACGGCAAACTACGACGTGATGGCCGGTGGGATGGTGGCTTTCCGGCTCCGCTGCCATCGGACGCTTCAGTCATGACTGCTTCGGTTGGCAGATGCCGCTGCGGCGCCGAGCGGGCTCCCGGGCCCCTTTCCGTTTCGGGTGTGATGGCAGTTGGTCGGCGGAGCGAGGGCCGGCAGGTCTGCAGCGGCCGACGTGGACAGACCGTCGACTCCTAAGCCCTGGGGCTGGTCGCCTCCAGGTATCCGGGAGGCGTACACGGCAATGGTGATGCCGAAGTCCACCACCTTCGCGCCGCCACCGGGCAGGACCATGATGTTGGACGCCTTGATGTCCCGGTGCGTCAGGCCCTTGTCGTGCGCAGCCTCCAAGGCGTCGGCGACACATGCGGCGATGTACACGTCGCTGGGCAAGTAAGGGCCACAGTGAGCCAGTAGGAGCTGTGGGGCTGCCGGAAGCCCACTCCACTGCGTGCCTCTATGCAGCGCCGGGCAGTCAGCAGACGCGAAAAGGTCCGACGGGCGGGCACGCGATGACAAGCGCTGATGAGACGCCAAAGCCGTGTCGGTCTTCCGCCGTACCCTGTTTGTGACGTGCTAGGCACCAGCCTGCGGTCCGCACAGCGCTAGCGTCGGGCTCATGATCGTATGGCTCAACGGCACCCACGGCGCAGGCACGCCACCTGGTACCTGGCCACCGACCTGCCCCGCCCCGGCGGCCCCCGTGAGGCCGACAGCCCCGAACCTGCCGCCGAACTGCACAAAGTCATCCGGATCTACAGCATCCGGCACTGGATCGAGCAGAGCTACAAACAAGTCATGGACGAACTCGGCTGGGCCGACTTCCAGGTCCGCTCCGACACTGCCATCGGCCGCCACCAGACCCTGGTCACCTGTGCCTTCTCATTCTGTTGAGACGCCTGGTTCAGTCCGCCACCCGAGGCTTCGCCCGGCACAGCACCACCGGAGCCGCCCGAAGAACCGGGCAGGCGCGAGAGGGGGACCAACCAGAGACCACCAGCCCCACACGGACAGCTGGCCCAAGGCGATTCGCGCCGTCCGAGCCTGGCTCGACCCCTGGACCAGCCTCCAACGCTGCTGGCGAGCCTGGGCGAATGCACCCCCACCACCGGAACTCCCAGCACTGATCACGCCGTCGGCGCAGGCCACCGGCTTGATCTCTACTCCCCGGTTTGACAAACCACCGCTAGGTAAGGCTCGACGGGACGATCCCGTAACGGCGCATCTTGCGGTACATGGTGGCGCGGGAGATGCCGAGATCCTGTGCGGTGCGCTGGACGTTGGAGTTGCGGTCCATCAGCCCACGCAGAATGGCATCCCGTTCCAGCGCTTCGATGGTGGTCAGGACCTTGTGGGACGACACCCGGCATTCCGGCGGGAGATCCTCCACTTGGATGATCCCGCCAGCAGGACGCCGTGCGAGGCCACGGATCACCGACTCGAGCTGGCGGACGTTCTCCGGCCAGGGGCAGCGCTGCAGCATCGTAAGCGCATCCGGGGAGCAGCTGCTCTCTCCGCTCGGGCGGTACTTGAGCAGGAAGAGCCGGGCCAAGTGCTCGATGTCTCCATAGCGATGGCGGAGGGGCGGCAGCTCCACGGAGGCGCCGCACAGACGGTCGAGCTCCTCATTGGTGGTAACCATGGACGGTTGGCTGGCGATGACCAGTTGCCCGGTGGCGGCCTTGTCGGAGTGCGCCAGGAGGCTTGTGAGCTGTCGGCGCAGGTGATCGCCCAGCAGGTGGACGTCGCGCAGGACGACCACCGTCGACGGTTGGGCGCACAGCTCGCGGACGTCGCGCAGCCAGTGCTCGGTGGCGTGCGGTGACTCCGACAGCGGCGCTTCCACCATCTCGAGCCGGCGCTCGTCGCCGTGGGCCCGGTGGATGGCATGGACCAGCGTCCGCTTGCCGACACCGGCTTCTCCCACGAGATGAAGCCAGGATCCGGCGCGAAACGCCGCTTCGGTTTCGGCAACCGCGCGCAGCCATTGCGGGGAGGAGCCAACCAGCCCCAGGCCCGATCGTGTGGGACCGGCGCCGGCGGAAACGGCCGGGGCGGGCTGGGGGCGTCCGATGACCCGGACTCGGAAGATGGCGCCCGCGTCGCTGTTCTCGCGCCGGCTACGGCTGACCCGGAGTTCGGCGACTCGTCCGGAGGGGAGGGCGATACTCCGTGTCCCTTCGAACCGGGGATCGTCGGCGATCTCACGTGCGTGGTCCAGCAGCGCGTGGTGATCCGCCCCTGTCACGGCTGATCTCAACTGCTCGTTCATCATGACGCCCTCACGATTGAGGGCCAGGACAGCTCCGGGGCGCACCGAGGAGCACGCGTCCATGTAGTCCTGGAAGAGGGCCCGCTCCCGTCGCGAGCTGATCGCGGCGATCTCGCTTTCGATTTGGCCCGCGACAGAGCGGGCCAAGGCCATGAGCATGCCGGCGGACCCCTGACGGACCGTGGTCAGGTTGAAAGCTCCCAGCAGTGTGCGCCGAACGGGGTGAAGGATCGGCACGGCCGCGCAGTGGAAGTCCCGCAGTTCCTCGACGTAGTGCTGGCTTCCGGCGATCATGACCGGTCGGCCGCTGGCCAACGCGGTGCCGATGCCGTTGGTGCCCACATAGCGCTCGGCGAACACGTGGCCCGGGGCCAGTTGCACTCGGTTGAGCCGCGTCGTAAGACCTTCGTGGGAGACCGTGCGGGACAGCACCACGCCGTTCCGGTCGGTGATCATCGTGGACACCGGATCGTCGGCAAGCTGCTCGTGCAGCCTGTTCACGATCGGTAGTGCCGCCCTGGCTAGCGGGCTGTCCACATTGGGGTTCTCGATGTACGGAGCGTCGATGCAGCTCGGCTTCACCGCGTACTCGATCGAGCGCTGCCACGAGGCGACCACGAGCGGGCGGGCGCTCGGTTCCTTGGTGACTTCCAGGTAGAGCTCTCTGGCTGCAGTCAGCGAGCTGCCAGGTTGGCGTCGGGGCATTCAACACTTCCACATCAGGCGCGTCATCCCTCGGTGGAGTGATTGGAACAGCTCAATGACGCCGCGCCTATGGCGTGTGTCACATTGAGACATCGGCGGACCGCTTCTGAGACATCGGTCTGCGAGCGGCGGACTGTGTAATCGGCGCACCATCCACCCGCCATTCGCAGGGAGCGCCATGAAAGCAGTGCAGGTCATCGAGTACGACGAGCCGCCCGCGCTCGTGGATGTGCCGGACCCGCAAATCACCGGTCCGCTGGATGTGATCGTGAAAGTGGGAGGCGCGGGGGTCTGCCGCACCGATCTCCACATACTCGAAGGACAGTGGGCCGCCAAGAGCGGGGTTGTCCTGCCGTACACCATCGGCCATGAGAACGCCGGCTGGGTACAGGAGGTGGGGCAGGCCGTCACCCACGTCAAGGTCGGCGACCCGGTCATCCTGCACCCGCTCGTGACCTGTGGCCTGTGCCGCGCCTGCAGGGCCGGTGACGACGTGCACTGTATGAACTCGGCTTTCCCGGGGATCGACACCGCCGGGGGCTATGCCGAGTACCTCAAGACGACCGCCCGCTCGGTCGTGGCACTCGCCCCGTCCCTGGAGCCGGCTTCGGTGGCGGCTCTGGCCGATGCCGGGCTCACGGCGTACCACGCTGTCGCCAAGGCGGCGCGGACCCTGCGACCGGGTGACCGGGCAGTGGTGATCGGCGCCGGAGGTCTCGGGCACATCGGTATTCAAGTGCTCCGGGCTCTTTCTCCGGTCGAGATCATCGTGATCGACCGGAGCGCGGATGCCCTCGTCCTCGCCAAGGAACTGGGTGCCGAACACACACTGGCCGCGGACGGCACCGAGACCGAGCGCGTCCTGGAACTCACCGGGGGGCACGGGGCGGAGGCGGTTCTGGACTTCGTGGGCGAGGGGGGTGCCGTCGAGACGGGCATGGCCTGCCTGCGCCGTAACGGCGACTACTACGTCATTGGTTACGGCGGTCGGCTCGACATTCCGACGATCGACGTCATCTCCACCGAGATCAACTTCATCGGCAACCTCGTGGGGTCCTACAACGACCTCTCCGAGCTGATGGTGCTGGCAGCCCGGGGCAAGGTCGGCCTGCACACCCAGCGGTACCCCCTGGCGTCCTTCCAGGAGGCCCTCGACGACTTGTCCGCCGGTGCCGTACGCGGCAGAGCAATCTTGATTCCCTGACGGTCGAAGGAGCACTCCCATGCGTAACAGTTCGCACAAGGGCGTGGTCGCCGCCGCGGCCGTAGTGGCCCTCACCGTCACTGCCTGCACTGGTCAGAACCCGGTGGAGAACAAGCCCGACAAGCCCGGGCTCTTCAAGCCGGGCTCGCAGATCAGCTACAGCAAGTACGGCCCCGACTATCCGGCGACGAAAGTCAAGGACGTCCCGGGCCCGTGCAGCTACGAGTCGATCAGCCGTAAGGACTACTCCGGACAGACGCTGAAGATCATCAGCCACGCCGTCCCCGTCATCGGCGAGCCGACCAAGCTTCATGCCAGGCAGTTCGAGGAGATCACCGGGGCGAAGGTGCAGGTGATCAACGTCCCCTTCGGGGAGCTGCACCAGAAGATCCTCACACCCCTGCAAGCAGGCCAGTCGGCGTACGACGTCATGTTCTACCCCTCCCTGTGGGTCGGCGACATGGCCCCTCATCTGGCCTCGGTGCCGAAGAAGTATCTGGACACTCCCGCCATGAAGGACGTCACCAAGGCTTACATGGACGTGGCGACCTGGGATGGGAAGGTCGTGCAGTACCCCGTGGACGGTGACCGGCACTACCTCAAGGTCCGGACGGATGTCCTTGAGGACCCGAAGCGGCAGTCGGCGTACAAGGCGGCCACGGGCAAGGAACTCCGGACTCCCAGGACGTGGGCGGAGTACCAGGAGGTCGCCGCGTTCTTCAGCGGTAAGGAGGTCGACGATGACCAGAAGCCAAACTTCGGCAGTGCCGAGGTGACCAAGCGGGACGACCTGACGTTCTCGGCGTTCATCAGCCGTGCGGCGCCGTATGCGAAGCACCCGGACGTCAAGGGTGGCTTCTTCTTCGACGTAAAGACCATGAAGCCGCTGATCAACACGCCCGGCTTCGTACGCGCCCTCGAAGACATGGTGAAGGCCAAGTCGACCTGGGCACCCGGCGGCGCCAACTTCGGTCTGGGCGACGAGATCTTCTCGTTCGGAGGCGGCCAGTCGCTGATGTCCTACTCGTGGGACGACGCCTTCATCCAGGCCCAGTCGCCGGACAGCCGGATACGCAACAAGGTCCAGGCGGCGCCGTTGCCGGGATCCGATGAGGTCTACAACCGCACCACGAAGGCGTGGGACAAGAAGCCGAACCGGGTTCCCTACTTCACCTGGGGATGGACTTCGGCGGTGGCCAAGGCCGCGCCCAACCAGGACATGGCCTTCGACTATCTGTGCTTCTTCAGCAACGAGGCCAACACCGCTCTTGACCTGACCATCGGCCGTTTCGGTGTCAACCCCTACCGCAACGCCCACTTCGACGCGGCGTTCTGGGAGAAGCAGGGCTGGGACAAGGACGTCGCTGAGTCGTACGTCCGGACACTCTCCGGCATGGAGAAGATCCCCAACCGCGTCTTCGACCTGCGCGTACCGGGTGTCAACGGGTACATGTCCGCGCTGGCCAACGGCGTCGCCGCGGCTCTGGCGGACGAGAAGGCTCCGCAGCGCGCGCTGGACGACGTGGCCAAGGAATGGAACAAGATCACCGAACAGATCGGCAAGGACAAGGTCCGCAGCGCCTATCGAAACGTGGTCGCACTCGAGGACAACTCCTGACCCGACCGCAGGGACGCCCCGGGTGGCCGGCCTCGCCGGCCGGCCACCCGGGGGCGCCCGCCCGCTTCCGCAAGGAGAACCATGGAAGGCCTGCGCCGGCACAAGAGCATGTTCCTCCTCCCGGGACTGCTCACGCTCGCCCTCATCATCATCTTTCCGCTTTTGTTCACCATCCGTGTCAGCTTCTCCGGCTGGAACGTCAGCAGCCCTCAGATGGACTTCATCGGAGGCGCCAACTACGCCACGATGCTTGACGACAGTCGCTTCTGGGCCTCGATCATGCGCCTCGCCCTGCTGGCAGGCGGCACCGTCCTGATTCAGTACGTCATCGGATTCGGGATGGCCCTGCTCGTCTGGCGTGAGGCACGCGGCCGTCGTCTCTGGCGGGTGCTGTTTCTCGTCCCCATGATGACCACTCCCGTGGTGATGGCCGCCATATGGCAGATGATCTTCCACGAGTCGCTGGGGCCCGTGAACGATCTGCTCGGGATGCTGGGCCTGACCAAGGTTCCCTGGCTCACCGAGTCCGGTCCGGCACTGGTCGCGCTGATGACCGTCGAGGTGTGGCAGTGGACGCCGTTCATGTTCCTGCTGTTGCTGGCGGGCCTGTTGAGCCTCCCCAAGGAACCGTTCATGGCCGCCGCGATCGACGGCGCCGACGCTTGGCGCACCTTCCGGAAGGTGACCTTCCCGCTCATGGCGCCAGTGTCGGTCGCGGCGATCATCATCCGGCTGATCGAGGCGTCCAAGCTCTCCGACAGCGTGTACGTGCTGACCTCCGGGGGTCCGGGCTCCTCCACCGAAACTCCGGGCTACTACCTCTACATCCAGGGGCTCAGGGATCAGCAGACCGGGTACAGCGGGGCGATGTCCCTGACGTATCTGGTCCTGATGATCGTCACGCTCACGGTTGTCGCCGCTTTGCTCGCCAGGGCCTTCAAGCTGAAGGGGGACTCATGAGGTCGCGCCTTTATCCCATATTCAAATACACCGTGATCGCGCTTTGGGCCTGCTTCGTCGCGGGACCCTTCTTCTGGGCCATGACGACCAGTTTCAAGGATGCCAACGGCGTCCAGGGTGGCGCCACTTACCTTCCATGGCTCCAGTACGAACCCACCGTCACCGGGTGGCGCAACATCTTCGGCGGGGCCGGTGGTGTCGACGTAATGCAGCCCTTCCTCAACAGCGCTGTCGTCACCATCGCCGCCTCGGCCATCAGCCTCGTCCTGGGGTCCTTGGCCGCCTACGCGTTGTCCCGCTACCGCTTCAAGTTCGGCTTCATCAAGAACAGCGACATCGTCTTCTTTTTCGTGTCACAGCGGATCATGCCGCCTGTCGTCCTGGTGATCCCCTTCTTCTACCTCCTGCAGTGGACGGGCCTCCTGGACAGCATCCTGGGCCTGGTCATCGTGACGGTTGCCCTGCTGCTGCCGATCGCGGTCTGGGTGATGGTGGACTTCTTCAACGGCATCCCGCGTGAGATCGACGAGATGGCCATGCTCGACGGCTGCGGCCCGTTCCAGACCTTCGTACGTGCGATCCTGCCGAACTCCCTGCCCGGGCTGACCGTGGCCGCGATGTTCTGTGTCGTATTCGGCTGGAACGACTTCTTCTTCGCCTTCAGGCTGACCTTCACCGAGGTCCAGACCCTGCCCCAGGCGGTCGTGGCCCTCAACTCGTCCATCCCGCCCTGGTGGACTCTGTCCGCCGCCGCCCTCTTCGGCGTGGCGCCGCTGATCCTTCTCGCGCTCCGGGTCGAGCGCTATCTGTCCAAAGGCAACCTCTCGGGAGCGGTCCGATGAATCTGAGAGCCACTGATCTGAGCACCACCGATCTGTGCCTGACCGTCGACGGCGTAGACCATCTCAAGGAGGTGACGGCGACTTTTCTGCCGGGACGGATCCACACCGTCATCGGCCGCACGATGGCGGGAAAGACGACACTGCTGCGGGTGCTGGCCGGCCTGCAAGGGGTGGACTCGGGCTCCCTGACCAGGGAGGGAGCCGACTTCCTGAAGACGCCGGTCTGGCGACGCGACACCGCCATGGTCTACCAGCAGTTCATCAACTACCCACATCTCAACGTGTTCGACAACGTCGCCTTCCCGCTCAGGCGGGCGGGACTGTCACGAGACGAGATTCAGCGGCGTGTCAGGAAGAGCCTGGCACGTGTTGGCCTGGCCGACTTCGAGCGGCGCAAGCCGTCTCAGCTCTCCGGCGGCCAACAGCAGCGAGTCGCGCTGGCTCGCGCTCTTGCCCGCGGCACGGGCATCCTCCTGCTCGACGAGCCGCTGGCAAATCTGGACTACAAGTTGCGTGAACAGCTGCGCGACGAGTTCAAGACCCTCTTCTCCGACCAGGGCGACACCATAGTGATCTACACGACCACCGAACCCGCCGAGGCGATGTTGCTCGGTGACGTGGTGCTGGTCATGCACGAGGGACAGATTCTCCAGGCCGGCCCTCCGCATGAGGTCTTCGAACGCCCGGCGACGACAACAGTGGCGTCCATCATCAACGACCCGCCCATGAACATCTTCGCGGGCCGCATCGAGAGCGGTCAGGTCACGGTGGCCGGTTTCCAGGCCACGCACGGGTCCGCCCATCTCGCCGACCTGCCCGACGGTGCATACCAGTTCGGCCTGCGTGCGACGGACGTCAGCCTGGCGTCCGCCGGCGTCGACGGCGAGGTCACCTTCGTCGAGATCTCCGGGTCGGAGACCTTCGTTCACGCGGCCGTCGGCGAGACCCCGTTCGTCGTACAGATCCAAGGCATCCATAACGTCACTCTCGGCGACCTGGTGAAACTGCGCCTGCGCCCCGAGCGTTTGTTCGCCTTCGATGAGAAAGGGACGCTCGTGCGGACACCTTCATACCATCTCGCTTCCGTGGAAGGGCGTTGATATGACACAGCTGGACATCGTCGACGTTGGGCACACCTACACGCACGGGGTCGATGAGGAGCGGTGGGCGCTCAAGCCACTGGAGCTGACCTTCGAGGCGGGCAAGACCTACGCACTGGTCGGACCGTCGGGCTGCGGCAAGACCACGCTGCTGAACATCCTGTCCGGGCTGGTCAGACCGTCACAGGGCCAGGTCCTCTTCGACGGTGCGGACGTCACGGCTCTGCCCACGAGGGCGCGCAACATCGCCCAGGTTTTCCAGTTTCCCGTCATCTACCAGTCGATGACGGTGTACGAGAACCTCGCCTTCCCTCTGCAGTGCCGCCGGTGGGACAAGGCGAGGATCGATGCCAAGGTCCATCAGGTTGCCGAGGCGCTGGACCTGGACGACCGGCTGAGGCAGCCCGCCCGACGGCTCACCGCCGACGACAAGCAGCTGATCTCGCTCGGCCGTGGCCTTGTCCGCGATGACGTGGCGGCCGTGCTGATGGACGAGCCGCTGACCGTCATCGACCCACAGCTGAAGCACTCACTGCGGCGCAAGATCCGTGAAATCACCGAGCAATTCCGGCCCACAGTGATCTACGTGACCCACGACCAGTACGAAGCAATGAGCGTTGCGCAGGAAGTGCTGGTCATGAATGACGGCCGGGCGATGCAGCAGGGCACCCCGCAGCAGCTTTTCGAGGCACCCTCTTCGACGTACGTCGGCTACTTCATCGGATCACCTGCAATGAACTTCCTGAGCGTGGACAGGGAGGCACGCGGCACCGTCACCCTTGGGGGCCGGCCCCTGGCCATGGCGTGGGACATTCCGGAGAACGCCGGCGAAGCGCAGGTGGGAATCCGGCCCGAGTACGTCGAAATCGTCACGGAACCCGGGCCCAATACGTTTCCCGCCACACTTCGGGGCACCCGGGACCACGGGCCGCAGCGCGTGCTCGAAATTGAGGTGGCCGGGCAACTCATCAGGGCGAAGGTGCCGCGTGAGGACGGAGTTCCGGCGAGCGAGGAGTTCCTGGTGCATCTGCCGCGCGCCAAGGCCCTCCCTTACGCGGACGGTCGTCTGATACTCCAGTCGTAGATCACGTTGTCGAGAGCTGCCGAACGGAAGCACCTATGCCGGCGACAAGCCACCGGGTTCCCACCCGGTGGCCACGGTCGTTGGAAGAGGTGCGGCCTCGAGCAGTCGTCAGCCCGTGCGGCATTGAGACCCGGACGGGTAGCGGATGTCGAGGACAAAGCGTTCCGGCGAGTGGAGCTTGAAGGTGTTGTAGACGGGCTTGGTGTTGAAAGCGGCTCCAAAGGTGACCACTCCTTCGAAGTCGCCCGTCAGGGCGACGCCCTTGAGTGTGGGCAGCCCAATCTTGACCAGCTTGGGCCCCTTGGAGACCGACTGCCCCGCTTCGTTGTGAGCGGCGGCCGGGCTGAGCTTGATCTCCAGGTGGTACTTACCGAGAAGTGGGACCTTCTTCCCGGAGCCGTCGTACCGCAGTTCCTTCACCTGCTTCACAGAGACCGGGGGCATGGTGCCCCGGACATCGATGACGAGACGGTCGAGGGCACAGTGTCCGCCCCATCGGGCATTGACGACGAGGGCGATTGCGGGGGTCTGCTGCGATGCCCCGGACTGGGGTGAAGCGATGGCGGGAGTCGTGGCGCCGACCCCGGCGGTGAGAAGTATGCCGGCGGCAAGTGCCGTGAGGCGCTGATGGTTTTGCATGGCGTCCCCCAGTTCTCCTGGTACGGGGACAGGTTGTCATACATGAAGTCATGTGTGACAACCGTATGGTTGCATGGGCCATACCCCGATTCCACTGTACTTAAAGAGCATTTTATCCCGGCGAGGTTGTTTGGTTCGAGGTTCAGGTGTCGCGCCAGTTGGGGGTGGATTCGCGGGTGAGTCTGCGGCTTATGAGGTCGATCATCGCGACGCGGATCATGGCTTCTGAGCGGTGGGGGTGGGTCTCGTAGTCGCGGGCGAGTCGGCGGTGCTGCATGAGCCAGCCGAAGGTCCGCTCGACAACCCAGCGTCGGGGGATGACTTTGAATCCTTTGACGCCTGGGTCGCGTTGTACGACCTCGACGTCGATGCCCAGACGTGCGCCATGGTCGATGGCTTTGGTGCGGTAGCCGGTGTCGGCTCATGCCTTGGTCACGCGCGGGTGGGTGGCGGCGATGTATGACATCAGGTGCATGCCGCCGACGTTGTCGGAAACGCTCGCCGCGGTGACCCAGACAGCCAGGAGCAGGCCGAGGGTGTCCACCCCGATGTGGCGCTTGCGGCCTGCGATTTTCTTGCCGCGTCGATGCCCTGGCCCACCGCGGGTACGTTCGCGGAGGTCTTCACCCTCTGCGCGTCCAGTACGCAGGCGGTTGGCTCGCCGTCGCGGCCTTCGGCCTCTCACACCA
The DNA here is from genome assembly GCF_053646035.1 of Streptomyces sp. NPDC055287. NCBI lineage: Bacteria > Bacillati > Actinomycetota > Actinomycetes > Kitasatosporales > Streptomycetaceae > Streptomyces > Streptomyces sp. NPDC055287. Next base: position 604 of record NZ_JBSHNE010000066.1, on the reverse strand, counting down.
GACAACGAAGGAGACCGTTGAGCCGGTCGAAGACGCCTTCTTTCTGCCAGGCGGCGAAGTAGCCGTAGACCGTTTCCCACGGCGCGAAGTCGTGGGGCAGGTAGCGCCAGGGGATCCCGGTCCGGTCGACGTAGAGGATCGCGTCCATGATCCGACGCAGGTCGTGCTCGGGCGGTCGGCCGATGTCCAGGCCCTTGCCTCTGCGCTCGGCACGCCAGGTGGTGGATGTGGGCCCGATCAGTTCCCAGCGTGCATCCGAGAGGTCACTGGGATACGGGCGTTGTCGCGTCATGTTTCGGTAGTACCGTCGGGCAGTCCGTCTCTCCAGGGCGCAAATAGCGCCAAGCGGGGGCGCCTTGGGATCAGACAGGAGCGAACCGAAGGAAACGGGCTGCCGAAGGAAGGCACCTGTCCCATCCGCCACAGGGAGCACCTCTGCCCCATCAGCCCTCATCGACTCGCCCTTTGAAGCCCCACCAAACAACCTCGCCGGGACAAAACGCTCTTTGAGAGGGCGTTTATCCAGGTCAGGCCCCATATGCGGCACTGGTTCCTGTCCTGCTTTGAAGGCTTTCTCTCCATAAGGGGCTAATGAACTTCCCCG
>NZ_JBSHNE010000065.1:0-21577 GCF_053646035.1 Streptomyces sp. NPDC055287 | reverse complement strand
CCGGAGAAAGCCATTCCCCGCCTACAGGATGAAAGCCTCAGAGCAGGGCAGGGACGAGGGCTTCATATAGGGCTAGACCTGCATAAACGCCCTCTAAGTGAGCGTTTAGGGATGCCTGGTAGGGATGTGTCACCTTTGAGGTCGGCCGCTTTCGTGGCGCTTCATCCTGTAGGGGCGCATTCGCATGCTCCGAGGTGCTGACCGGACCGCCCGCTCAGTTCGCACATGCCGCTCGAATTCCGTCTGGTTTAGCAGTGGGGTGGAAGATCCCTATTGGTAGCGATCTTCCGGGTATCTCAAGCCATGCGCGTTGGCAATAAAACTAGGCAAAGTATGTTGAAACGGTCGGCGCGAATCAACATCAAACACCCACTAAAGAACCGCCACGACAGCGCTGGCAACTTCGCGCGCGGCGTCAGTTCGGCCATCCGCGGCCGAGATGACACGTAGTCCTCGAACGCCTCCCTGTTGTCCCATTCCTGACGGGCCATCGCGGCTTCGTCCCGGGCTCGGGAGTCCTCCCGGCCCCTGGCGTAGACGTGAACCGTGTAGTTCGTCGAGGGGTGAAGCTCCAGCATCGGTGCCGTCGGCGAGGCCGAGTTCGGCAGCGGCCTGCGGGGTGATCCCCGCGACGACGTCGATCGCCCCGATCCCCGCGGGTGGGTGTCGAGCCGATGGCTGCCAGTTCTACGAGGCCACCGCAGCTGGCCGCGCTTTCTACAGCGCCCATCTCTCCGGGCTGGATGAACGCGCCATAGGCCGAGCGAACGTCTGGAGCGACCACCCGCAACTTGCGGCCGCGGCGCGGGCAGAGCGCAGGGTGCTCAACGCCGTCGAGCACCCTGCTGACTCGGCCACGCTCTCGGCGAGGGTCTTTCGGGAGTCCGGCCGATCGAGCGACAAGTCCTGTCCGGATACAGCACAATCATGATCCGGCCGACGACCCGGAAACCCGGACCGTGTGCCGATGGTCGACGGTCACCGGTAACGGCCGACGGATGCCGGCACGGAACGGGCTGGGCGGAGTGGGGAACGGATGCGGGCAGCGGAGATCGTCGGGGTGCACGGGATCGGGCAGTCCAGGACCTCGGGGCAGCAGTTGACCCGGGACTGGGGGAAGGCGCTCGGGCGCGGCATCAAGGAGTTCACGGACCGGCCCGACCGCCCGCCCACGCTCCGCACGCCGCACTGGACTTCCCTGCTCGCCAAGGGCACGGACCGGTTGGGGCCGCAGGACGACCCCTACGGCGCGTCGATGACACCGGCGGAGGAACAGTTCGTAGCGGAGGCCCTCGGTGACCTCGTCGGGCCGCAGGACCTGGCCTACGCCGAGGAACAGCCGCTGGCCGTACTGGGCCCGCCGAAGCTCTGGCCGCCCAGGATCACCCGACTGTTGATGGCCTATGACCACCGCTTCCCCGGCGGCGGCGGGCGGTTCTTCGTCCAGCGGATGCGGGAAGTCCGCTCCTATCTGACGGAGCCGGACCTGGCCGTCAAGGTCCGAGCACTCGTCCGGGACCACGTCACCCCGACCACCTCCGTGGTCATCGGCCATTCGCTCGGCAGCGTCATCGCCTACGACCTGTTCCGCCACGAGGACGACGCCGCGGGTCGGACACCCGGAGACGGCCCCGGGCCCGCCGTCCACACCCTCATCACCTGTGGTTCCCCGCTGGGTATCCCCTCGGTGCGGCGGCTCATGAAGATCGAGGACGGCGACCACCTGCGCCTGCCCGACCACGTCCGGTGGATCAACGTCTACGACCCGGACGACGTGGTCACCGGCGGCGCGGGGCTGTGCCGGGTGGCGCCCGGGCTGGTCGATGCCGCGGTCCGCAACGGCGTGGGCGACCCCCACAGCGCCGTGCGCTACCTCCGCAGCGAGCCGGTGGCCCGCGCAGTGGCGGGCGGTCGGCCATGACGCGCGACCCGGTCCCCGGCACGTACGCCCGTCGCCTCCTCGTCATGGCCGTCACCGAGTACGACGACGGGACCCCGGCACAGCAGCAGGAGTTCAGCACGGGCGTCTCGGCGCAGGTGACCGTCGTGGAGGGCTGGTGGGCCGATCCCGGCCTCGACGACGGGCGCCGCTTCGCCCCCGCCCGGCCCAAGCAGCTCCGTGACCTGAGGGACCTGCGCGAGTTCCTCCTGGACGAGGAACTCGCCGAGGTGGACGACGACGAAGCCCTCGTCGTCTACGTCACCGGCCACGGTCTGGCCCCCGCCAACTCCCCGCAGCACTTCCTGCGCTTGCCCGACTCCTACGAGGACCGGCCGCTCAGCACCGCCTTCCCGACCGCCGAACTGATTGCGACCGTGCTGGACTCCCGGGCCACGCACGTCCTGGTGATGGTCGACTCCTGTTTCTCCGGCCGGCTCGAAACCGAGCTCAAGGCCAACCTGAAGGCGCTCCGAGAGGGGCGCGGCTCGCTCGGCTCGCTCGTCGTACTCGCGGCCGGGAACGACGAGAGCAGGCCCCGGCTCGGCCAGTTCACCAACCTGCTCCGGGCCGCCCACGAGCACTGCGCGGACCGGGCCAACGGCTACGCCGGGTCCCACCTCAGCTGGCAGGACTGGAAGGGCATCGTCGGCGCGGTGTTCGACGCGAAGACCATGGCCGACGTCCACGAGATCTGGCCGACCCCATCCGCCACGGTCCAGAGGGCGCACCAACAGCCGAGCCCCTGCCTTCCGAACCCCGGCTACGCGGCCGTCGAACCCGTACTCGGTGCCTCCCTCAGCCAGGTCGGGTGGACCCGGACCGAGCTGGACACGTACTGGATCTCGCGCGCCGCCGGTCGGCCGGGAGCCGGCGGCCCCGGCTGGTACTTCACCGGGCGCACCGAACTGGTCAAGCGGGTGCTCGCGTTCCTGGTCGGCACCGAGAACGTACTCGTCATCACCGGCGAGGCCGGCTCGGGGAAGTCCGCCCTCCTGGCCCGCATGGTGACCCTCAGCGACGCCCGTTTCCGCGCGGACCCGCACTACGGTCCGCTCATCGCCGACATCCCCGAGGAACTCAACGTCCCGGTGGGGTCGGTGGACGCGGCCGTCCTCGCCCGCAACTCCGATCCGGACGAACTCGCCCAGACCCTGTACGAGGCGCTCGGCGGCTCCCCGAGCGTCTTCGGCACGGCGCGTACGGCACGCACCCGGACGGCATCCAGAGGGCCGGCGAAGCCCCTGGACGAGGGTCCAGTGGTGGCCCTGTGCAAGCTCGTAGGGAAGCTCGCCCTGCTGCGGGAACGGCCCCTGACCCTCGTGGTCGACGGCATCGACGAGGCCAGGAACCCGACGCGCGTCATCACCGACCTGCTCCGCCCCCTCACCCAACTGCGCATGGATACGGGCGGATGCCCCGCGGTCCGGCTGCTTCTGGGCGTCCGCAGCCCCAGGGAGTACACGACGGCCGCCGAGGGCGAAGCGCGGCGCCCCTCCACCTCGACCCCCACGGCCCCTTCCACCGACCTGCTCGGGCTCCTCATCCGGGCCACTCACTCCGGGAACCCGATCCGCACGGACGACGTCGAGGCGACCAGGGGCGACATCGCCGCGTACATCCGCGCGCTGCTCCGGGCCCCGCACGAAGGCCAGGGCGGCGCCGAGGAAGGGCGGCCGGAGCTCCCGGGGCTGGACCCCGCCCAGCTCCGGCACCAGCACCACTCGCTGGCCGCAGCGGTCGCCGAAGAGGTGTCCCCGTCCTTCCTGGACGCCCGGATCGCCGCCGAGCGACTTCGCTCGATGCGTGTCCTGCCGAGCCCCGACGACCCTCCGTGGCGCCGGACCCTGCGCGAGGGGACCGAGGCGCTCCTCCGCGAGGACCTCGGTGAAGTGGCCCGCTGGCACGAAACCCCGGCCGAACACCTGATGGCCGTGTTGCGGACGTCCGCCTTCGGGCAGGGGGCGGGACTGCCCTGGGCCGACATCTGGCCCGCCGCGGTCCGGGAGCTGTGCCCGACCCCCGTGGCCGACCCGGACGCGGTCATCCGCCAGGTGATGGCCAGCCGTCTCAACGGCTACCTGACCACCGCGGTCGAGGACGAGCGGACCGTGTACCGGCCGATCCACGAACGGATCAGCGAAACCCTCCGGTACTCACCACAGTTCCTGCTCGGTCTCCCGGACACGACGGAGCGTTTCCCCGAGATCTCGATCACCGCCACGCACGCGCAACTCGCATGGGCTTTCGGAGAGCTGCTCCCCCCGGCGCCGGACCAGCCCCCACACCCGTACCTGCGACGCCACCTCATCGCGCACGTCGCCGCCGCCGGACTGATCGACGACCTGCACGTCCCCTGGCGGTTCCTGCCATGGGAGACGAGCGGCACGGTCCGGGCAGCCCTCGGACTCCCCGCCGACTTCCACACCAGTGCCGCGCACCTCGCCGCGTGGGCCCGTATCGAAGCGTTCCTGGGCGATGCAGGAGCGGCGGCCCGGGCCGACAGCCTCCGCCTGTCCCTCCTGGGCACGGCTGTCGGGCGTGGTGCCGCCGGGAACATGGTCGCGACACGGCCCCTACCCGGCTACCGCTCCGGCGTCACACCGCAGTGGAACCAACTGCGGGTGCCCGACAACCTCTTTGCACGTACGTCGACCCCCCTCGCCTCGCTGGTGTCCTTCACTCTTCCGGACGGCAGCCCGCTCGTCGCGGCGGGCGACCAGGGTGGTGAGGTGCGCGTGTGGGACCCGCGCACGGGAACGGAGTTCGGCCTGCCCTTCCGGCCGGCCCCGAACGTACGCGCCCTGGCCGTGCTGACCGCCCCCGCGGAGAGTCCCTTGCTCGCGGTGGGCACCGCCCACGGCGTCTGGATCTACGACCCGCAGAGCGGCGATGCGACCCGGCTCCCGGTGACAGGAGCCGTGTTCGCCCTCGCCGCCTTCAGGACCAGGACCGGACGGGTCCGGCTGGCCGTCGGAACCGACGCGGGACTGATCACCCGTGATCCCTTCGACGAGGAGACACCGGACCTGCCCCTCAGGCCCCTCGAGGGCGTGATGGGCCCCTCGGTCAAGGCGTTGGCGACGTTGCGGCTTCCCTCGGGTAGGACGCTGCTCGCCGCGGGCGGCAAGAACAGCACGTTGGAGGTCTTCGACGCCGAATCGCTCGACGTCGTCACCCTGGTGCACGGGCAGGGCAGGGGAGTGGTCGCGCTCGCCCTGTACTTCGACCAGCAGGACCGGCCCCGGCTCACCGCGGCTTCGAGCACGACGCGCAGCGTGCGCACCTACGACGCGCTCACCGGCGAGGAGAACAAGGCAGCGCGCATCCCGCGGTCGGCGGCCTCCCTCGGGCCCTACCCCCATCCGGATTTCGGAACACTGCTGGCACTCGGCGGCGCTGACGGGGGGCCCGTGAGCCTCTGGGATCCGGCCACAGGGGAAGAGGTGTACACATCCCCGCCCGACCACACGGGAAGGGTCAAGGCCGTGGTCGCGGTCGATACGGGACGGCGGATGCCCTTCGTGGTGTCCGCATCGTTGGACCGGACGGTCCGGATCTGGAACCCCGCCGGGCGCACGTCGGAGCTGGAACTCGATCTGGAGGCGTCAGGAGACGGCTCGCTCCTCGCCGTGCTCCCCGGATCGGACGACGGCCCCAGCCTGCTGACGCCCGCCCGTTCAGGTGCCGTCAGCATCCGGTCGGCGGCGAGGGGGCAGCTGCGGCGTACGCGGCTGCGTCCCCAGCAGCTGACGTGGCCCGCCGAATGGGACTGCGACGCGTTGACCGCCCTGGCCACCCACGTCTGGCCGGACGGGTCGGCGTCCGTCGTCATCGGCCTGAAGAACGGCCTGATCGGCCGCTGGGACGAGCAGCGCGGCTGGTCGTCCCCTCCGGTGGATCAGAGCTGGCAGGCGGCGAGCGTGCGCTCTCTCGCCACGCTCTCCCTCCCCGGTGCCGACGACGTCGTCCTGGTCAGCGGCACGAGCGCGGGAAGCATCTGCTTCCACGACCTCGCCAGCGGCGAGCAACGCTGGGAGCCCGTCCGCGAGGACGCGGCCGTGCGCGCCCTCGTGGCTCTGCCGACCGAGACGGGCCCGCTCGTGGCCTTCTCCAGCGGCCGTACCGTGGGGTTCAGCCGCGTCGGTGCGCCGTCGCACCTGCGCCTGCCCGGCCGCACGGGCCCCGTCCCTTCGCTCGCCGTCTGCCCCGCGGAGGACGGCAGTTCCCTGCTGGTCACCGGCGGCAGCGACGGCTGCGTCCGGCTCTGGTCCCCGGACGCTCCTCGGACGGAGGCGTACCCCGTACTCGAGGGGCACCACGGCCCGGTCTCCGCCATCGGCCTTCTGCCGCCCACCCCCACCTCGCCGCAGCCGCTCCTCGCCACCGCGGGCTCGAGCGACACCACCGTGCGCCTCTGGAACCCGTGGACCGGGGAAGAGCTCATGCGGGTGGTCACCGGCACGCCCCTCACTTCCCTCTGCGCCCTGCCCGACGGCGGCATGCCGGACACCACCGACCCGGCGATCGCCTTCGGCGGACCAGCGGGCCTGGCAGCCCTCACCGTCCGCCGCTGAGCGACTCCGCGGCCGTGGCCGCACCGCCGGCATTTCGGCTGGGATGCGATGTCCGCTGCGGTGGCAGGATCACTGGCTCGGGGCGTCCGGCCAGATCGAGCCGGCGTCCGGGGTCCGAGCGGCAGGAATGCGATGAGCGGGTTGGAAGCGTCGGACCAGGAGTTCTGGACGCGGTCGGGAGCGCGGCTGTGGGCCCTCTCGCGGCGGGCTGTTTGGTCGTAGGCCCGCTGGGCGGCGTCCTGGGGGCTGGTGGCCTGGATCTCCAGCTCCCACGTCACTACGAGCCGGTGCCCCAGCGCACCGGCTGCCAGGCATCGTCCGGGTCTGCCACCAGCCGGTGACCACCCGGTCCGGGGGGGGATCAGGCCGTGGGGCCGCGTCCGCCCGGTGCCGGCCCTTCTGCGGGAAGCCTCGTGGTTGTTTGTGACCGGCAGGGCTACGCCGCGCCGCAGCTGGCGGGTGTCCGTGGCCAGTGGATCAGCTCGTCCAGGTCTTGATCTGAGCGGCGACCTCCCGCACGGGGAGCCCGTCCCGGGCCGCGCGGGCCAAGGGGAGAACGGTGTCCAGACCGGGGCTCACCGGGAGGCCGCACGCCGACAGGTAGGCCGCGGTCACCGTGGCCGGGAACAGCAGGTTCCTGGCCTCCAGGCTGGGGTTCCTCGCCAGCTCGCACAGCAACGCAGCGGCCTTGTGATGGGGCTCGGGATAGACCTCACGGTCGAGGACCTCCGCCCGATGACGTGCTTCTGCTGCAACCGGCACGCCGTAGTCGACGACCTGCGGGTCTCCCGGGATCTGCTGTGCCACTGCCAAGATCCAGGCCAGGTCGATTCGCAGGTTCACGCAGCGTTCCTCGGCGCGGTCGCGGCCAGTCCCTCCGGGAGACCGGGGTAGCGGTCCTCACCGACCTCCGCCTCGAACCCGTCCGTATACGCGGCCAGGAACGCCGCGGCGCCGGCCATGAAGGCGGCGCGTGACTGGTTCACGTCGGCCTCGATCAAATCGGCCACGTACCCCTGCAAGCTCAGACCGCGGCGCTTGGCCCGCTCCTCGGCGGCTGCCTTGACAGCGTCGTCCAGTCGGATGTTCGTCTGCTTTCCCATGCCCACCACCATAGCTAGCTGCTGGTATCAGCCGCTAGCGAACGGACTGACCGGCCACACCGCCGGGCCGGGGAATGGTGCGCCGTCAGGATCTCGAGGCGCCGGGGCAGGTGCTGCCGTCGTCGAACAGGGTCTCTCCGATCTTGATGAGTTCAGCGGTGGTCAGCGGGGGTGCAGCCCAGTTCTGGTCTTGTGCATGCTGAACGAACCGTTCGTCCACGGCGACGTGGTACAGCTCGACATAGTGGGCGAGGTCTGAGTACCAGAACCATCGCCCGTCGGTCAGTAGATGCAGTCCGTCGATCAGCTCGCGGCCGGGACTCAGAACGTCGTGAACGCTAGCCCCAGTGGCGGCGAGGGTCGAGCCCGAGCGCAGATACTCCACGAGGCGGAGCTCGTCCGGGCCTGCGTGATCGCGCATGACAGCACGGAGCGAAGGGCCGTCGGACCGGCCGTGCTTGAGCTCCTGGAACTCGCCGATGAACCGGTCTGCTTGAGGGTTCTCGCTGTTCATGCGCGGGAGCCTAACCCGGGAGATCACCGGGGTACCGCCCTCGGGCACGTCCTACTTGAAGCGCGGCCTCAGTCACCAGCCACGTGGTGATCATTCCACTGCTTCAGGTTCACTCTGCTCGACGCGATGCGACTGCGCTCCACCTGGTCAGCAACCTGTTCCATGTCCCAGTGCGTGATCTCGTACAGGACGACATCGATGCGGACGGTCGGCTCCAGATCAGGGTCCTCGTCGGGACGATAGCAACCAGGAAGGCCGCTCCAGGCAGATGGGTCGCTGCGTCGGGGACCTCAGGCCACGCGGGCGCAGGCACAGCCTCGCTCAGCTCCACAGCCCAGGAATCGTCAGGCAAGGCGTAGGGAACGGGACGGCGTGGCGATGCCCTGCATGTTCTCTTAAGGGCGGCAGGCGGAAACGGCGAAGGAGGCTTTGTGGCGGTCGGTGTGCCCGCCACAAAGCCCGCATGCCATGCGTCATCCACCTACGCGGCGGTCATCGTCGACTGCGCCTTCTCAGCCCTCGTGTTCGCGGCGCAGCTCGGCGAGAGTGAGTGGGCGTGTGACCTTGTTGCGTGTGCGCTTGAGGATTGCCACGTTCTTCTGGCGGTCGGATCGGAACGCTTCTTCCTCACGTTCTGCTCTGGCGAAGCGTTCGGGGAAGACGTCCAGGAGATGCTTCCATTGGCGTTGCCCTGCTCGGATGCAGGAGCCGCCGCAGTTGTTGTGGGGGAATCCCATTTCGTAGAGTCGCGGCGGTTTGAGCCCGTGTGCCCGCAATTCAGCCAGCAGGGTCTCTTTAAGCTGGTCTGGTCGGTCGAGCAGAGGGAACTCTACGCGCCATGGTGCCCAGTTGTGGGTGATCGACTGGGCTCGGGGCCGGTCCTTCTTGGTCGGCTCGATTCCGACGTAGGCGATGGAGGTTTCCGGCGGCGCGTGTGCCGTCATCCAGTTCCTGCAGGGGATCTGCTTGAGGTATTTGGTGCATGGTGCGAACAGGTTGTTGCCCAGGAAGCCCACGTCGTTGAAGAGCTGCCAGGGATCACGGCCGTCTTCGACGATCACCAGCGGCACTTCGATGAGGCGCGAGAGATCGTCTGCAAACCTCCACAGGTCCGGGTTTATCTAGGGTTGTCAAGCGTTCCTGCTGATCAGGTCCATGTGGCGTCCTGAGGCACATAAGGCACGATGCTGGGCGCAGAGCTCGCTGAGTCTTGTGATGAAGAGACCACGTGATGGCGGGGGCGGAGCAGGGCTCCGTCGTTCTCGCGATCGGCCGGGAATGATCACATGAGTCCGAGGGTTGCCGGCGGCCGGGTCATGTCCCGCCCGTGATGGCGCAGGCCCTCGGCGATGTTGTCCCGCCCCGCCAGGCGGAGCGCGCCGATGGCCAGGTTTCTCAGGGAGGACATCGCCCGCGGTGCGCTGCCGGTCCGCACCCGCGAGGCATCCTCTCCGAACGTCACATCTCTGACATGGTGTTCGCGATTCTCGATGGCCCAGTGCCCGCGTACGCGTTCCGCCAGGTCAGCGGCTGTCGCCTGGTGAGCTGTCAGGCTGGTGACCGCGTAGACGCGTTCGAGTGACACCTTCCCGGTGCGCACCGTGCGCCGCCGGCGGACGATCTGCAGCGCCTGGCCGGCGTGCGGGAACGGCAGCCACGGCACGGTGACGGCCTTCAGGCGACGGATCTCGTCGCGGCCGTGGGCTGCGGCCCGGGTGCGGTCCATCAGCGGCACCTCCTTCCAGGGAAGATCCTTCACCAGCGTGTGCAGGGTCGGGTGGTTGGCCTTGAGCACGGCGATGTAGTGCGCGCCCTTCTCCTCGACCAGGAACCTCGCGTGGTCGGTCTGGGTCAGCAGTGCATCGAAGGTCACCACCGCGCCGGTCAGGTCCAGCGGGTCCAGCAGCGGCCGGAACGCGGTGATCTCATTGCTCTTGGCGTCGACCTCGCGCTGGGCGAGCACGATGCCGTCGCCGCGCAGCGCGGACAGCAGGTGGACGCAGCGGCCGTCGGCGCGGATGGCGCCGCGCAGGGATTTGCCGTCCACCGCGACCGCCGCCCGCACCGGGCGGGACGGCAGGGGTTTGTCCTGGACGGCGGCGCGGGCGGCGTCCGCACGAGCGGTGAGCCAGCCGCCGATCGCCGCGTCGAGCGCGTCGCCGTCGATGCGCTGCAGTACCCGGCGCACGGTCGCCTCGCTGGGCGCCCGGTAGGGCCGGTCCGGATCGCGCAGCGTGGCCCCGCAGTGGAGGAGGAACTGGTCAGGGGCGTCGGCAGCCCACTCGGTGATTGCGGTGAGGGACTTCGCTCCGGCCAGGACGGCGCAGGCGGCCAGAGCCAGGACGTACGACAGCGGGTGGCGCCGGCCCCTCAGGCGGCGCGGGTCGGGCAGGCGGCGCATCCGGTCCAGCAGGTCGGGCAGTTCATCGGAGCGGGCCGGATCGGAACCGGCGAGTTGGCCCAGCCCGGCGGGAATGGGCGATGATGACGCAGCAGGCACGGTCTTCCGTTGTGGTGGTCAGCGAACTCGACACTCCATGATCACCGGAAACCGTGCCTGCGCGTCTACCTGCCGAACCGTCACCATCACGACTGAGTTGGGGTATCAGACCCATACCGGCTACCTCGGGCCAACCGCGAGAACGACGGACCCCTGGGGGGCGGAGCCAAGCGAGGGGTCGCGGGGAGGCTGCGCTTAAAACGGCTCGGGCAGTGCGTCGAAGGCGTCAAGCATCCGGTCAACAAATCTTGCGACCGCGTCGAAGAGTGTCTGGATGTAGCTCACCGCATCTCGCCCATCGCGATATGTGAAATCATCCCAAATGGCGACGCGTTTGGTTCCCTTGTCGGGAATCGGTAGGAACACCTGCCGGTCGGAGCGCACCTCAAAGGTTGGGGTGGATGGCCCGTAGGGGGCGCCAGCGTGCAGCGCATAATTGGCCATTCGCCTCGACTCCTGAAGGAACGGGTCGAGCTCCTGGAGGCACTTCTGGAGTGTTCTCTTCAGTTGACCGTCCGCCAAGGATGGGAGGAGGCCTGCATTCACCCGAACAGGACTCGACCGCTTGGCCTTTCGCTGAAGGAGTGAGCGCATGAAGCCGACTCTGTTTTCGGTCGGGTCGGCTCGCTCCACCCGCTCACGAACTGCGCGACCCCAGGTCAGAGCGTTGATGAACGCGTAGGTCGCATGGAGTGCCGAGTTGAGGACGAGCTTGGGCTGCTCGGCTCCTGAATTCTGCCGTTCCCCCGGAGTGGAGTCGGAGCACGCTTGGGCGGAATTTACAGAATCTTTGAGCGAGTTGAGCTCACGCTCAAGTCCGCCTGCGGCGAAGAGTACCTCATCGACCAAATGTCGAGTCATGTAATAGCGAGGGTCCCGGTCAGTCCAGCCTTTAGGGTCTCGTCTTTTGGCGACCTTAAGCCAGCCCCTGTAGTCAGGTAGGTTCTCGGCGTCAGCCCAGGGCGCTTGTGCAATCTTGAGCATAAGTGCGGGCTGCATCCTTCGCCGCCGCCACGCTCCATATCTTGGGAGAGCGGCCATATCTTCCGGAATGGCGATGCCATTTGCCATGGTGCAGTCTCCTATTGAGCCGGTTAACAAGCACCTCCACTGAGTTTGTCATGGTGGTCATGCCGCCGCCTGGCGGATGCGGCCGCGTTCTGGGCACGGCCTAGCCCCGGCGACGTGGCTTCAGGCCAGCGGTCCGCCGGGGCGCGCGGTCGCGCAGGTCGTGGCTCGCCCACGGCTGGACCCGCGCAGCGCAGTCGGAGGTTCCGGGTTGCCTGCCGGCTCCGCCCTGCCTCACGCCGCCGCGGACGAGGCTGGGCACCACCACGAAGTCTCCGGGAATTGGCCCTGGCCACTGTCCCACGTGTTGTTCCTCAGTTGGCCGTGGATCCTTTTTGAGACTGTTTACGCATTTCCTCGCACTTATGATCGGTGGCTTTGAGTACACCGAACAGCGTGAGCGAGGTCTGTTCTTCCAGCTGTGTGTCCAGGTTGCTCTGGGCGCTCTGCGACATCGTCCAGCCGAGCGGGGCTTGGGTTCCGGGCCCGCGAACATTGGCGAAGCGGACGTAGTGTTCGCAGCCGAAGGCCTTGAAGGCACGTTGGCGGGCGTTCGCAGATCTGGTGGCACCTGCGCCACGCAGGCTTGTGATCGGCACGAGAGTTTCGTGCGGGCGGCCGGGCGATGATGTCGAGGCCACGCTGTTGTATCCGTTGTCGATCTGCAGTAGCAGCATTTCCACTTCCCTGTCAGGCGAGAAGCCCCCGCTGAAACCGCAGTGCTTGGGTGCGGGCTTCTGAGTCCTGACCACCTGATTGCCGCAATCCACGACCTCCTTCAGCTCGTTGTAGAGATCGATTGCCGTCAGGCTCCCGGTGGCATCCACGTAGCCTCCATCCACCACGGATAGGGAGGCGTCGTTGCCGCACTTTTGGCCGGTGAGCCGGCCGGAGGGAGTGATGTAGGGGAAGCGGGCCGACAGTAGTGCCGCTGTGGATCGCCGGATCTCTTGATCGCCGCAGAGGAATGCTCCGCCGACGTCGATGAGGGTGGGGCCGCCTTCGTTCGTCTCGCCAGGGCGCAGGTCCTTGGCACGCACATCCTCTGGTCGGCGGGTACAAGAGGTCGGCCCGACAGGACGGTCGAAGCCCCCCAGCAGCACAGGTGCGGTCAGAACGCGGCAGCCACTCTCGACTGACGTGCCATTGAGCAGGGCGAGGGGGACCCAAGGTGTGACGGGCGGATGCCAGGTGGCGTAGAAGGGCTTCTGCAAGTCTCCTTGCTTGGTCTCCCAGGACTCTTCCATGACACGTGCCCGGTCCTTGCCTGGGAATCCAAAGAAGGCACGCGGTAGGTCCACAAAGGTCATCCAGGCCAAGGGCAGGGAGAGGTGGTCCGCGCCGAAGACACGTTTGTGGTGATTGGAGTCCTCTTGCTGCGGGCGGGAGAGCCAGGAGATCGCGCCGAGGCTGCCACCCGAGATGCCGCTTACCGCGAAGACGGGAGCGCGCTCGTCGGTCGGTTCACATGCTGAATGCTTGTCCAGCTTGACAGGTGTTGGTGGAAATAGGCGGTCCAGTACGCCGCTAGTCCAATACGCTGCGCGGATGCCGCCGCCAGAGGCGGCGACAATCACGAGCGGAAGCGGTCCTGTACGCGATTCCGTCGTGCAGTTGGCCGCAAACCAGTCCTCAAAGAGGCTGACTAGTTTGGACTGCTGCGTTGAATTATTAGACTTCTTCCCGGCCGCATGAGCATCGGAAGGATTCTCGTTCCGGAGCGCTACCGGGTGGCTTCCTGTCGTGTCAACGAGCGAGGCAAGCACAAGCCAGGAGAGCAGGATAGTAAAGACAGGTGTCCGCTTCAGATGGAGGACACGGAACCCGGCGACGGGAACAGACAACTCCGACCAACGCTGCAGTTCATTCATCACCGCCAATGCAAGGCAGAGGAAGACTGTCAAGACCGCAAGGGGTCCTACATGGGCAGGGGTATTAAATTCCCTCCAGACAGTCGCATTAAGCACGAATGCCACCGCGAAAAGCGCACACACCCCCGTGAGCACAAAATAGAGTCCAGACTTCTTGTCCTCCCTCGCGGGCAACTGGGCCCAACTGATCTCCTGCTCCGCCCACTGAAGAATTCCGGGCATCGCGGTGCCGAATAGAGCCGCCACCACCCCGAGTACAACGAGCAGCACCGCCTTGAGCTCAGAGCCAACGACCACCGTCGCCACTGCTGCCCGGACGACGAACACCCCAAGGACAAGCAGAGGCAGTGCCGCAAGGAGGCGCGCGTTCTTTTCGAGCCGGCTCCGCCGATCCCTACCGATCACCTCGGCGCGCTCCCGAGCTGCCGACTCAGCCTCGCTATAGCCGGTTTCCTCTGCGTGCCCGCGCCAGAGAGACGCGCCTCCGAGCACGGACAGGACGAGTACCAGGACAAGCAGCACCCCCAGCCCAACCAGTCGGCGCCAGAAGAAGAAGCCAACGCAAAAGCAGACCACAGCCACAAGCAGCACGATCCCCTGGGGTACAGCTTGGCGGGGTTTGTCGTAGGTGAGAGCGGTTCGATGCACGCTGCGCCAGAGCAGCAGCGCGAAAACGAGCACTGCCAATGGCGTCGACACTGCAGTGGACCAGCGGTCCAGCAAGCCCAGCAAGGCATCCTGGGTCTGATCGGTGCCCACTCCAGTTAGCAGGAGCAGCAGTACAGCCGCCATTCCGAGCTGCAAGCGCACCAATGTGGCGTCTGCCAGCCATCCCCACCAGGGATGGGCCTTGGTGCGGACAACAAGAACCACCAGCAGTAGCACCGCGAGGCCGATGGACAACCACTTAACCAGCCCAGCCCAGCCCGCAATGCTATTTAGAGTGTCAATATCATCGGGTGTTAGATGTTTCAGAGAAAGCCAGAACTGGCAGATGTTTTCAACGATTTCTGATACCGCCATCAAGAAGACCAGCCCGCCCAGCCACCATCCGTGGGTTGCTCGCCTCAACGCCAAGTGAGCGGGGTCGTCAGCCTCAGAGTCAGACGATTTCGATGGGATCTTGTTGCGGAGACGTCGCACCGCCCACACGAACAAGGACAAGTACAGCGCAATCAGGATGAAGTCGAGAATTACATACACCCTCATAAGGGCCCGCGCCTGATCACCTCCGGCATGCGTGTGGATGGACTCGTGTGCTGAGGTCCCTTGAAAGGTGGCTTTGCAGGTCGTCACCCGTTCGCTGGGCCCCTCAATCTCCTTGATATCGGGGAGGTTGGCCTCGGTCCAAACACACCATGCCGTCCGCCGCTCCTCACGGGCTCCCTCGGACCAGGCAGTGAATCTGAACAGAGACCCAAGAGTCGCAGAAGGATGACCTGGTGCCTCGATTCGGCCCAGTGCGCTGTCCACCTGCTGGGCAGCAATGAACAGCATCAAGAGCATGACGAGAGCGGCGGATAGACGGAGCTTCTGCAGATGCATCGTAAACACGATGCATCACTTACCGCTACGATTCGATCGCACTACATTTGGCTCCGTAGATCACGCGTAAGAGCGACATTCCGCTTACGCTGCCAATCACCGCGGTCCGAGATCGGCCAGCGCCTGGCCAGGTCCAGGCAGCAGCGCAGTCGCAAGTGTTATGCCTGACGCAGTGAGACGCTCCAGCATGGAACCCTCGAAACGGTACAGATCTCCTGGACTCACATCATGAGGCAAGACAGCCGGCTTCAAGGCTCAGCGCAGTGCCTGGGCGACGCGCTGCCGCAGTTGTCGGCGTCCCCGCCGAAGCGATCCTGCTGGAGTCCAAGGCCCGCAACACGGCCCAGGAGATCACCGTTACCTCGTTCCTAACCCCCACCGCCGGCATCTGGGCCACAGGCCGCCGGATCAGTGTCGTGTGCGCGCTGATGACGCTCGGTCCAGCCGCACTGGCTGACCAGCTGCGGGCGGTCGCCGCCACCCAGACCGCCGCGTGAGCACGTTCGGAGTCGCGTACGAACTCTGCGTCCGGGCAGGCGCCGGTCAGGTGTTCTCCCGGCGCATCATCTCCCGCAGGCTGGTGCGGGCGGCTGCCAAGTCCTCTTCGGTCTCCTCTAGCTGGGCCGCCAGGCCATCCCGCTCGCGCTTGAGGTCGTCACGTTCGGCGGCGAGGTGCTGGACGCGTCCGGCCAGCTCATCGATCCTGGCCACGAGGTCGCCTGCGGCGACCTGATCGAACTGTTGGCCGAGCTGGCGACGGAGTGCGCCTTTCAGCGTCTCCCGCTCTGCGCGCAGCTCCCTGATCTCCTGGCGGGCCAGTTCCAGGTCCGTCCGTAGCCCGGCCGTGCTCGCCCCGGCGCCTCGGGGCGAGGCACGACGAGCGGCGGCCGCCTGCCGAGCGCGGACTGCTTCGATGTGCTCACGAACCCCCTCGGCATAGACGAGCCAGTTCGACACCCTGGCCTCCTTGGCGACGGCCGCGAACGTCACCACATCGCCGCGGGCGTCGATTGCGTCCGCCACCGACAAGACCCGCTCGCGCTTGACCCGGCTGTCGCGCCGCCGCGACTCGGCCAGCACCTGGGCTGGGGTGCGCTTGCTGCTCACGCGCCCTCCCGCTGCGGAGGAACGACGGTCACGGGGAGCACGGTGCGGCCGTTCGCTGCTCTGGCCTTGCGCAGAATTTTGCTTGCCTCCTCGATCTCGGCTCGCTCCTCGGGCGCGAGCTCCTCCAGCTTCGCCTTCATCTTCGCCGCGACCTCCTTAAACGCCGCCACCTCCTCGGAGAGGTTGCGCACCACCCACTCCTCGGCGTCGATCGCCTGCGATGTCTCCCGGTTCGCCTTCACGTCCCGGATGTGCTCCTCGATCGCCGGGAGGTAAGACGGGTCGGGGCGGTAGAAGCCGCAGCCGGCGCACTGAAAGCGGAGCGGGCAAGCCTTTCCGCCCGCCTTGACGTTGCTCGGCTCGATGCAGCCCCCGAAGGGGACTGCCACCGAACGCCTCTCGTACGCGGTGTTGGACGCCATCGGAGCGGGACGGCCAGCGCGATCCACCACATGCATCCGCATCGTCTTCACCGCCTCGCGCTTCCGCTTCAGCGTCACCTTGTAATACCCCATGGTCGTCTTGGCGTCCTTGTGATCCATGAGGTCTTTCAGCACGTCAAGAGGGGTGCCGGCGTCCGCGTGCCGCTGGGCGTAGGAGTGGCGGAAGGCGTAGGGGTAGACCAGCAGCCGGTCGAAGGGCAGCGGCCTGCCCTCGGTGTCGGCCAACTCGCCATCCAGCCGGTCGATGCTGTCCACCCAGGCGCGGATCGCGTTCGAGATCGCGCCGGTCCGGATGTGCTCGCGGCTGTCGGCGGACGTGGCGGAAGGGAACATGAACAGCGGGCTGTGCTCGGCCCCGGCCATTGTGCGGCGGTGCTGCTGCCAGTCCTGGATCACGCGTGCTGTCTCCGTGTCGATCGGCAGGCGCCGGTTCATCCGCTTCGCCTTGTAGTTGTTCCAGACCAGAGTGAAGTCGCCGTCGATCCTCTCCAGGCAGTCCATCTTCAGCGAGGCGATCTCATTCGGCCGCCGTCCGGTGTCACGCAGCAGGCGGTAGATCGTGCTGAACATCTTCTTGATGTCCGCCCGGCTCATCTCTCCGAACGGAACGTGCTCGCCCAATGCCTTCAGATGCTTGTCGAGTTGGCGGATCACTGACTCCGGAATGGCCTTGCCGATCTCGTCCTCGTTCGGCTCCTCGACCTCGATGCGGTGCGAGGTATGGCGGGCGAAGCTGCCGGAGACGGCAGCCATCAGACCCGCCCGCCGTCCGAACTCGAGCAGTTGGCAGAACTCCGACAGCAGCGTCGCCCGGTACTTGTTGGTGTAAGGATCGCCGTTCGCCTTCGGCAGCTGGCGGAAGGCGTCCGCGATCGCGGTCATGTCGGCGAAGGCCACCTCCTGCGGCTCCATGCCGCCGCCCAACCTGGTCGACAGAGCACGGGAGGCCACCGTCGTCGCCAGCAGCCGCTTGTTCAGCTGCGACCCGTTGGGGCGGGTGGTGCGGGCCCATTCCATCACCACGGTCCGCAGCCAAGGCTGGCCCACGGGCGTGAAGTCCACCGTGCCGGCGTTTCGCCGCGGTGGCCCACCGGTCTCCGAGGCGATACCGAGTGCAACCAGGTCCCACACAGTCCGCTCGGTCGGGTCGACCCCGCTGAACTCGTCGAATGCCGTCCGCACCGCACGCATTGCCTCCCGCACGAAGGCCTGAACGTCCCCGGCTCCGCCGAACGCCTCCACTGCCGTGCGCTCGCGCGGTGCAAGCACCAGGCTGGGCAGGTCCATAACCTTCGAGGTCACCTGCCGCATCACGTGTGGGGAGATCTTGCCGCCTCGCCGGTCACGGGCCTGCAGGGCGAACAGCAGCTCCATCCGCGCGGCATCTTCCAACGGGGCCAGCGAGAAGGACCCCGCGGTCAAGTAGGGCAGCTGCTTGCGCGCCCACTCTGCCGCCCCGACCGGAGACGGAAGTTTGCGCAGCTCGCGGCGCCAGCTGTTGTAGTGGGTGGCACACAGTCCGGCACCGGTGTGCGACTCACGTTCGCAGCCGACCAGCGAACACTTCGGCAGCCTGTCGTAGCCGGGGACGGTGACCATCCATGCCGCCAGGTTGGCGTCGGAGTTCTCCAGTCCTTCGCAGATGTGGAACTTCTGCCAGAGGCTGTAGTGAATGCGGCAGGTCCCGCGGATCTGGACCGGGCGCTCACAGCGGTCCCCCTCGGCGCCGGCCCGGCACTGGTCCGGCGGGTTATAGACGTAGTGCCGCCGGCGAGGCCCGCGCTGGAAGGTCGCATCGAATTCGTCCGCGTCCAAGGCGCTGGCGGCGAACGCGATCCTGCACTCCTTGCAACGGCTGTTCTGCACCTTCAGCACGCAACCGCAGCTGGCGGTGCGGCAGGTGTAGGCGATGGTGGCGGGGTTGTAGACATCGCCGGTAAACAGCCAATTCGCGGCGTCCCACTCCTCTTCTCTCCACTCCGGGTCGATCTTCGAGGCGAGGAACAGCCGCCACTGTTCCAACCGCTCTGCCTCGGCGCCCGCGTTGACCGGGAGGGCGGCGACGGCCGCCAGCGTGCCGCCGGTCACCGTGAAACCCCCGCCCGCCGCTGGGCGGCCACCTTCGTGACTGCGGCGCGCTTGTCCTCCTCGGTTGTGTGCACGTACGGATCGGCGGACGTCGGCGAGACGTGCCCGGCCAGGTCCATGATCACGTCCCGTTCCACCCCGCTGCGTGCCCATCGAGTCAGCGCGGTGTGCCGCAGCATGTGCGGCCGGGCGGTGAACCCGGCGCGCTTAGCCAGGCGGTCGAAGAGGTCCTTGGCGTTCGGGTAGGTCATCGGCCGGCCCAGCGGGGAGCGAAAGAGGTTGACGAAAACCATTTGGCACGCCGTCGCCTCTGCCACTGTCGACCGCTCGTGCAGGTAGTCGGCGTAGAGCCCGGTGAGATCGTCCTCGACGGGGATCGAGCGCGGCTTTCGGGCCTTTGCCAGCGCGCCGTTGCTGTTCCGCCTACGGCGCACGTGAACGTGCGGTCCGGCGATCCGGCAGCCCAGCGTCGCAGAATTCGCCAGCAAGTGCATGTCCTCGCGATGCAGCCCGAGCGCCTCGCCGATCCGCACTCCCGTCATGCCAAGCAGCGTGACCAGGAAGCGGTCACGGGCCCGGGTCGTGCAGTCGATCAGGTGGGTGTACTGCTCGTCGGTCAGCCACTCATAGCCCGGCACCGCGACCTTGAACTTGATGGTTTTGGCCTGCACGATCCGGTGCTGTCCATCCTCACCGGCGCTGTGGCCGGACGGCAGGAACTGCAGGTACTTCGGCTGAGAGAGCATCGCGGCCGTCTCCAGCTCCACCCAGCCGTTGGGCACCCCAAACCGCAGGAACTCGCCCACCGTGGTCAGTACCTTATTGGCCGTCGCCTTGTCGCGATAGCGCGGCTCAGCGGCCGCCTTCCGGCCGCGCGGCGGCAGCGGCTCCTCCACCAGCCAATGCAAGAACCTCGACATCCACAAGAAGCTCGGCGACCGCCAGTCAGTGCCGGTGGCCGAGCACCGGCTCAGGTACAGGGCGACGCGGCCGGCATACAGACGCTCGGTGTTCCACGAGCGATCGTTCGCCCGCAACGACTCGATGTACGCGCACCCCTCCGGGTGTAGCTCATAGGCGTCGGAGACGACGACCCAGAACTGCTTGCCGTCAGTGGGCGACTCGGCTCGCTCGGCTCTGTAGACACTCACGGGGGCGAACGTAACAGAGGTGACAGCCACCTATCAGATACCTCTCTGGTACGTCAGTGAGAGCAGGCAGCACTCATGTGCCAGACGGACCGTGAGAGCTATAGATAACCGGGTCTTCGACCTGGGTGTTGGCGATCAGCAGGGTCATGGCCGAGGGTCCGACTCGCTCGACGAGGGTGAGGGCGGCGAGGGCGGAGCCGACTCCGCCGCTGAACTGGATGACGTGCTGGTCGGGGTCCTGGTACTGGACCGGTGGAGGTGCCGGGAAGAGCGCGAGCTCCTCGTCGACGTCGTCGCAGCGCGAAACGGTGACAGTCATGTGGTGTCTCTCCGTTGGGGGAGGTGGCTCCAGCCGACCGCCATGCGGCGAGTGATGCGGCCGGGCCTGGTGCGCGGGCCCGCCGGGCGGCTGGGCTGGCAGGAGAGACAGTGCGGTCGCGCGTGGTTAGCCGTGCAATGCCGTTGGCCTCGTTTCATCGCTGGGCGCGCTTCGCGGTCAGGCGGCGTTCGGCCTGCCTGATGCGGCAGCAGAGCGGCAGCGCGGCTGTCCGGGTGGTGGCTGCACAGCCCATGGCGGCCGCTGGGAGTGGGGCGGGAGCGGCGCGGGCCGCCCCAGCCGCATACGGCCGTGGCCCCCAACATCGGCGAGTGTCGGGGGCCACGGGAATGCCGCGGGGATCACGAAACTGGGTTGTCACGCGGCGAGTGAGCCGGTGGCCAGGTAGGGGCGGGTTCAGCCGGTCAGAACGGGGGACAGCACAGGTCCCCGGTGCACTCGTGTGCGGCCTGTTCGGCCTCCAGGGCCGCGCGTGTGGCGGCGGCGTGCGCGGCACTGCGCTCACCCCGTTTGACGCAGAGAACGTCCTCACACGGGCGATGACCGGTCAGGGCATCCGTGGACGGGTGGAAGACTTCCACCACACCGTAGTCCTCGCAGGAGGGACAGAAGGAACTCGAGAGGCCCAGGTATGCGGCGACCGAGCGGGCACAGCTCTCCGCGTCCGGGGCGGGCGAGAGTCCGGCGTCCGGACCGTCCCACACCATCGACGTTCCGGCGTCGGTGGTCACCACGGCCGTGAAGCCGATATGACCAGCCTCGGGCAGGTCGTAGCCTGTGTGGCCGACGTAGTTGTGGGCGGTGATGTAGGCGCGGGGGGGCGCCCTGCGCAGTGGTTACAAGGTAGCCGCGCTCGACGCCATTCCCGCACACGCGGTGTGCGATGCCCTGACGGTCGAGTGCGGCCCGTAGGACGCTGCCGGTGCGCGACTGGTCCGCCGGCGCGGTCTTGATAAGGGAGAACGTCTGCATACTCGTGGGCCTCTCGGATCTGTGCTGTGGGCGGTTGCCAACCCGGGGACTTCGGCCTGCGACGTGGCGCGCACGCTCTCTCGGGCCGGTATCAGCACGGTGGCCCGGGGCCAGGCAAGACCCGCAACCGTGCCCGACACGCAGTGCGCCCCGGCCGGAGCCCGCACTGACGGCGCGCTGCCGGGCCGGTCTACGGCAGGGCTTGCCAGGTCGGGAGCAGCCCGGGCTGGGCCGCAGATGCGGCTGGTGGCGGGACTATGCCGGGGCGCTAGTGGCTTGTCACGCTGCTTTGGCCGGGTATTGCGTCCACTGTCGGATTGGTGAGTCGGGGGCGAAGTTGGTCTTCGGCTCGGCGCGGGTGT
>NZ_JBSHNE010000064.1:0-21659 GCF_053646035.1 Streptomyces sp. NPDC055287 | reverse complement strand
ACTGGCCGGTGGCTCACGTGGCGGCGATCGCCTGGCAGGCGGTCAAGGCGGGGGAGCCGCTCACGGTTCTGTCACTTGAGCCCGAGCTGTACGCGTGAACGGGCATCACCCCGCTCGCTCAATCCCACCTGATCGCGTCGAATGCAGACGCCGGCGCACCTCGCACGAACGGCGGCCGTTTCCACTAGAAACGGCCGCCGACTGCGTTCTCAGCGCGCGTTGCGCAGATACTCGCGCCGCGCGGTGACCAGCGTCCGCCAGCGGTTCCAACGCGTTCACCCGTCCGACCCGGAAGTCCGCCGGAGCCCAGGTGCGGTTCCTGGTCAAGCACGAGAAGGGATCTATCCGCAAAGTCGCGCAGCGCCCGCTAGTTGGAGCATGGCGGGCCCCGTTACAGCAGCCCTCCGAGCGGTAGGACCCGCTCCGTGAGCTGTCCGCGCAGTCTTCCCTGGGTGGTGGTGTCGGCTTCGGTGAGCCAGTCGGCGGGGATCAGCAGCCCGGCGTGTTCGGCGACTTCCTCGGGTGCCAGGGTGCAGAACGCGGCGACTTCGTCCAGTCGGAGTCCGTTGTCCTCAGCGCGTCCGAGTCGGCCGTCGGGGCGGGTGTGGGCGGCGGTATAGAGGGCGAGGAGTCGTGTTGTGGCGCTCAGTTTCCTCTTGTGGATCTTTCGTTCCCCGACCGTTTTCTGAGCCCATCCGGAGATCCTGGAGCGGGTGGACGTGCCAAAGGTGAACGGGCGGGGCTGCTCGGGCAGCAGTGGGGGGACGGTGAACGTGGTGAAATTTTCGGGCCGGGAAGCCAGGGTCTCCGCGATGCTGCCGGGCAGGCGCAGCCAGTCGGCTGTGACCAGCTGTTCCAGTGCCTGCTCGGCGTCGTCGAGCAGCCAGCTGGTGAGGTCTTGTCCGGTGATGTTTCCGGTGCCGGCGCGCGCGGCCCGCAGCGTGAGGAGGAGCACCGCCAGGCGCACCTCGGCCCTGGGGTGCGGGGCGTGAGCTTGGACGTCCAGCACGGCACGGGCGTGCGGGGCCTGGCTGCGGGTCAGCAGCCGTTCCATTACTGGCTCGTCCGCGCTCACAGCCTCGCCGACTGGTTATCCGAAACGGTTGGCGTGCATGTCGCGGGTGATCTGTGCGGCACTCTCGGCACGTTTCGCCTCGTGGCGCAAGGAGGCGTCGCCGGTGACGTCGGCCCACAGGGCGAATGCGCGCGCCTTTCGCTCGTGGAGTTGGGCGAGGAGGGCGAGGTCGGGTTCGGTGCTCTGTTGATAGGCGCGGAACGCGGCGCCGAGCTCGATGAGTTCCACACGGAGCACGTCGGGCTCAAGGCTGTGAGGCACGGTCCGCTGCGCGATTTTCCCCCACCGCTTCAGCCGTCGCGGCGTCGTGGCGGCGCGGGCGGGGGCACCGGAGCCGGCCCGGCGGGCGGGGAAATGGAAGTGTCGGCCAATGGGAGGGTGGGGGAGGAGGCGTGGTCGGAAAAAACGGCCGCACCACCCGTGCCCGTGCCGCCTGCTGACTGTCGCTCTGCCCCCAGGTGCCCCGCCGATTCTTGGCCCGCCCCGGCCCCGTCCCGGGCAGGGCGGAGTGGGGGCGCAGCAGTGTCCAGCACAAGGCAGTCAGGGACGGCGGCCGCGCAGCGCGCGCACAGCTCCGCGATCCGCCACAGCCGCCCGGCGCGGTCCGCGTACACCGCCAGGACCACCGGGCCCCCGCACCGCACCGACCGCTTTTGGGTGTGCCACGCACAGTCGGCGGCGCGGCACCCACACCACGCCCCGCTGCGCGGACCGCCGCCCGCGCCGATGTGGGCCAGGTGCGTATTGACGTGTCTGACCGCTGCCCTGCGTCCCGCAGCGGTACTGGGCAAGTGCAGGTCGGCGCAGGCCGGGCGGGAGCAGGAGAGTCGGACCGTGCCGGCGGAGGGGCGACCGTAGGGGTCCAGGCGCACCGTCCACAACCGGCCCACGACGCGATCCTCCTGCGTACCGGCCTCCACCGCCATGTGCGTACTCCCCGCGTCGCTAGATCCGTTGTCCGGACGGTCCCCATCATCGGGGATATCGACCGATTAGCCCCGAAGGAAAGGCAGGTTCACCCCGGCGCGTCCTGCTCGCAAGCGAAGCGCCGCCTGGCACGGCTCCCAAAAAAGAACGCTGACCGGATTCCCGCCACGGAACCCTGGGTGGGCCACCAGCGAGCTCGGGCCTTTTCGACAGCTGACCACGGTCAGTTGCAGCCGACCGGCGTGGACCTGGCCCGCATTGCCCTGCGCGCGATGGAGGCGCCGAAGAAGCGCGGCGACCAGCCCACTCGCAGACAGCGTCGCCGCCGAGGGCGGTGGCGCGACGCGACGGCCGCGATCCCCTCAACCTGGGCGACGCGATCACCGCGATGGCCGAATGGGCCTGGAACGCCCCGGCGAGCGGCGGCGATCTGCTGGCCCGCTGGGCGACTTCGTCACCGGCGTCGCACTCGGCCTGACCGGCCATACCTACGGGTCAACTTGACCCGGCCCTGAAGGGCCGGGCTTGGAGGTAGCGCCCAACCGGCTGCTGGGTTGGCTCCTCCGTCCAGACACCCGCTATGGGGTGGCTGGGACGCGTGACTCACGCCCCTCAGTCCACACGGTCTTGCCCTTGCGGGCGATGTTGTGGGACGCGTTGTCGTCCGGGTGCATGAGGGCCCCGCAGCACCGGCAGGCGAACGTCGCTTGATCGACACGGTTTTTCCGGTCGATGTGGCCGCACTCGGAGCATTGCTGGCTGGTGTACGCCGGATCGACGTACACCAGCGGCACCCCAGCCCTGCGCGCCTTGTATTCCACGAAGGCGCCGAGCTGGTGAAAGCTCCACGAGTGCAAAGAGGTCCGCTGGTCCTTGCGGAGCCGTACCCGGCTGCGGATGCCCGTCAGGTCTTCCAGGGCGATACCGGAGCCGGTGCGTTCAGCGGTGGTGACGATGCGCTTGGAGACGATGTGGTTGACGTTGGCGGTGTGCCGGGCTTCCTCCTCTGTCCGGCCGTCGTGACGGCAGGCGGCGGTCGGAAGCGACCCTGGCCGAACTGACAAAGCAGATGGCGGCGGTTGAAACCGTCCGCGCCCACTTCACCGGCAGGCCCCCGGGCCTGCATCGGGACCCTCTCGAGGGTTTCGATCAGAGACCCCCGGCACGCCGGCAGGGGTCTGTTGTTTGAGCGGGTGCGTGAGCGCGCAGTGGCCGCCCGGGCCCACGCGGCACCGCACAGCACGGGCGCGGGCGGCCCCCGCGGGCCCGCGGGGGCCGCCGCCCCGCCCCGCACCGCGTACCGCCCATGCGGCCCGGGTGGATACGGCACCGCACCTCACGCCAGGGCGTCGCACTCACTGGGTACGGCGACCCGGCCAAGGAGCTGCGACAGGAGCGCGCCCGACCTGCCGTACCGCGCTGAGGTCCCCGTCCGATCCCTGGGCAGGCCCCCGCGGGGAGCGTGGGGCGAAGGGTGATCAGGGCGAGATCGGTGCCACCGCAGCGCCTACGGGCGCCGTTCACGATCGCGATAACGGGACCACTGCATGGACCCATAAAGCCCGCTGTGCCGGATTTCGGCGAATGCCTGATATTGATCAGAAACTCATCGGGTTCTCGTCCAGGACGTAGCGGACGTGCGGGCCGCCGAAGTAGCCGCGGACGATGTGCGGTTGACGTTGGCGTCTGCGGAAGAACCTGCGGGTCTCGGCGGCGAGTTCGGCCTGGTCGCGGGCCCGGTGCTGCTTGGGCAGGCTGTGCTTGAGGTCGGCGTTGACCAGCTCGTCGGGATTCAGCTCGGGCGAGTACGGCGGCAGGAAGTGCAGCTCGACGCCGTCGGGGTGGGCGGCGAGCCAGTCCCGGACCTTCTTCGAGCGGTGGGCGGAGTGTCCGTCGACCACGAGGTGGATCTTGTGGTCGAAGTGGCCGGCGAGTCGGTCCAGGAAGCGGCACATCACCTCGGCGGTGAAGGTCTCGGTGAAGACCATGAAGTGCATCCGGCCCTTGGCGCTGATCGCGGACATGGCGTTCACCGAGAACCGGTTCCCGCTCCGCCGCACGATCGGGGTCTTGCCCTTCTCGCCCCAGGTGCGGCCGGTGACCTGGTCGGAACGGATGCCGACCTGGTCGGCGAAGAGGATCTCGCCGCCCTCGGCCTTCGCCTTCGCGCGGATCTGCGGCCAGGTCTCGGCGTGCCAGCGCGCGACGGCCTCGGGAGCCTGCTCGACGGCCCGCTTGTCCGGGCGCTGGAAGGACAGCCCCCAGCGTTTCAGGTACTTACCCACGCCAGGCTCGGTCAGCTTCACCCGGTACAGCTTCGCGATCAGCTCGCCCACCAGCCGCCGCGTCCACAACTGCCCGCCCAGACCCACCTCACAGGGCCGGTGATCGAGGACCGCCTGCCGCACCGCGGCCTGCTCGGCCTCGCACAGCACCTGATGCACCCCGACAGGCTTGCCGCGAGGCCGCATCACCAGCGCACCCCGTCCGCCGGCCCTGCCACCTCGCCCACCACTTGTCGACCGCTTTCAGCGACACCCCGAACACCGCCGCCACGTCCTCACGGTCCCGCCCCGCCACCAACGCAGCCACCGCCCGCAGGGCCTCCTGCGCCGCCGGCGACAGATGCCGCGCGTCCCCCACCAGCTCGCTCACACCACTCCAACGACCCAGAACCCAAACCGTTTTGGATCAATAGGTCTTCGTTGCGCGCAATCGGGGCTCCCGGAGAGGCGCACACGATCACCATGCGGATCGTCGGGGGGTAGAACTGTGCGCGGGCCGGGCAGCCCGGGGCAGTCGGCGCGGGCGAACACTACCTCGATGCCGGCAACCAGTCGGCCGAACTGATCACATCCGCCCGTGTCCAGGGCATCACCACGATCACCCCGGCCCTGCTGGACCAGTCGCCCCAGGCCAAGGCCGCCGCCGGTTACGACAAGGCCGCTTTAACCATCGACTGGAAGGTGCGTCGGGATCTATCGGCCGGACCGTTCACCGACGTTGATTCCCGACGCGAGTTGCTGACACTGCCCACCTTTTCCGTTCGCGATCACGGGGCTTCAGTGATCAGCACATTGGGGGAGTCCGATCAAGAAGTCATTGCGGCCCTGGTCGCTTTCGTCTTGACCTCTTGACTCAGCCATCTGCGTGCTCAGACAGCACCAGGGCCGGCACTGCCGCCGTTGACAAGCAGAATGGACTGCGATGCGCAGAGCGGCGGGTGCGTATCGGCTCGCGACGCGCGCTTTTACTCTAATGGGCCCCGGTTGCCCTACTCGCCGGCGCCGAGACCTGGGGCATCAACTGTACCCAGGCCAACAGTCAGTCGAACGCCATCGCGAGCGAACGCCAGGGCCGCAGTACGGCCGGACATTGACCCCCAGCACGGGCCCTTCGAGGATCGCCTCGCGGAAGGGCCCGCTCGCAACGATGCGGCTTCAGGATGCTTCCGCAACAAGGTCACGCGATCCGCGCGTCGCAGGGTGTTTTGGGGCATTACGTCCTAACCTCCCATAACTGTAAGAAGTCGATCGATCGCAGATCGCAAACCCGCCTCACTCCACCGGAGATGACATGTACAAGCTTCGCAAGGCTGCCGTCCTGGTCGCCGCCATCGCCGGCGTCGGACTCATGGGTGCCGGCACTGCCCACGCCGACGGCGATTACGGCCACGCCAAGGGTGGCGACCACGTCAACATCAAGCAGAGCACCAACTGTAAGTCGCACGACCTGAACCTCGACATCCTCGGCCAGGTCGGGCTGCTCAACGGCCTGCTGGGCAACGCGCTCAACGGCGAGGGCAACCCGGGCGCACAGGACACCCACATCGGTTCGACCATGGGCTGCAACAACAGCGCCTTCTAAGGTAGTGCGTGTCCGGCGGATCATCAGGGGCCGATCACCAGCACCGGACGGAGACCCGGCGCAGATACGGTCATGGTCCGCCGGACACTCCCTCGCGGTCTTTTCGTACCGATTCCACGACAGTGCCCCCGCGCCGCCATCCTCCCGCCGCTGTGCGAACGTTGTCAGGCAGTGAAACCAAGATGACGACGCGGAACCCGTCGAGTCCGTAAACAACTGGCCCGGGCATGCGCGCACCAGAAGAGCCGGCGAACGAAGTGGCCAGGCTGGCGCGCGCTGTCGCCCCTGCGGCTCCCGCTTCTCGCCCTCGCCCTCGTCCCGGCCGTCCTGAGCTTTGCCACGGCACTGGCCAACTTCGCCCGGCCCAACAACGGCGCCCAGCTGCGCTCCAGCTGGCCGGACCGTGGACGCGGCCGGGCGAAGCTGAACGTGTCCAAGCTCGGCGCGCTGGGCGAGCGGAAGTCCCTGGCGTGGCTGCGGGGACGGGTGGAGAAAATGCTCGTCAACTTGACCCGGTCCCTTCAGGGCCGGGTCAAGTTGACGGATGGCTGTGCATCGCCCCTCGGCGAACGGAACCGGGTGACGGAGTTGGGAGACGTGAACTCGTGGGTTGAGGAGGCGGTTCACGGGTTTGTCGTACGTGTCACTTCTCGGTCTGCTGCCAAACGGAGGTGAGTGCCGTGACGGGGTCGGCGTCGGCCGGCGCTGCTGGCCACCAGTCGCCGTCGTCATCCTGGAGGTAGGGGTACCAGCGGGTGTCGGGGCCCAGGCGCAACTGGATGAGGTGGTCGGTGAGGGTGAGGCGGTTGCGCCAGGCCCTGAGGGCGATCGGGGTGGTGGTCATTTCGGTGAGGGCCTCGGTCAGGGCGGTGCGGGCGGCTGTCATCGCCGTCGGGTCGGGGGCGTGGGGGTGTTCGGCGACGGTGATGCCGGTTGGGCCGCCATACCGCCAGGCGCGGGTGAGGCGAGCGAACGCGGTTGGTTTGGCACCCGTGTTCTGGATGAGGTGGTGGAACCACTCGGGGCCGCAGTTGCCGGCGGCGATCCGTGCCGCGTCCTCATGCTGGGACAGGTGCAGGCTGGTGGTGTCGCCCGTGAGCAGCCGTGCGGCGCGTGCGGCGGTGTCCGCCATGAGGCGTTCGAGGTCCGTGGCCGACAGACCGGTGCCGAGTGGCGGGGCGGCGGGCAGTGCGGCGGTGTGGGGGGCCGGTCCGGGGAGTTCAGGAAGGGGCGGAGTGTGTTCGGCCGGGGCGGCCCAGGCTGTGTAGGCGCCAGCGGCCGGGAGGCCGGCTGGGGCCGGTGGGGTGGAGGTCGCCTGGGCGGCCGTGCGGTGTGTGCGCAGTTGGGCGAGGACCTCCTCCCGTCCGCGGCCGCGCAGGGCGAACACTACGAAGGGGTCGGCGTCGATGGTGGAGGCGATGGCGTAGCAGAGCGCGGCGGCGTGTTTGCACGGGTAGCCCCAGTCGGGGCAGGAGCATTCGGGGTCGAGTTCGGTGGGCCGCGGGAGCAGGGGGACATCGGCGTGTCGGGCATCGTCCACGAGTTCGGCGGGCATCTCGCCGTCGAGGAGGGCGGCGAGATGCCCGGCTCGGGCCGCGATGGTGTCGAGGAGGGTGGCCCACTGGGTATCGGTGAGGACGGGCAGGTGGACGGCGGAGCGGTAGGGGCGGGGCCTGCTGCCTTGGACGGCGGCTCTGACCTGGCCTGGGGCGATGGTGACGGGGCCGACCCTGCCCTGGCGGGCGTAGGTGCGTCCGCGGGACAGGCGCCCCGAGTCCAGGGTGGAGTCTTCCAGGGCCGTCACCCACGCCTGGCCCCACCAGGTCGCGGCGAAGGCACGCCTGCCGCGGGCGGGCGCGCGGCGCGGGCCGGGGAGCGAGGGGCTCATGACTGCCTCCCCAGGGCGACGAGTTCGGCGAGATCGTCGTCGGACAGTTCGGTCAGAGCGGCCTCACCGGAGCCGACCACGGCGTCGGCGAGCGCGCGCTTGGATTCGAGAAGCTTCGCCACCTTGTCCTCCACGGTGCCCTCGGCGAGGAGTTTGTGGACCTGTACGGGCTTGTCCTGGCCGATGCGGTAGGCACGGTCGGTGGCCTGATCCTCGACCGCCGGGTTCCACCAGCGGTCATAGTGCACGACGTGGGTGGCTCGGGTGAGGTTGAGGCCGGTGCCCGCGGCCTTCAGGGAGAGCAGGAACACCGGCACCTCGCCGCGCTGGAAGCGATCCACCATCTCCTCGCGCGCGGTGACGGGGGTGCCGCCGTGCAGGAAGAGAGTGGGGACGCCTCGTTCCGCGAGGTGCTTCTCCAGC
The DNA here is from genome assembly GCF_053646035.1 of Streptomyces sp. NPDC055287. Lineage (NCBI taxonomy): Bacteria > Bacillati > Actinomycetota > Actinomycetes > Kitasatosporales > Streptomycetaceae > Streptomyces > Streptomyces sp. NPDC055287. Next base: position 13,479 of record NZ_JBSHNE010000064.1, on the reverse strand, counting down.
AGGGTCGCCATCTGCTTGTACTGGGTGAAGACCAGCACCGACTCGCCTTCGGCGGTGATGGTGTCAACCAGTTCGTCGAGCAGGTCGAGCTTGCCGGACCGCCCGCGCAGCGGATTGGACTGTCGCAGGTACTGAGCCGGGTGATTGCAGATCTGCTTCAGGGCGGTGAGCAGTTTCAGTACCAGGCCGCGTCGGGCGATGCCCTCGGCTTCCGAGATCTTCGCCATGGTCTCGCGGACCACCGCCTCGTACAGGCTCGCCTGTTCAGCCGTCAGCGGGACGACTCGGTCGGTCTCGGTCTTGGCGGGCAGTTCGGGTGCGATGCCCGGGTCGGACTTCCTGCGGCGGAGCAGGAACGGGCGGACCAGGCGGGACAGCCGTGCGGCGGCCTCGGGGTCTTCGCCCGACTCGATCGCGCGGGCGTGCCGGTCACGGAAGGCGGGGAGCGGGCCGAGGAGCCCGGGGGTGGTCCAGTCGAGGAGTGCCCACAGTTCGGAGAGGTTGTTCTCCACGGGGGTGCCGGTGAGGGCGACGCGTGCGCGGGTGGGCAGGGCACGCAGCGCACGGGCGGTGACGGCGTAGGGGTTCTTGACGTGCTGGGCCTCGTCGGCGGCGATCAGCGACCAGGCGTTCTCGGCGAGGGCCTCCCGGTCGCGGCGCAGGACACCGTAGGTGGCCAGAACGATCTCGTTCCCGGCCAGGTCCTTCAGGTGGCGGTCGCCGCCGTGGTAGCGGCGCACCGGCGTGGCCGGCGCGAACCGGGCCGCCTCGCGCTGCCAGTTGCCGAGCAGCGAGGCGGGGCAGACGACGAGCGTGGGGCCCGCGGTGGTGGGATCGGTCTGGCGGTGCAGGTGCAGAGCGAGCAAGGTGATGGTCTTGCCCAGGCCCATGTCGTCGGCGAGGCAGCCACCGAGACCGAGCTCGCACATCTCGGCCAGCCAGGCAAGACCCCGCTTCTGGTAGTCGCGCAGCGTGGCCTTCAGAGCGGCGGGCTGGGCGGCGGGGGTTCGGGATTCGGGGTCGCGGATACGGGCGACGAGGTCGCCGAGCGCTCCGGCCGCCGCGCAGCGAAGAGTTTCCCCGTCCCGCTCCACCTCGCCGGTCAGCGCGGCGCTGAGTGCCTCCATGGGGGTGAGCGGTTCCATCCGGCGGCGCCTGGCGCGGGCCACCAGCTTTGGGTCGGCGACCACCCACTGGTCGCGCAGCCGGATCAGGGGGCGGCGTGCCTCGGCGAGGGCGTCCATCTCGGCCTCGGTGAGCGGTTCGCCGCCGAGCGAGAGCTGCCAGCGGAAGTCGAGGAGGGCGTCGGCGTCGAGGAGGCCGCCTGCGCTGGAGCCGGGCGCGGTGCGTTGCCCGATCTCCGCGGTGGCGGTGAGTGCCTTGACCAGCTCGCGCGGCCAGTGCACGTCGATACCGGCGGCGCGCAGCGTGTCGGTGGCGTCGCCCAGCAGGTCGAACGCCTCGTCGTCGGTCAGCCGCAGCTGGTCCGGAGCGGCGTCCTTCAGCAGCCGGTCGAGCGGTGGCCAGAGGCGGGCGCCGCGGCGCAGCGCAAGTAGAGTCTCGGTTTCGGCGCGCGGGCCGAGCAGGCGCTCGGTCTCGGCCGGCTCGTTCCACAGCCGTGCGGCTTCCACGACGAGGGCCGGATCCGCCGCGGTGTGCAGCTGCAGGACGGCCTGGAACTGCCGGCGCCGTCCTTCGGGTACGTCGACGCGTAGCGAGACCCTGATGCCGGCGGTGAACGCGGCGGCGGTCTCCTCGGCCCACTCGCGCAGGGCGGGCACGGCACGCGTCTCGCGCCAGGCGTACGGCAGCGCTCCCATCGCGAGTGGTGCGGCAGGCGTGCGGACCAATTCGTCGGCGACCGCGTCGCAGAACTGACGTACCAGCGCGCCCGGTTCGGCGATCCGCAGCGGGGCCGGACCCGGCTCCGGCAGGCAGTGGGCGTGGGGCGGGAGTGCGGCGGCGAAGGCGTCCAGCGTCTGCCGCTGTGCGGCGGTGAAGGGGCCCGCCTGCCAGGTGTCGTAGCCGGCGGAGGTGAGGGCCGGGTGGAGACGACCATCGGCGAGCAGCCGGAGCGCGAAGCGGGCGGCTGCCTGCCAGGCGACGGCGGAGGGGTGAGGCGGCTGTGCCCCGGACAGCGCGGCAACAGCGAGGGCGACGGGCAGCGCGTAACCCTCCGCCTTACGCCGTCTGACCGAGCGGCCGTGCGGCAGCACCAGCTCCACCGCCTCCGTCTCGACGCCCGCGGGTGCCATGCTCTCAGCGGCGGCTGCCCCGGCGGGCTGCCACAGCAGCAACCGGCCGAGGCGGGCAGGCTCGCCGGGCAGGAACACCGCCGCCCAGCCGTCGTTGAGCAGACTCCGCGCCCAGGCAGCCGATTCCGGTGTGGCCAATGGCGGCACGCTCCCCGTGCCCGTGCCCTGCTCCCGTACGAGGACTCGTGCCACGCTTTCTTTCGCCTCACCGTCGTCCAGGCGGTCTTCACCGCGTCTTCGTGCACCAGCAGGTTCCGGCCCTGCTGTCACCGGCGGGAGTGGGCCTTGTTCGCCGCGGTACGCATGCGTTTGGCCAGCCGCTTGTCGACGCCGCGCAGGCCCTCACTCACTTCGGCGAGCACTTGGGCGGTGGCTGGGTGCTCCACTCGCCACAGCTCGTCCACCCGTTGTTCGAGCGCCTCCGGCGCCGTGTTCCAGTTCTCCAGGAAGCCCCGGGTCAGGTCCTCGCTCTCCCCCGCACCGGCCAGGATCGACAGCCCGTCGATGAGCAGCCACAATCCGGCCTCCTCCGCCCGCGCCGGGTCCACGGGTGCTTCTGCCCCAAGGCGCGCGCCCAGGGTCGCGGTGGCCACCTGTCGGCACCCATCGACGTCGGAGTCCGCTGCCTTGCGCAGCACACGCAGTGCCCGGGGGTCGTCGAGGTCGGCCAGCACCAGTTGGGCCACGGCGCGCTTCGCCGCTGCTTCGGGGCCGGCTCCCACGCATGCGTCGAGCAGCCCTACCGCGGCATCCGCCGCGGAGCGGTGTTCCAGCCACCCTTCGACCTCCCGGCGCATCTCCTCGGGGGAGTAGCCCAGGAGCCCCTGGAGCAGAGCGCCGGCGTCCGCTTCGGCGTACTCACCGAGCAGGGGCGCGGGCACACCACACTCCATCAGGTAGGCGCGGAGCCCGTAGCGACCGAGCGGGGTGAGCCGCATGCGGTCCCCGCGCCTGCCGTCCCGCGACCGGTCCGACGCCGACGGCAAGGTTCCTGAACCGCCCGGCTTCTGTCCGCCCATGGCGTTCAGGAGTGTGTGCAGAGTCTCCTCGGCCGAATCGTCGCCGTCACCGGGCTCGTACTTCACCGCGCCCAGCAGGGCGAGCCCTTCCCCCAGTTCCCGGAAGGACGCCGCGAACAGCGCCTGGAAGAGATCGAACTCCGGCCCGTTCTCGCCCGCCTCACGGGCCTTCGCGCGCAGGTCGTCGACGTCCACCCAGGCGTCGTCCGGGGCGTCGTACAGCAGGCCGACCAGTCCGTCGGCGATCTCGGCCGTCAACTCGCCCAGCTCACCGTGCCGCCCGTCCAGCACCCCCGACTCGCCGATCTCCTCCAGCAGATCGCCCAGCGTGGCGGCCCAGAACTCCAGAAGGTCCCCGCCGGCGAAGTCGGTCGCCGCGCCGCCCCACGCGCGGCCCCCGCTGATCGTGATCATTCCGCCGTCCACGGCGAGCCACCACGGATCGTCGAGTACGGCCACGTCCTTGGCGCTGCGCAGCGATTCCAACGCACGAGCCCGCGCGACGGCATCGGCGTACGGCGAGTCATCGCCGGCCAGCTTCCACAGCTGGAGTTCCTCGACGGCCTCACGGGCGAGCGCGGGCCGCAGTACCCGGCCGGCGGTGACCTGCCGTCCCTCGCGGCACCAAGCGGCGAGCCGCAGCGCCGCGTCGAAGAGCGGAACACCCCGCACGGCAGCGACAAGGTCCTCCTGCGGCGCCAGGGTCACCGGGCGCAGCACAGGCACATCCTCGGCCGGTCCGTCGACTCCGGCATCGACCGGATCGCCCACCCGGCACTGCCCGCAGTTACACAACGCCACGTCCTCGGCGGTCAGCCGACGGACACCGCCGCGCCCGGCCCGATCACCGGCCGGCGGCTTCGCTTTTCCGGACACCGCGTCCGGCGTCAACTGGGCCAGCCGCGCCGTGATCCCGTCCCGGTCGAAGGCCGCCGGGTCGTAACCGGCCGCCCGCAGCTCGGCGACAAGCTCACCGTACGGGCCATCCCCGGCCCCGTCCGGGGTGTCGAGGAACTCCAGCACCTCGGCCAGCCCCCACACGCCGCCGATGTCATCGGCCGGTACAACGGCGCGACGCCCGCCGACGCAGCGCACCGTCCGCTCCGCGCCGACCGGGCGCGGCAGTGTCTTCTCCAGCGTGATTCCGTGCTCCCAGTCGTCGCCGAAGTCGTAGACGTAGCGCAGCCGTGCTCCCTCCTCGGCCAGTACGTCGCCGAGCGCGTTGGCGTCCTCGTCGCCGACCCCGCGGCCGAAGCCGAGATCGATGTCGGTGAGTCGGGCCGAATCGCCGTACCCCCGGCCGAACTCGTCGGTGAAGAGGTGCAGATGGCCACCGTGCCATCCGAAGGCGATCTGGATGGCGTCGTGCAGCGTCCCGAGGGAGGTGTCGGACGGCAGCACGACGCGCCGCCACAGGGGCGGTCTCGTGCCGTGCAGCACGATCTTCAGCTGGAGATCGGACGGGGCCGACTTCCCGTCTCGCCGCATCTGCTGCTCCCACCGCACCGAGGCCACCCGAACGGCTCCATCATGGCGCTGTCGGTGTGCCCGGTTCAAACCCGGTTGTGGCGTCACCGTCCTTCCGGTATACACGGTCCCCACGCCGCCCGCAGTGGATGTTGCGTTGCCTCGCCCGCCCGCCCGCCGCTTGGTGGAGGCCGCCACCCGCACCGAACTGGCCCAGGTAGCCGGGTTCGTCGGTCATGCTGACGCCCCGCAGGTCCTTGCCGACCGGCTCGCCCGGCACCTGGAGGACCAGGTGCGGCTGGGCAGGCCGATCGCGGACCCGGTGGGCTGGCTGATCGGTCGTGGGTGGTGGGGCCTGGGGCGACCGCGGGCATGTCAGTTCGGTCGGGCGTGGTCGGCTGAGGCATAGCCTGACTCCCTATTTGAACGCGTTCAAATAGGGAGATGAGAATACCAACGCGGAGGGGTGGTCGCCTAGTCGGGGGTAGGCGCAGCGAAGGCCCCGCTGGGCGGGGGCTGTCGCCTACCGGTGCAACGCCGAGGCGCGTCCTCCCGCAGTTTTTGGCCGCATTCTCGGCAGGCCCCAGGGGCTCGATGAGCACAAGATCGCCAGCCCGCACGCGCGGCGCGCGGCACAAATCCAGACAACCCACCGGCAGGCGCGGCAGAACGCCCAGTCAGAGGACTGCTGCAAACCTGCCGGACCTCCCGGTGCTGCTCACCGTTCTCGACGGCGAACCGACCCACCGCGACGCGAGCGTGTGACCGGCCGGGGGGCGACGAACAACACGGGCCGTCAGGGGCGGTCGTTCGGCGCGATGAGAGGATGCGCGGAACGCGAGAGGTGAGGTGGGGGAAATGAGCATGGCTGTGCTGGTCCTGTCGGGGGTCCTGGCGCTCGCTGCCGGAGGATGTGTCTGTGTGGTGTGGGCGGCGCGGGGCGGCCCCAGTTGGGTGCGCGCGGTGGCTGCCGTGACACTGGCGGCGGCCGAGCTGGTGTCCTGGGCGGGCCGTACGAGCAAGAACGCGGGCTCTCGCGGCGGCTCGGACGACTGACCCCCACTGCCGCCATGGCAACGTCCGCCTCGCCGGTCGAACGGCGACCGGCAGCGCAGGCGTTCGTCTGTCGGTGGGGGCAGTGGGAGGCGCCCTTGCGCACCGAGCGCCTGGATCCACGCCTCGGATTCCTGCGGCCACATTCGCCGCTGCGCCCCTGCGGTCGGGCTGGTGCCGCAGGACTACACGCGCTGGCCCATGGACCTGCGTGCGAACATCCACCTCGGCCAGCCCCGCATCCAGGACGATGCCCTGCTGCTGGACGCCGCGCGGGCGGCCGGCGGGGACAGCGTCATTGCGAAGGTGCCGTACGGGCTCGACACCCTGGTCGCGAGCTCCAACTGGGGCGGCACGGACCTGTCGGGCGGGCAGTGGCAGAGGATCGCGGTCGCCCTCTCGGCGCTGGGGCGCTTGCGGACCTCGCTGGCGACCTTCGCTCGTTCCACTTGCCGATGACACCGTCCACCGTCGGCCATGCCCGGTGTCAGCAGTGGCTGGGATGCTGCCCGGATGGACGAGCATGCCTGGCCGCCGGGTCTACGGATCCGACCACGACGACCCTGATCCTGGCCCGCACTGAGCGCTTTCTCCTGTCCACGGACTGATGGGGGTGGTCAGTTTGCGGGTGCCTGGTAGAGGCCGCGGCCGGCGCGTTGCGCCCTGGAGGTGGCGATGAGGCGGTCGAGTGTGCTGCGTACGGCATTGATGCTGCTGGTCGTTTCGTCGCGTCCCAGTGCTTGGGCGACATCGCGGGCGCGAACGGGGCTTTGGCCGGACTTGGCGAGGACTGCCACGATCTGTTCGGTCAGCCCCCCGCTCTCCTTGGCCGGTGCGGCAGGTGCCGTCTTCTTCGCGGGCTTGGTCTTCATGCTCTTGGGCTGGGTTGCCTTCTCCGCGGGGCGGCGCTTCTGTTCCTTGGCCGTGGCCGTCGGTGCCTTCCGCTTTGCGTCGGTGGGTGCTTTGCGGGCCTTGCGGCGGGCGGTGGCCGGGGCAGTCGCGGAGGTTTCCTCGACGGACCATGCCTGGAACAACGTTACCGACCAGCTCAGGCAACGATTTTCTGCCTGGAGTACTAGGCCGCAGGGAGGTCGGCCCAGCGTGTGATCCCCTCGGTGCCAACGCGTATGCCGCAGCGGGTAGCCAACGCGGTGACGATGTCGATGCCGCGGCCGTGCTCGTCCGGGTCCGGGGCTCCCCATCCGTCACCGGCGAGGACGGGTCCCGCGTCGGTCACTTCCACGCGCAGGGCCCCATGTCCGTCGACGCGGACCCACGACAACCGCAGAGTCGCCGGTGGCAGGGCGTGGACCAGTGCGTTGGTCAGGAGCTCCGAGACCACCACGAGTGCGTCCATGATGGCGTCGGGAGACAGGCCCCACTCGGCGAGTATGTTGCGGACCCGCCCGCGGACGGCGGGCACGGCCCCCGGGGCGTGGGGCAGGGGGCAGACATGATCGACAGCGTCGGGGCCGAGGCGATCGACTGCCTTGGGATCGACGATGTTGAGCTGGGCGGCCATCTGCCCTCCTTGGCGAACGGTGCCGACGGGTGCCGACGTCACGCACGCTATGAAGTGATAAGAAACCGGTCAATAAACGTTGGTCGGCATTACCGAACGCAAGTCGAGATCGGGAGAAACCACCGTGTCATGGCCGATGTGGGACGGGGAAGGCGGATCTAGAATCGCGGTATGGCCGGTCCCGTCCAGTCCATCGAACGGGCGGCGGCAATTCTCCGCCTGCTCGCCGCGGGCCCCCGTCGGCTCGGGCTCGGGGAAGTGGCCGCCTCGCTGGGGCTGGCGAAGGGGACGACCCACGGCATTCTGCGCACCCTCCAGCACGTGGATTTCGTCGAGCAGGACGCGGCGACCGGGAAGTACCAGCTCGGGGCGGCCCTCCTGCACCTCGGCACCAGCTACCTCGATGTGAACGAACTGCGATCGCGCTCGATCAACTGGGCCGACGCCCTGGCCGCCCGCAGCGGTGAAGCGGTCCGCCTCGGCACTCCCCTGGAAGGCAGAGTGCTCGTCATCCACCACGTCTTCCGGCCGGACGACACCCTCCAGACCCTGGACGTGGGCGCACTGCTGCCCCTGCACGCCTCCTCGCTCGGAAAGGTGCTGCTGGCGTTCGGCACCGCGAACCTCGATTCGGCGGTCGACGCCGGGCTGGAGGCGTACACCCGGCACACTCTGGCCCACGCGGACGAGCTGACCCACGCCCTCGCCGAGATCCGGGAGAACGGCTGGGGCGCCGAAGTACAGGAGATGAGCATGGGGGAAGCCGGCGTCGCCGCGCCCATCAGGGGGCACGGCGGCCTCGCGGTGGGCGCCATCGGCCTGTCCGGCCCGGTCGAGCGGATCTGCGACGTCAGGGGCCGGCCGGAACTCAAGCTGCTCACCCTGCTCCGTGAGGCCGCCCGGGCGATCTCACGAAACCTGGGGGCCGCCCGCTGGTAGGTCCCTCGCGCAGCGCATCTCCACGCATCGGAAGGCGGTCCGGATCATGGTCGAACGGTATGTGATGTCCATCGACCAGGGCACCACCTCCACCCGGTGCATCCTGTTCGACCACCGCGGGCGATTGGTGTCCGTGGCCCAGCGCGAGCACCAGCAGTTCTTCCCGAAGCCCGGCTGGGTCGAGCACGACGCCCTGGAGATCTGGCGCAATCTGCGACGCATCGTGCCCGAGGCCCTGTCCGGCGCGGGCGACGGCGTCGCCGCCGAGGCCGTCTCGGCCCTGGGCATCGCGAACCAGCGCGAGACGACCGTCCTCTGGGACCGGCGGACCGGCACCCCGCTGAACAGGGCGATCGTCTGGCAGGACACCCGCACCGCCCCGCTCGTCGAAGACCTGCGCAGCGACCCGGGCGACGCGTTCTTCCTGGAACGCTGCGGCCTGGCGCCCTCGACCTACTTCTCCGCACCACGGATCCGCTGGCTCTTCGACCACGTGCCCGGTCTGGCACAGCGGGCCGCGAACGGCGACGTCCTGTTCGGCACGATGGAGTCCTGGCTGATCTGGAACCTCACCGGGGGGACGGCGGGAGGCCGCCACATCACCGACGTGACCAACGCCAGCCGCACGATGCTCATGAACATGGGCACGCTCGAATGGGACGAGGAACTGCTGGGGTTCTTCGGGATTCCGCACGCGATCCTGCCCGAGATCCGGTCCTCGGCGGAGTGGTACGGCGAGGACCGCTCGGTGCTCCCCGGCAGGCCCATCACGGCCGCGCTCGGCGATCAGCAGGCCGCGCTCTTCGGGCAGACCTGCTTCTCCCCGGGCGAGGCGAAGTGCACCTACGGAACCGGCAGCTTCCTGCTGCTCAACACCGGCACCGACGTCGTCCGGTCCAGCAATGGACTGCTCACCACCGTCGCCTACAAGATCGACGAGCAGCCCGCGGTCTACGCGCTGGAAGGCCCGATCGCCGTCACCGGCGCCCTGGTCCAGTGGTTCCGCGACCGGCTGGAACTCATCAACAGCGCACCGGGCATCGAGACCCTTGCGCGGACCGTCGAGGACAACGGCGGCTGCTACATCGTCCCGGCGTTCTCCGGTCTCTTCGCACCCCGCTGGCGCAGCGACGCACGCGGCGTCATCGTCGGCCTGACCTCGTACATCACCAAGGGGCACCTGGCCAGGGCGGCGCTGGAATCCACCGGCTGGCAGACGAAGGAGGTCGTCGACGCCATGAACGCCGACTCCTCGCTCACCCTGAGAGAGCTGAAGGTCGACGGTGGTATGACGTCCGACAACCTCCTCATGCAGATCCTGGCCGACGTCCTCGACGTGCCGGTGGTGCGGCCCATGGCGGCCGAGACCGTCTCCCTGGGCGCCGCCTACGCCGCCGGGCTGGCCGCCGGCTACTGGGCGGACCTGGAAGTGCTGCGCGGCAACTGGCACCGGGCGGCCCAATGGCTGCCGGACATGGACCCCACGCGACGGGCGTCGGAGTACGAAAACTGGCAACGGGCCGTCGAACGGTCCTTGGGCTGGATCAGACGGCCGAACGGCCCCTAGTAGGTAGCCTAGTTTCTGGCCGGTCACGGACGCAGCGATGAGTTTTTCTGGCCAGGAGAGTCTCACCACCGTTGTCGACAACACGGGAGGAACACGTGGCTCAGCTACTGAGAGTCCAGAACTTCAGCGTCTCGAGTGACGGAATCGGTGCCGGGGAGGACCAGACCATGGAGAGGCCGTTCGGTCATGTCGAGCCCGAGAGGCTGTTCGCCTGGGCCGGCGCCACGGCGAGCTGGCCCATGCGCACCGACCCCGGGGGGAGCCGGGGCCTCGACGACTACTTCACGCGGGACTACTCGCGCAACATCGGCGCCGAGATCATGGGCCGCAACAAGTTCGGGCCCCAGCGCGGGCCCTGGCCCAACCATGACTGGCGCGGCTGGTGGGGGGACGAGCCCCCGTTCCGCACCCCGGTATTCGTCCTGACCCACCACAAGCGTCCTTCGCTCACGCTCTCCGACACCACGTTCCACTTCGTCGACGGCGACCCGGCCACGGTCCTCGATCAGGCACGGGAGGCGGCGCAGGGCAAGGACGTCCGACTCGGCGGCGGGGTTACCACCATCCGGCAGTTCCTTGACGCCGACCTCGTCGACACCATGCACGTGGCGGTCTCCCCGGTGAAGCTCGGGTCCGGACTACGACTCTGGGAGTCACCCGATGAGCTGCTCGACCGGTTCTACCTCGAGGTCGTGCCCAGCCCGAGCGGTGTGACGCACCACCTGTTCTGGCGCAAGTAACACGAGGGCCTACTCGGGGATGTCTGCCTCGGACACGGCCCGTTCACCGTCCCGGTGGACGGGCCCGTCCTACGAGACCATCCAGACGAGCTACAACAACGAGCCCACCCCACCGTCACGGACATGTAATCTATGAATCGTCGCAGTTCAGAGCCCGTTCACGAGCTCCTGCGGTCGGTAAAATGGACGATCTGCACTTCCTGCGTTGGAGGGCCGCCGGCGGCGTCGAGGTGAGCAACCACTTCAAGTACGTCGCGAACGAGTTCCCGGTCACCTTGCCGTTCGTCGTCGTGCCGGTCGGGCCGGACAGCAGCGCGGCCCGGGCCGCCGAGGGGGGTAACCGCCGAGCGGGGGATGCTGCGGCACCGAGTGCGCAACCGACACGGCGGCAGGGCCGCTTCGCCCAGGTCGGCCAAAGCGCCCAGTAATTCTTCCTCATTGCTGATGGGATGGGATTTGCGATATCCACCCCCGCATGGACAGGGCACGCACAGAGTCAGGACATCGCAAGGACCGTCGGCACCAGTTTGCAGGGCGTGATGGACCCAGACCCCGTCCCCCAGGTAGGCGACGGCGGCTGCTTCGATGCTGCCCTCACCGTCCAAAACCGGCGGATAACCCGTCCATGCGTCCTCGTTCAGGACAAGAGCCAGGGATGCCGGGTAGGCGGAGCGGGTGCTCCTAGCGGCCGCAGCTGCTGCGGCCACTCCCTGCTCCATTGCCTTCCGTGCTGCATCACTGAGAGCTTGCTGGCGATACGAAGCTGCGTGACAGAGCAGCCGCTTGAACGCGGTCCTGGGCGTATCGAGCGCAGGCGTGCCGTCCATGGAGGTCCTTTCTTGCTGCTCTGTGGGGCCCGGACACCGGCCCGGCCGGAGTCGCGGCGGGCCGGAATGGGAAGAAGCGGTCCATCCGTCTCCTATGCACGGGCGGTTGTCATCTGCGGGCGGTTGCCAGCTGGCGGATGCCCCCATGCGCAGCTCGGCCAGCGCGATTCCGACCGAGGCGCAGGAGTCGGAGCAGAAGCTGCGTGGCGGCATCGTGGATCCCTGGACGTGGATGCGGACCTATCCGCGGTGCTGATCGTGCGTCCGGCGACTTCCTGACCGCAGTCTTCGGTGGGGCATACGCCGGGCGGGAGGATCGGGCGTCCGGGGCGGGAGCCGGTGCCGCTGATGACGTACTGGCCGCCAGCCCATTCCTTCTGCTTCTGGCCCCGCTGCTGGACGGGCTTCTGGCGCGCTGCGCGCCTCTCGGACCGCTGTCAGGCAGCCGCAGGCTTTGGTTGCGCGGACCTGTGGTTAGTGTGCTGGCGGTACCGCGCATGCTGCCGTGGTCGATGCTTGTCCGATGACGCTCACCGCGCCACCTCCTTGGAGTTGACGTTCGAGGCTGACACCGAGCCCAGGACGGCGGCCGGGCTGCCGGCGCACTGACGGCAGGACGAGAGCTGTGTGGTGTGGAGGGTGGTGTTCACGAGGCGGGCTCCTTCTCGGGCCGGGCCCAACACCACTGATCGAGCTGGTAGGTGGCCAGCGCGCACAGCGGGATCTGGTGGCGTTGCCCGTGTTCGTCTTCGACGGCCAGCTGGTCGGTGGCCCGGCGGATGATGAGGAGCAGTGCCGGGGCGGGGTCGGTGGTCTCGGGGCGCAGGACCCACGCCTGGCCCGGGTCGGCGAGCAGGAACGGGTCGCCGTCGAGGACGCCTTCGCAGACCAGCCGGAAGGCGACAGGTTCCGGGAGTAGGTCGTCGGCGATGAACTCGCGGACCAGGGTGCCGATGAACTGGGCGGCGCGCTGAGGGCCGATGAGGAGATCGAGGGGAAGGGAGGGCGATTGCATGTTGGTGTCCTTACTCGGGCAGGCTGTGGGTGCCCCGGGGTGGCTGGCTGGCAATCTGCTGGTGACGGAACAGCCTGCCCCGGGGCATTGCTGTGCTCAGGCGTGCGGGCGGGGCCATGCTGCGGCAGTGGTCGGGCGGGCGTGGGTACCAGGGCGTCCTTCGCGGCGGCCGTTGACGCTGCGCGTCTGGGCGTGGTGGGGGCGCGCCTGAACGACGACTCCCTTCTGCTTGCCCTCGTACATGGCCGCATCGGCCGCGCGCATCAGCACGGCCAGGTCGTGCGAGCCGACCGTGTCAGGGGTCGCGCAGCCGGCTGATACCGCGAGGGGCAGCTGCTCGCCGTCGTAGGTGACCGGCTGGGCGAGCAGGTGGGCGAGGTGCTCCAGGCGCAGGGCCTGGTGGAAGGGGTGGATGCGGGTGAGGGCGGCGAATTCGTCGCCTCCGAGCCTGCCGACCGTTCCCCGCTTGCCGGCCCATTCGGTGAGCCGGGCGCCGATCGCGGCGAGGGCGGTATCGCCGGCGGCGTGACCGAAGGCGTCATTGAGGGTCTTGAAGTGGTCGGCGTCCGCAAGGATCAGGGCCGCGTCGTGCGGGTGTCGCTCGAGGATTCGCTGCGCACGTGCGAGGAAGGGCTCGCGGCGCAGGGTGCCGGTCAGCAGATCGCGCTGGGCGGCGGCCAGGCGCCGGTGGAGGACGACGGTGTGGGCGGTCCATCCGGCCAGCGGCACGGCCGCCGCGGTGAGGTGGAGGGTCTTCCTCGGTAAGGCAGGGCTGGTCATACTGGGGCTTCCTCTCGTACTTGCTACGGGATGGGAAGCCCGGAGCAGCCGGCGTACGTGGGCAACGGAAGACGGCTGTTCCGGGCATTGCGCTGTGCGAGTTCAGGCAGTCAGCTGATGACGTGGCGGCGGGGAGCGATGTAACTGGACGGCCGGGGTGCCGTCGTGCCACTCCAGGCAGCTGTCGAGCGAGGTCGGTAGGGGCAGGTTGGCGGCCCGGTTGTCGCGTCGGGTGGGCGCCGGGTTCCACTTTCCCGGTGTGGTGGTGCGGATCGTTGGGGCGGTCGGTGTGGCT